>NZ_BAAHYP010000010.1:0-75186 GCF_054657495.1 Howardella ureilytica | reverse complement strand
GCCGTATTGCATATTGTCGCCGGTTTTCGGCGTTGTATCTGTTTTGTCGGTATTGTTTTCCGAATTCTTTACATTGTCCGGAGATACCGGATCTTCATGCTTTTCACCTGAAGGAGGCGTAGGATCTTCATGTCCTTCATCTGAATGAGATGTAGGATTTTCCGGTTCTTCATCTGAAGGAGGTACATTTTCTTCATCTGCCGGAGGTATGGATCCCGTAGGTTTTTTCGTATTTGTCACGGTAAATCCGTTCACGGCGTCTCCCGTAATACTTGTTGCATAATCTGCCGTCTCATCCTCAGAAACCGTATAACTGATTTCATGACCGTCGTCGGCATCATATTTCAAAAATCCTTCAAAGCTTCCGCTCCAGTTGTTGTCATCATTTAATACAATTTCATCAACAACATTTCCGTCCGCTTCCAACTTTATCGAAACTTTATCTGCCGGCGGTCCTATCCACTCTTTTTTTACGGGAATCGATATTTTCTCGGTATTTGTGTTTGTAATTACATATCCTGTTTTCGCATCTCCCGTTATTGAAGATGAATAATCCGTAATCGGTGTTTCCGAAACCGTATATGAAATTTCGGAACCGTCATTATTTAATTCAGGCAGCTTATCAAATGTACCCTTCCAGTTATTCGATTCGTCTAAAGTTAACGACTTTCCCGTGTCGACTCCGTCTGCCAAAAGATGAACATTTACATTATCCGCGGCCGGTCCTATCCATTTTTTAGTCACTCCCACGGAGGTTCTCTTTATGTCATTTGAAATGTCTATCCTTTGTACACTGTTTGTTTCATCCGCTTCATTAACCGTAAAATACAATCTATCTTCGGAACGCTCATATCCTTCTGGAGCTTTCTTTTCAATAAGATAATATTCCTTTCCCACCAATAGATTCGGAATTGTAGCGATACCGTCATGATTAGTAGTAATGTCATCTTTAATCAGGCGGTCTCCGCCGTTTTCTCCGGTTCCTTCTTCATATAATGTAAATACGGCGTTATATAACCTTTTATTTTGATTTTCCAGATCCGACTTTAATATTTGAACGTCACGCTTAGGGTAGTTTACCGCGACTTCAACACCCAAAGCTTCCGCAAAAGAATTCCCGTCGTTCAAAGATACGGCAAATGAATTATGCGCCTTTTGACCGTCCTGAATTTTGTCGTTATTTTCAATAATATTGTGAGTTACGATAGAGCATGACTCACCTACCGACAATTTTTGTCCGGTTTTTAAAACCGCCTTAATCATTGTAACCGATGAATAATCATCCACGGAGGTGCTCCATGCAGCGGCAGTATTTTCTTTTATGGTTCCTTTTACGGGATCTGTAGAATAGTAAATGTCAAATTTCTCATTTGCATCAACGCCTGTAAGAGGAGTTTTAAATGTTGAACCTCTGCTTGTATATTCTCCGCTGTCGCTTGCTACTATTGACTTATCTCCGGAATACGGAAGAATGTCTATAACTTCGAGAGTATCGATATCCCCGGTACTGTTATTTTTCAAAAGCCACCTGTAGTCTATCGGCGTTCCGATAGTCGCTTTATTGCCGAGAGATGATGCGTATTTTGAATCCGGATCTTTTGAAAGTTTTACTTCTTTAAATGAAGATAAAACTTTAGGAGGATAAATTGTAAATGTTTCACTCGAAAAATCCGTAAATTTAAACCTGTTGTCCGGTCTGTTTTCCGCATCATTTAGTATATTTTTCCATACGGTTGACGAGCTCGGATTATCTCTTTGAAGGATTCCGTATTGAGTCCCGTTTTCATCTACTCCTATCTTGTTATTATCAATAGACATACAGGAATAAATTTTATATGTTCCCGTTTGCAGTCTTCCTGTAACGGTAAAGCTCAATTCGTAAGTATTTTGACTGCTGTCGTTTATTGCTCCCGAAGACTTAGGTATATTCGTTTTCGCGGGTTTAGCCGTCACAAGATTAAACCCGTCTATATATCCTCGAACAACCTTTATGTCACTGAACGTTTCTCCGTCATCTACAGGCTCCAGTCCGTCCGGAACAAGATAATAAATATTTGCATTTTCAGGCATCGTGGCATCCGCAAAGTTTCCGTATCTGTTCTGTGTATATGAAAGCTTTGCAGTCAGCGTTTCATCCACAAAATATTGACTTCCGGTAGTAATCGAAATATTATTCGTCTTCATAATATCTTCGTAATACATTCGAAATTCATCTCTTGTGCTGTCTGAAACCACAGCCGTATTTTCGGTTGCTTCTTCACCTGCATTTACGACATACTTACCCTTCAAATATAACCTTCCGTAATCCGCCTTATAATTAATTACCGGAGCTTCTTCTTTACTGAGTTTGTCTGCCAATTCAGTGTATGCACTTTCCTTTATATCCGCGACAACATCATTCCATATTGCTTTATAAAACTTATCTATGTTGCTTTTACCGATAAACTTCAAGGTTTCAGGATATTCAAAGGATATTTCCGAATAATCTCCTTCTCCGTTAAGCTTCTGCCAGCCTTCGGATGTATGGGAATCTGTGTACGATCCGTAGGAGACAACGGGAACATCTTCGGATATAAGGGTTTTAACTCCGTCTTTCCAACCATATGCTTTAGTGCCGTGCAGCATGTTTTTTAATGTTTCCGTATCTTCTTCATTTAAACCCAAAACCATAATACGGATCTCCGAAGGATTGGTATAAGGGCTTACTTCTATATGTGATGACGTAAATGAAAGTTCACGTGTATCATCATCGCCCTTTCCGTTATAAATGCTGTAGCTTGTAAGGTTTGCAAGGGAATACCGTATGCGCTGTGAATTTAAAAGGTCGTGATTATATGACAAGTATGTAAGATTTCTGTCCGAATAATATCCGCTTCCCAAATGATAGCTTCCGGTGGCTGATTTATTCCCGTTTACGGGTTGATAATCACGATTTATTGTTTTGTTATATACATAATTGTATACACTCTGTGTAGCTCCCGGAACAACCGGTCCCGACTTCAATATATAATAGTCTCTTTTGCAGGAAGCCATATAAGGTCCGATATCCGTCTGAACAACTCCGTCTGCTACCGGTTGCGTCGAAAATACAACCTCAAAACGCTTATACTTATTCTGCGAGTCGAATGAAGACATATCGATTCCGCCCAAGTCCAGCTCAATGGTAATATTTGAGCTGTTCCATTTATTTCTCGGAATGTCCTTATAATAACGCCCCGTTGATTCTTCATATGTCCAGCCCGTGTCTGCCTTTACCGAAGTACCATCCGGAACGGCGGCATAGATACGCCTGTCTCTCGGATCGTTCTGATTGTCCAATACAGATGTATAGTATGGATGAAACGTACGATATGTTCCCTGTTTTATAACATAATGTTCGTCTACTTCATTTTCTAACCTTGATGCGCTCCAGTTGTTGTTACTGATTTTTTCTATTTCAGCCTTACCGATAATATTTACCTGACTTGTTTCGGTAAGTTTTGTCCCGTTTTTGTCAAAAAATTCCTGTTTTACGATACTGTTGCTCCGGTTGACAACCCCCCCGGGAATCAGGCTTAACTTAACCGGTGTACCCGCATTATATCCGCCGTACAGCGTTTTATAGACAGTAATAATGCGATAATCACTGTCTGTTTCTTCTATAGTAAGTTTTTTAAAATCGGTAAAAGATGTTGAGATATCTTTTTCTACGGGTTTTTGAAATGAAGATTTTGGAATAGTAATTACGGAATAAGAACCTTCTTCTAAAACGGTCTGATTTCCGGAGATTACAATATTATTGTAAAGTGTTATAATTTCTCCGCCGTAAAAGGCCGTTTTTTCACCCACAAGGTTGATATATGATGTGTATAAGTCATTTTGAGCCGCTTTCGGCGGTTCCTCTGTCGGGTTTTCATCAGATGTTTGCAATGCATTCAAATTATCCGTTCCGCCGCCTGTTCCTGGAGCATGATTATCACTGTCAGTGCCATAATATACCGCCTCGCCCGGTTCCTGTGCAAAAGCCACTGTTACATTTTGCGTGACGGCTCCCAATGTTAAGAATAAACCCAGCGCACCGGCAAATATACTTCGTCGCTTTTTTGTTTTCATAATCTTCTCCTTTTAGCATTTTAAAACAGTTCCGGTACATTACTGTTTAGTCCGATAATATTTTTGTACGGAACATTTTAATTACAAATTGATGAATTAATTAAAAACAGTATTTATTATCAATGTCACTGTACTCTATCACATATTTTTATACATATCAACTTATTTGTAGATTTTATTGATAAATATTTTTTACATACAAGGTAAATTTGTAATGTTTTTATGTTAATTTTTTATCATTTTTATATTGTTATCAATGCAAAAACATGATATAAATCCGTGTCATACATCTTGCCTGCATTTTTACCTCTTACCGTTTTTTCATGACTTATAAACACGTTACCCATATACTTACGACATCAAACATCATTCCGGATGAGAAAGGAGTTAAATTTTAGTTGGAAACAAAAATAAAAATAAGCGATTGTGAAAAACCGTATACCGTAATTTTTACAAAAGAAGTCAATTAAGAAATTAAAACAACATTAGAATATTT
Source organism: Howardella ureilytica (assembly GCF_054657495.1). Classification (NCBI taxonomy): domain Bacteria; kingdom Bacillati; phylum Bacillota; class Clostridia; order Eubacteriales; genus Howardella; species Howardella ureilytica. The sequence continues at coordinate 70,598 of NZ_BAAHYP010000010.1, read as the reverse complement.
AAAAAATAATAAAAATATAATTATATGACATTCGTCGGATTCATCACCCTTTTCTTCTTCCGTATTTTTAATTTAATACTATGGACATTCGGCTTATATTATAATTAATATAGGATCGGCAAATATATTTTTATCGCATATATAAAAAACGGTATAACCTTATTTTTAAGATTATACCGTTTCCCTTAAAATATTTTATTAATAACCCGGGACGGGCATATATGTAGTGTTTTTAATACATTATCCGATTTTATATGAAATGATATAATGCATGTCTTTAGGAACAGAAAACTTTATATCACATATTTCCGGATTACTTTTCAATCCGATGCTCATGGCAGTTTGATGAAAATGAGACAGAGCAATACCCAAATCTAAATGCTTTATCTTTTTTACGTCATCGCTTACTCTGTCTTTATAATTGTTAAAGAAATGATAATAATTACCTTCCTTTACCACTGCCCAAGGTTGAGCATTTGTGGAACTCGGTGCCAGCCTTAACATTTCCAACGGAATGCGGTATTCACCTGCATCTTCTTCAGATAATAAATGATTAAAATCATTTAAAAAAAATATCTTATCCCATGATTTTCTGTTTTTAGAACCGAGACTCGCTCTTGTAACTCTTTCAATTATCGAACGTTTACCGGATGGATATCCGACAGGACAGATGCACGGAAATAAATCATCGGAACTTATATCAATAACGTTTTTAAAGTCTTTTCTGTTGAATGTAGCCGCAAGCCATACCGTACCGAGTCCCATCTCGGCAGCATACAGCACCAGATTTTCGAACTGATAACCGACGGCTTCCATTGCAAACGGTTCATCTTTCACCGTAACGGCAATGAAATCTCTTGCACCTTTTATGGTTCCGTATGTTCCGAGTTTAATATTTTCCATTCCGGTGTTTTTGCTTACAAGGTGGAGTTTAATATCCACTCCAAACGGATTTGTAAGTGTATTGCTGAAATTCAGTAATTTATTTTTATCTTCTTCAGTTAATGATCTATCTTCAAAACTTCTTGTACTTGTGCGTTTTTTAATCGCATCCGTAACATTTATCGGCAACTTTTCCACTTCTGTAAATTCCATTACTCCTTCTTTACTCCATTGTTATTATAGTCTTTCCCTTTGAGTGTCCGTTCGCAATTTTATACAATGCTTTATTTACATCTTTAAATGAAAAAACAGTATCTATTGAAGGTTTTATTTTTAAACGTTCAAATATATCTGCCGCTTCCCATAATTGCTTTCCGTCTGACGTTACAAACACAAAATCATATGAAACTCCGTATTTTTTTGCCATTTTGTCATACTTTCTGCCGACAAGTCCGAAAATTATCTGTTTCCATTTAGGCAAGCCCATTCTCCTCGCAAAAGAACCGTTTGGCATTGCTCTTAAAGAAACCATTTTTCCGTTTTTCTTCATAATAGTCATCTGTTTTTCGGTTTCATTGCCGCCGAGCGTGTCCAATACATAGTCGATATCTGATAAGACTTTAGTGTAATCTTCTTTTTTATAATCTATAAATTCACTTGCTCCCAATTCCAGGACTCTCTCCCTGTTACCTGCGCTTCCGTTTGTAATCACCTTGAGTCCCTTTGCTTTTGCAATTGGAATAGCCATGGCTCCCAAGCTTCCGGTACCTCCTGAGATAAATATCGTCTTTCCGCTTTCCGCATGCATTAACTCCAGCGACTGCATAATCGTAAGAGAAGTCAAAGGCATTGCAGCAGCTTCAATATCCGTCAGATAATCCGGAACTTTTGCAGCCGCATCTTCATTCACGGCCGTATACTCGGCAAATGCTCCTATTCTGTTCAAAGGAAGTCTGGCAAATATACGATCTCCTTTTTTAAAATTACTTACACGGGATCCTGTTTCTTCAACGATTCCTACCATTTCATTACCTGCAATAACCGGTAATTTATACGGAACAATCATCTTTACTTCGCCTCGTGTAATCATGTTATCAAGCGGATTTACTCCCGCTGCGGACACTTTTACCAGAAGATCGTTTTCTCCGACAAACGGTTTATTAACGTCTCTTATATTTAATGAAATATTATTTTTGTTATATCGCTCTACCAGTGCAGCTTTCAATTTGTTCTCCTCTTCCTGTTATATGATTCATACATATCATCAATTAAATTCTTAAGGGTTTTCTTTTTTAGATTTAAAACCAACTGTCGCTCTGATTCTTCAAATACGGGCTCTAAAACCTCATTGATATTTTCTCCTATGGGACATTCTCTGTTGGCCGTTTCATGAACCGAAAGCAATTCTTTATCAGGGCAAACCGCAAAATATACTTTATCCAAAGTTAATTCATCCGGTTCCATATTTAAAGTAATACCCTTTTTCCCACGGTGAGTTTCAATTATGCCCGAGTCCTTTAATAATCCCGTAATTTTTCTGATATAACTGGCATTTGTCCCAACGCTTCGGGCTAACAGTTCCGAAGTTACCTCCTTATCCGACTCCTCAATATAAATCAGGATATGGAGCGCTACCGAAAATTTTGTATCCATATTCAACACCTCACTTTAGTATGTACACAATAATAAGATGTACTTGTATCAATGTCAAGTACATCTTATGTGAAAAATAAATCCCAATGATTAAATTAGGATTTAAGAATATTTTTGAAATACTTTGCAATCAACTGTTTCACCCGAGTTTATCTCCGTTTTTGACCGGCTTATCAGGTGTAATCAACACCACTCCCCCATCGCTGTATGTACCGAGCACAAGTACTTCCGACATAAAGTCGGCAATTTGCCTGGGCGGAAAGTTCACTACGGCAAGTACCTGCTTGCCTATAAGCTCTTCCGTGGAATACAAATCGGTAATTTGCGCCGACGATTTCTTCTCTCCGCAATCGTCACCGAAATCAATTTTTAACTTATAAGCAGGTTTTTTAGCCTTTTCAAAAACTTTTGCCTCAATTATTGTTCCCACTCTGATATCCATCTTAATAAAATCACTGAATTCCGCCATAATAATCACCTTTTTGTATAACACTCTCTTAATATGTCAACCAAGAATATTTTTATATATATTCAAATCGCTGTCCTTAAATACGTTAAAAATTATCTTTTTTATACAGCTGTCCGAATGCTCATCCCGCCACTTTTTAACCGTTGAAACCGCAATCTCAGCCGCTTTGTCCTGCGGGAACATGAATACACCCGTCGAAATACAACAGAAAGCAATGCTATCCACGCCGTTCTCTGCGGCAATATTCAGGCAGGAAGTGTAACATGATGACAGCTCTTCCTCATTTTCACGTGTCAGCCACCCATAAACAACAGGTCCCACCGTATGAATAATATACTTCGCGGGAAGATTATACCCCGGTGTAATTTTCGCATGTCCCGTAGGTTCATCATGCCCCTGAGCCTTCATAATGTCATTCATTTTAAGTCTTAATTCGACACCAGCATATGTATGAATAAAGTTATCGATACATGAATGCATCGGCTGAAAACACCCGAGCATACGGCTGTTACACGCATTTACAACGGCGTTGCACGCCAAAGTCGTAATATCACCCTGTCTGATATATATACTTTTATCTGAACTTACAGGCTCAAGATTATCCGCATATTCAATCCCCCGTTCGATATTCCTCTCCCTCAGATATTGATCCTGAATTAATATAAACTCCTCAGATACCGGCATCGGCATTCTGATATTCATAAGCGACCTGAGAAGCTGTCTCTGTTCATCTCTTCCATGCGGAAGCTCATGAGATTTATGCATATCACGCTCTTTCAACAAATAATTTATCAGCCATATTCTTCTTTCGTCCTGTGTCATCAAACACCGCCTTTCATCTGCATTTTAATTCATGCAGTACTGCTCCGATATCATTGTCAATACATATGGATCTTTCATTAATTTCCTGGGGACAGAACGCCTCACCTAAGTTTATACATGCATATACAGACTTTCCGTTTGCATAAGTCATCTCCCAAAACGGATACTTGATTATAATCGGAGTATTGGATCCGACTCCCAACTCCAAATATAATACATGGCCGTTTTCATTGCGCCTTAAAAAATCAGAATAAGCCGCCGACGACTTTTTCCAATTTTCATCTTCAAGAAATGAGTCATCCACTCTCAAATTCATCGTTACATCGCTTTTCCCGTCATCAAACTTAGGAATTAAGTCTGACGGAAGGGACATTTCAATTTTTCCGTCCGCAGGCACGACAAACACGCCGTTTTCATCTTTCACGAATCCCTGGGCTTCCATGGCCTTCATTACCCATTCTTCATTGGAAACAGTATATTTTATATCGGAATTTAGGCACTGAAACAAACCGTAATCCCCCTGTGTACAAAAAAGACGGTTATCGTCGAAGCCGGACTTTAGGAACATGCTGTCAACGTTTGTGGTTATTACAAAATAATTTCTGTCATTTACAATATTGTACAATTCGTTGTAAACAGGCTTCGGAGCGTCAACATATCTGTTAAAATATATATGTCTCGCCCACCATGCCCAACGTGTTTCATCATTCGGAAAAGGATAGAACCCTCCGGAATACATATCCCTTATTCCGAATTTTAAAGCAAAATCAGAAAAATATCGTTTAAAACGCTCTCCGGAGTAAGTAAATCCGGCAGAGGTGGAAAGCCCGGCCCCTGCTCCGATAACAATAGCATCTGCATGTTCGACTTCATTTTTCAATTTCTCTGTCAGGGATGAAAGCTCTCCGCTTCCTAAACTTATTTTTCCGCTGAATCTTCTCACTCCTTCAATGCCCTTTTGTATCGTTTCTCTGTACCCGTCAGGCATAAAATTGCCGATATTTATTTTATCATTCGATGTCATATTATTCACCTTCTTTCAACGGCCTCCGCAGGGCAGGCTTTAAAACAATTACCGCAATGCAGGCAGTTTTCCTGTATTATTACAAACGGCAATTTGTCTTGGATAATACAGTTTTGAGGACATACGGATACGCACCTTCCGCAACCCACGCATCTGTCGGTTATAAAATATCCGCTTTCTTTATTTACACCTCCGCCGAAGGCAAAAGAAGATCTCTCAATAGGCTTTTTTGACAGATCAAAGTATTCTCCCGTGCCTTCATATATTTGAAACACCGTCAGCGCATGCATTGATTCCTCCGTAGGATAAATCTCATACATATAGCGATTCTTATCAAACAGTTCCGGTATCCTTTCATAGCCCAGTTCTCTTACCTTTCCCCTAACCGACACGGCAACACTGCTCATGGTATCCTCTCCTTTCATTGCCGTAAGTGCAAGATACCCGCGTTTCTTTAGACGGTCATAAAAATTCTTCCCCTTTGCCGTAAGAAAATAAAGTCCTTTTTCATCACTATCCATCATATCTATTGCGGAAGTAACCGGAAGTCCCTCGTCATCAACCGTTGCAACAATCGTCCTGTGAATGTCATTTGATATTATCTTAAGATAATCCGTATATTCCATAATAATTCCCCGTAAATATTTATATAAACATTTTAAACTTAATAAAAACCTGTGTTTTATATTTATTTTGTTGTAATTATAATCATTACATCTATAATATAACTTTTTTATAATAATTTCAACAGGTGCAATTCCGATAATTACATTTTCCCAAAATTAAAGGCTGCTCCGTCCATACGGACGAAACAGCCTTTAATGTGCATAATATACATTATTAAATTTTATCTTTTTGCCGTAAATTATCGACAACAACACGGGGCGCCCGAATCGACGGGCGCCCCATATATAACAAAATATTTTTATCGTAAACTAACAAGCAAATCCTTCAGGTCACATATCTTTGCTCCGTATGTTTCTTTAAAATACCGCATTCCGTAATTATAGTCTTCTTCGGTAAACGAATCCGTGGTTTCTCTCGGAATTACAAGATCAAAACCGTATTGATATGCATCCGCCGCAGTGTGGCGGCAGCACATGTGAGTATGGAGACCTGCAATTATACAGGTATCAACACCCAGATCCTTTAAAAGAACATTCAAGTCGGTTCCGAAAAAACCGCTGTAATGGCGCTTCGGTACGATAAAATCACTGTCACATACATTAAGTTCCGGTATAACTTCCGCTCCCTTTGTTCCCGCTATGGCATGATCTCCCCAAAATTCCAATTCTTTGTCCACGTCTTTGATATGACAGTCATTTGAAAAAATAACCGGGATACCGCTTTCTCTGGCCGCATTACAAAGCTCTGCCACGGCAGGAACTATGGCCTTGCCTCTTTCGCAAGCCAATGCTCCCGTGACAAAATCATTAAGCATATCCACAACAATTACCGCATATTTTGACATACATTTACCTCCGTAATGCAATAAACGCCATTTTACAGGCACAACAATAATACTGTCATATAGTTTAGCATATGACAGTTATGTGTCAAGACATATGTTAACATATATATTTATAAATTTATAAATATATGTGTATTTACATTACGGCAATTCCCGCATCGCATAATTTCTTATTAATGCGGTCAAATATTTCCCTGCTTTTACATCCTATACGATGCATATGTTTTCCGCCCGTAAGTCTGCTTATGGGCGCTGCGCTTTTGTTTTCTGAAACCTTTTTTAAATACATATCCACATCATATCTGGATGATAATTCCAACCTGCCCGTAAGTTCCCCGTATATGGCATGCTCTATGCTTACATCTATTACCACTCCCCCCATGTCAACAATCGTATACAATTCCTCTTCCAAACGATCGTCTCCGTGATCACATACCAGTGTTCCCACATATATGTGGTCTTCAAACATTTTCTCCGTAAGAACATATCCTCTTGATGTTGCGGTAATGTCGGTTCCCGATGCCCTCAACAGTGCAATGTCACCCACAATGCTCTGCCTGCTTACATTAAATTGCCTTGCCATGTCAGAGGCGGATATCGGCCCGTCCGCTTTATTTAACATCTCTAAAATAACGATTTTTCTGTTGCTCATTATTCCCTTCCTTTAATAAGATTATTCGCTTCTTCTTCACTTATTTCCTGAAGTTCATCCATAATTTCAGCATTTCCCATACCGTAAATACTGTCATCAAACCGATCGAAACCGATTATTCTGTCATTTATTATATAGGGGTTCACCTCTTGCCAATCACCGTCCCTGTAAACAAATGCATTTTCGACCAATCCGCCTTTTGGACTCAGTACATCACCTTTAACAAGAAGCTTATTCTTTATTAAATAATATTTGATCATTTTCTTTACCTTTAATACATGATTTAAATATAAATACTAATGATATTTATTTTTCATTTACTAGTTTACCGGTCATGTGCTCAATATCGATTGCCATCATTTGAACAACATTAACCGACGGAATATGCATTGCAGATTCAACCGCTTCTGCGGACGGATAGTACTTCTCGGTTAATTTTCTCAGTTTATCTTCCCAAAAGCTCCTGTCGTCAATAAATCGAGCTCTCCCGAACACAATAACACTAGTAACGTTCCATTCCCAGTTTCCTTCGGTTTTATAAACCTGATTCCATACAGTAAAGCACACCTTGTCGCATTTTTTAATTGCATCAATCTTATGTCCGGTTTTTGCACAATGCAGATAGATTCGTCCGTCAGACTCATCATAATAGAAATCAATCGGTACGGTATAAGGATATCCGTCATCACCGATTACCGATAATGCCGCTCTTTTTTCTTCCTTTAAGATTCTTATGCACTCTTCGTCGGAAACCTGTTGTTTTATCCTCCTCATGGGTCTGAACATAAATTAATAATCCTTTCCGTAAGCCTTTTATCTTACTGCCATATCTTATACACTCGAAATGTACACCGTATTTTACATTCATCAACTGACGATAATGTTCCGGCTTAATTGTGAACTTGGCCGGTTTACATAATGGCTCCAGCTTAATTTTGCAGACAGTGTCTGCAAAATCGGAAAAGTAAGATAGAGCTTGCGCATTTACCGTGTCCGACAACATATCAAAGATTGTCATCTGACAGAACTCTTCGTATGGCTTTCCATGCGGAACAGTATCTTTCAGACCGTCCATCTGCCATATATTCCACACAATCTTATTCGTAATCTGTCGCAACAGCTTTTTAATGTCCGCGTCAATGATGTAGCTTTATTATAGTATAAATTTGTTAATTTTTATGTATCTGTCAAAACTTAATTATTTCTGTTAATATTCCGAATGCAAAAAACGGCATAACCTACAGCCGTGTGTAAGCTATGCCGTCAATTACAAATGTCGGATTATTTTTATTACATTATATTACATTGTATTCCTTTAATAATTTCTCAATATCCGTATCCTTGATAAAATCAAGAGCTTTATGTACCGCAATTTTCTCTTTAAGCCCCATTTTCATCTCTGTAAGAGGTCTTCCGTCACGCATACTGATTGTTGCCTTCAACAGGTCTCGTATATCATAGATACTTCCCCAAACCTCAGGGACTCCCCTATCCACGTTCAAAAGGGTATATACCGCTACCATTGCGGTTCTCATGGAATATTCCGTGGTAAATACCGTATCTCTCGGAACTTCGGCAAAGTTACCTATGAAAGCAAAGTTAACGGCGCCTTCCGGAACAACATCAGGTCTGTCTCCTGCGGAACGCGGCATGAAATATGCGCTGGCAAAAGGCATCATAACCGGAATTGTTTTTGCGCTGTGTTCGGCAAGCGTTTCAATCTGATCAACAGGAACGCCGATGTGATACAGCCATTCCATGCATATTTCCTTTCCGGTACAGTCTCTCATGTTCTTTTTAACATAATCACCGGGACGGTTGGTATGAAGTCCGTAAAGCCATACAAGGCACTGATCCTTAGGCTGTGAATGGAACTGTGGCTGTCTGTTGATTGTCCAGCTGAGAAGCCATCCGGAATCTCTTGCGGTAACAATTCCTCCCGTTACGACCTTGCCTGAAAGCGGATCGCGCTGACATATGTTTTTGATATACGGAAGAATTTTATCATCCAAAGTATTTACGGTTACTCCCATCCAGTTACATTCTTCCGGATTGCCATAGAACTTCTCAGGATGTCCGAATGAAGAATCCTGCTCGGCAATCTTACGCCACAGGTCAAATGAACCGCCGGGACGAACTTCTTTGATAAATTCACATGTCTTGTCCTGTCCTCCGATAGAAGAATTTTCTACATTGCTGCCGTTGGTGATAAACAGGTAATCGTCTTCTGTCAAATCCAAATATTCTTTATTGCCTTCCGAAAGCAATTCAACGCGTTTTGCCGTTTTTTTGCCGTCATGAATATCGAAACGAACGTCTGTCACCTGAGTATTGAAATGGAACTGCGCGCCGTGTTCTTCCAAATAATGTACCATCGGAAGTATCATGGACTCATACTGGTTATATTTTGTGAAACGAAGTGCTTTAAGGTCAGGCAAACCGTCAATGTGATGGATATATCTCTGCATATATCTCTTCATTTCAAGTGCACTGTTGCAGTCGTAGAACGCGAACATTGTGCGCCAATATGTCCAGAAATTGCTGTTTAACACCTCTTCATCACAAACATCCGTAATTCTCTTTCCCTCAAGAAATTCGTCAGGAGTAAAAAGTAAATGTGTAAGCTGCATGGCTGCCTTATCGCTTAGGCAAAACTTTCCGTCCGTATGAGCGTTTTGACCCTGTTTTTCCGTCACACGGCAAAGTGAAAAGTTAGGATCTTCCTTATTGAGCCAATAATACTCATCCAGCACACTGACTCCTTCCGTTTCTATGGATGGAATAGAACGGAACAAATCCCACATAACCTCAAAATGGTTATCCATTTCTCTTCCGCCGCGCATTACATATCCGATTTCCGGATAATTCCAACCGTCACAGGCTCCGCCCGCAATCGGATCACGCTCAAAGAAATGAATATTCTTTCCCGGCATCTGTGCGTCTCTTATCAAAAAGCACGCCGCCGACAACGCCGCAAGTCCCGTTCCTATAAAATACGCAGATTTATGATCCACTCCTTCAGGTTTCTTTGGACGTGCAAAAGCCTCATAATTTCCGCTTGAATAATACATAACAGTACCTCCTTTGTTTTTACGTCATACCTTTAAATACGAATACAGTGTAGCTTTCCGAAATTCTTTCTACAATCAACAAAGAGACGCCGCTATCGAAACATTTGATAGCAACGCCTCTTTGTTGAAATTTTTGTCATTTTCACATATATGTTGTGTATTAATATTATATGCGGGGTTTGTCCGTCCTGTATTTTTCCAACATTCTGTTGATGTCTCCGTCAATCAAATCGCTGAGTCTTTCAACTATCTTTTCCGGAAGTTGACTCATGTTATGACTTATCCACTCAAGCATGATTCCCACAAAAGCATATTTATAAAAGTCGGCAATAAATTTCTTGTCTTCTTCCCTTACGCTCATTCCTTCGGCGCACTCTTCCACAACATCTATAATCAGTTGATAGACAACTCTGTATAAATATCTGACAATCTGTTCCTGACTGACATGTCGGTAAATATTCAAAATAAAGGGTTTATTCTCCTCTACCGCATGAAAAATGTTAAGTAATCCCTGCTGCCAGGTTTCATATGTGGTATTGCCGTCAGCCGCCTTACGAGAGTCTTCTTCACATGACCACTCAATCAAGTCGTAAATATCTTTGAAATGATAATAAAAGGTTGCACGATTTACGCCGCAATCCTCCGTAATATCATTAATAGTAATCTTATTTACAGGTTTCTTAAGCAATAAGTTTTTAAGAGACGTTTCCAAAGCTCTTTTTGTTGTATCTGACATTTTACTTCTCCATGTTTTCGCAACCACTCATGTATTGCTTAGTATATATGAGATTATGTTCCGCATGCAATATTAATCGTACATACTTAACGTTCTGCTTCTCTCAGCTTCCTGTTTAGCATATTAAGCACACGTTTCTTGTCTCCGCTCCATTCCGGAGCAATTAAAAGGCTTTTGGGTCCGTCTCCCGTCATTCGATGAATAACGGTTTCTTCCGGTAAACGGCGTATACATTCAACTACCAGATCCGTATATTCATCCATTGTAAATATCGGAAAATGATTTTTGGAATATTCTGCCGCAAGTGCCGTACCTTTAAGTATATGTAAAAGCTGTAACTTTATACCGGGAAGCACGGGCTTTAACTCCGCCAGATAATCAATCGTATCAAGCATGTCGGCGATATTTTCCCCGGGAAGTCCCAAAATAACATGCACTACGACTTCTATTCCCCGTAAAGTCAGGCTTTTATATGCTTTTTCAAATACATCCGTATTATAACCCCTGTGAATCTTCTCTGCAGTTTTATTATGGACGGTTTGAAGTCCCAACTCCACGGTTACCGGCTTTATGGTATTTAATTCGCTTAACATGTCGAGCATTTCTTCAGGCAGACAGTCCGGTCTTGTCCCTATGGATATTCCCACTATTTCCGGAAATGAAAGTGTTTTCCGGTATAACATGCTCAGTCTTTTCACATCACCGTAGGTATTTGTATAAGATTGAAAATATGCAATATAGCGACCGCTTTTATCTTTCGGCAGCTTATGCTCTACACGATGTTTTGCAATTTGAATCTGCTCCTCTATGGGAAGCAGCGGAGCGGCAAAATCACCGCTTCCTCCCTCGGAACAAAATATACACCCTCCGAATCCTATATTTCCGTCCCTATTTGGACAGCTGCATCCGGATTGAAGTGACAGTTTGTAAACTTTACATCCGAAGCGCCTGCGATAGTGCTCCGACAGAGTAATATAATTCATTGTTTGTCTTCCTGATTAATATATTAGTTTAATAATAACACAATGCTTTTAATTATAAGTGAAAATTCACATAAACAAATAAAGACTTAAAAAGAGAACTGCACTCCATTTAAGTCTTTATTTATATATTTAATTTTTTATAATCATATCGTCGTAACTGCGGCATAACTTTTCCGCTGATTCTTACGTCTATTCGCAAACTTCTTCTGAAAGTTTGTCGATACAATCCGAAAAATCACTGTCCGCAGATTTGTCTTACTTTACGTACTGCTTCATGCAACTGCTTCTCTCCCGGCTTTCCTCTGAAATAAAATGTTTCATCCTCAACAGGTATTCCCTTACGATTCAGTGCATCCTTCAAAACTTTAATCGCATGCTTTGAGATCCAAGATGTGGAAAATACAACCGCTTTTCCGACATTTTCCTTCTTAAGTCCCGCAACAAATTTTTTCAAATGCTCATCTATTCCATAGGCATACAAAGCGCCTCCGATGAATAAAACATCGACATGCTCTCTGACAGGTGCCTCCGGCGAATCAACAGACACCGCTTCCTCATTAATTGCTTTTGCTATTGCCTCAGCGGCGACTTTGGTATTTCCCGTTCTTGAATAGTATCTGACCGCATTCTTCATGGTTTGTTCTCCTTTATATAATATTAGACATTATACAGCTTATTCTCTCATTCCGTATATAAATTTTTATAACAACAAACGTTATTCTGTCGGGTTTTGCTTTCGGTTTTATAATTATGATACTGTTCAACAAATCGATGCCCCCAAATCGAATGCTTCCGCATTCGGTGCAATGTTGTGAATATCCAAATCGTCAGTATGCTCAAGAACCACTTTCCCTATATTGGTCCAGGACAATCGTGTCATAAGATAATCAAAATGCATTAATAACTGTTCCGGGTGACTTCCTCCGGCTGCCGTCAAAAGAGCTCCGCTTTTATTATTTCCGTGCAATGTATCATGATCACATTCGGCTAATGCCCACATGCGATCCATGGCATTTTTAAGAAGTCCGCTGTAAGACCAGAAAAACAGCGGTGTTGCAAATACGATAACATCGGATTTTCTGTATAAGGAATAAATCATGTCCATATCATCTGACTGCGTACACGGTTTGTCAAAGTCTTTTCCGCCGTGCAAACATCCGATACACGGATGAATATGCATGCTTCGTAATTCCATCACCTCAACTTCATGGCCCTGTGATTCGGCACCTGCTTTAAAGGAGCGAATTAATGCATCTGTAAATGCGTTCGGACGTGACGAACCGTTTAAAACCATAATTCTTTTCATTACCGCTCTCCTCTGTGCTTTAGTTTTGATTATAAATATTTTTAAATTAAACTCAACTTTTGTCCTACCATATAAGCATTCTCCAAATCCTTTGGAAAATTCTTTTCATGTGCTATGTCAGATAATCCGGCTTTGTAACTGCAGATGTAAAAAAACGAACCGATCTGATATCCTCTTTACGCAGTTCCCAAAACGTGGCCTGTATCATATAACCTCTTAAAGTCCAACCGTTATCCAAATTTACAATTTCAAACACTCTTTCCCAATTTTTATCAATAAAAGCTTTTTTGTTCTTTTCCGACAAACTGTTGTATTCGTTTTCAAGTTTAATACCCTCTTCCTCAGAGTTTGACAAAAGACCGTTAAGCAGTATTAAACACCATTCGTCAAAATCCGAGATTACTACACGGTCGTCGGAGACATCAATTTCCATGCAGGCAAATCGCTCTCCCTTCCATCCGTTATTCCATCTTTCACTTCGAAGATCCGGCTTTTTTCTGACTCCGTTTATCATATACCACGCCCATACCGGATATGAAACTCCTTCCGGAGGATTGCCTATTTTGCTTTTCATCTTTCGAACCAACCAGTCATATTTATCCCTAAAGTAGTCAAAATCCCACTTCTCAAAATCACATCGGTATACTCCTTTTTCCTGAATCAGTTTATACACCTCAATAGGCTGAATTGTCCACAAAATCAATAATTATCCCTCCAAGACTTATAAATAAAAATCATTATCATAACCATAGCATTTTCTACGATAAAAACCAAAACTGCCGTTACCGGCTCTTTGTTTAATGCCCCATTTTATGTTAGCACTTAGTGTTTAATTTTGCTTTGCCGCACTCGCAGCATTTAAACTATGATTAATTCCGCAAATTCCCGCATGCGGGTGCGCTGCACATCCAGAGAATAGCCATCGATCTGCATCGTGGTCGAAACGCGGGTATAGATATAAACCTTAATTTTCTTCTTTACCATCAATGACTCCTTAATGGTTTGGACATACTTTCCACGTGTATCTTATTAAATATACTTAAATCTTTCAAAAAAAAGAAGGCCGACTCCATGGGAGTATCTCACAGAATCGGCCTAAGGCTATACTCGCCTTAATTAAAACATTTGAATCCCATTAATTTCTATGGGTTCTTTTGCGAAATCCATACCGGATACAGGGTTACGCCACTTGTTTTGTATCATTGTCCGCCGGAACTCCTCAGGAATTTTCAGTAAATACGATTCAACATAGTAAGCCAAATCACCGGGCCATACCCATGTTCCATCCGTATATGCTGTCGCTGTTCCGGAAAATCCCTTTTCAGGATGTAATACATCAACAGTCACTCCCGGACTCACAATTAGTGCTGACCCGTTTCTTAAATAATTACAGATCATCTCAGACTGTTCAGCATCTTCCTGATTGATGAACTCCTCCATACAAGGGTCGGTCACCTGCCCATGAGGCATTTCTTTGTAATATCCGATTGTTCTAAGTTTCATAATCTCACCTCTTTCTCTTCTGAGGGTGATAGTCAATCCACCGGCCGGTATTAGTAAACATATTATGACCTATCACCATTCTCCCACTAGGGAAAATATATAGAGTGTCCGAAGGAGCTCTCACAGTCTCTCCCATCTTGTTTGCCGGGTTTTGTGCAAAGGTTCCGGTTTTACTCCCCGTCTTACAGGAAAGCAATCGAATGTTTCCACCGCCATAACCCTTATCGCTTTTCAAGAATTTAGCCAACTGTCGATGATCGAGTACAATCTCTTTGTCCTTCCCGTTTTCACTCACAATTACGGAGATGCTGTCCGGAGAGCCGTGCACGGCTACATCTGTAAACCCATTCTCCTTCTTTACTCGCTTTGCAACCTCCTTTAGCTCAAAGCCTTTTCCGTTTCCTACCAGAGTGGAATCGGCCGCAACGACATGAGAATGAGATCCACTATTCCTGCCGCGCAGGATTGGAATAACACTACCGCGACAAATACAACAGATAAGATGCCAGATACAAGTTTCCATCTTTTCATGCCATTTGCCTACCTTTTGGTATGTTTATGGATTTATAATAACTGTCTCTTTTGCATAATCATTAGCTGAATAGTCTTCATAATTGTAGGCGCGAATGGTTAATTCAATAGCTTCGACAGTTTCAATGTTATTTTCCTCAAATGCAGACGTATTGAAGCTCATATCAGAAAATGCCACGTTTCCGGCCGAAACTGATCTTGCCCAAAACGGGTCTATCATATAACCATTAACAGACACATCCTCTACATAGAACATAACGCTACTGTCCGATTTGTTCTCTAGATACAAGTTTAATGTGTATCCCAATATAGAATCATTTTCTGTGCCAATAACCGTTGCCTTGCATTTCTCATTATCAATAAGCACCTGGTCAGAGGCTTGTTCTTCTCTAACAAATAAAGTAGCATTCTCTTCACCTAAAGGATAGACATGTACTGTTTCACGGGCCACCTCCTCATAATCTGCCAACTCATTTGAATCGTATACTCGGAATGTCATAGCGATATCCGTGAATTCGATGCCGTTCTTCTTTAAGCAGTCATCCATGAAATTGATTTCTTTGTTGGCCTTCTTTCCGGCAGCAACCTTGTTGGCAAAAAGAGGATCAACTTCAATTCCGTTTACAGAGGCAGATACGACGGAATACATATAGGTCTTTTCGGCATTTTTATTTTCCAAATAAACCTTTAAGGTATCTCCCCACATGTTGTCGGCATCGATGTCAGTGATTTTTATAGCGCATTCATCGTTATCGACAACTGTAACCTCCTCAAATTTAACTTCCGGAGCGGAAGTCGTTTCAACAGGATTTGAAGCTGCCGGAGTAGACGATCCACTCGATGAGCCGCATCCTGCCAACAGAATCGCGATCAAGCCCCCCGACAAGAGAACAGAAAGTAACTTTTTGGTCTTTTTCATTATTTTCTCCTCCTTTTGTAGTTTCTTAGGAACTCAGAAACGGGCATATTTACCTATTGCTTATATTGAAACTATCTTTCAACTCTTCCGGAAAGGCTCCGATTGACTCTACTATTGGTTTTGTCTTCTCGTTATGGGTAAAAAACATTATAAGTGATAGATAAATATTCCAAGGCATCCTTTTCTTTTGGTTTCAATTGCACTATATGTTTGCCTACTAATACCTATCGTATTGCCTATCCGGTCTTGCGTGAAGCCTATTTTTGCCTTCAAAGAGGGGAGTTCTTCAGACAGAACGTCAATAAAATGATCTCTATCGATTTCAATACTTATCCTTTTTATATCATCCACTATTCATCACATCTTTCCCTTCTTGAGACCTACTTATTCCTTGTTTTCGCGTTTACAGGCTCATTGGGTCCACCTCACTCTATGATTTTTTAAGAATATATTATCGGGAAAGGTACTGTAGAGGTATGCTGTGTTTTAAGGTTACCCCATATTACATGTTTATACCAATGACACTATTCTGTCATGATGCTTATATTTTAACATTTTATCTGTTTCACAGAAACTATCTTAACCACCTATTATTCTTATTATTTCTAACTTTTCGTCCTGGCTACCCTCTATCTTCCTACATGAAGCTCTCGTCTCGTTCTTCCTATTATTACAAAACGAAAGCCGCCCAAATGACATAAGGACGGCTCAGAGGCATAAAGTATCGGCGATACTTTTTCGTATTCAGTTTTACAGTTCAAGACCTGATGTAATCACGCAATCCGGTATTTGCCACATCTATCAGTGCCACAAACCACTCTCCGATGATAGGAATCATGAAGATCACGAACCCGGTACTGATCATTTTCAATGCTTCCGAGCCGCTGTTTGTCACTTCCGGGTAACAAAAAAGCGCCGTATTGCTACGACGCTTTTGTCTTGCTCGGAAGATGGAGCAAGGAAACGCTATTCAATTATTTGTTGTACTTTTTCTTTCTGCCGGCAACCGTTATACCAATGGCAGCACCGCCGCTGACAATCAGCAGCGCAAACCACAATGCGGGGTTGGCAGTGTCGCCGGTGCGCGGAATCGAGGAAACAGGCTGTGCCGTTGGCTGCGGGATTGCCGTTTCCGTCGGCTTTGCCTTGATGGTGAACTTAGCTGTTGCCGTACCGTGTTGAGAAACAATCGCAAGCGTATGCTCACCCACGGAAAGCGTGGCAACAAAATCACGGTTCAGCGTGATGATGGTGCTGCCCTCTCTCTTCGTATAGTTCTTTTCTTCCAGCGTAGTCCCATCAAGCTCTACACGAAGGAAATCGGCAAAGGATGCATCAGAATTGAAGGTCAGTTCCTTTTCCTCACCCTGCGTGACCGCTGCACCATCCCCGGCTGTGATTTTCGGTGGCAACTTTGCCGTCACGGTGGCAGCCTTGGTGATTTCCTTGGTTGCCGCAGCATCGGAGAAATACTTCTTGCAGCCGTCGCAGTACCAATACGCAATATTGCCTTCTTCAGCAGCGGTGGCAGCCTTTGCGTCAATGTGTTTCAGGTCGGTGTGGTTGTTCGGGGCAAGGCTGCCGTAACTGTCTCCACAAATCTCACATATGGCCTTATCCTTGCAGGTTGCCATACCGCCGGAACATTTTTCTGTTTCCACGGCATTGCAGGTGCAGCGGCGGCTGTGGGTGCCGTTGCCGTTCGAT
Organism: Howardella ureilytica; assembly: GCF_054657495.1. Lineage (NCBI taxonomy): Bacteria > Bacillati > Bacillota > Clostridia > Eubacteriales > Howardella > Howardella ureilytica. Next base: position 52,869 of record NZ_BAAHYP010000010.1, on the reverse strand, counting down.
GTCCAGTTCCCATTGTGGGTATGTTCATCGCCCTGTCCATTGAACACCGGCAGTGTCTTGTCAGCTGCAGCCAGATATTTGCATTCGTCTGCCCACGGGTCAGCATTGTTGTCGCGTTCGCCGGCCTTGAGCAGCGCCAGCACCGTGCCGTCAGCAAATTCCGCAGCGGTTCTTGCTGCGAGATCTGTGTCCGTGTCGCTTAGATAGTAGCAGTTGCGTAAATGATCGGAGCCGTCGGCTTTGATTTCTCCAGTGTATTTACCTGTAATCTGACCGGCATTGTAGCAGTTGGCAATATAGCCGTAAAGATTCACTCCTCCGGCAATCCCGCCAACACGGTTAGCACCCGTAATGGTTCCAACATTATAGCAATCGCTTATCAATACGAGGGAGGACTGATATCCTTCGACGCAATTGACATATCCTGCGATTCCGCCGGCTGAACCACTACCCTTGTTTTCCACTATACATAGGTTGGCGCAGTTTGCGACAAGACCGTAGAAAGACCCCGATATGAGAACTGCATGAAATCGGATAAATTACATCAATAATAGTATATTCGTATCAACGATACATTTTTAAGAAAAACAAGCCCCTAAATCAAGCTTATTACTATGATCTAGGAGGGTTCAAAATACCATTATTGCCACCGGAATTCTGGAGATATAGAATAACTGATTCTTGTCCCTTCAATTTTTTTCTTTAAAGCCCGGGTTTCTAATGCATCCATTGGTTTAAACTCAAATCCGGTTACCTCAATAATCTTTTTTGCTTCAAGCATATTGCAACCACATATCTGTGCAATTTCTTTTAATACATCTTTATCATGTTCCTTTGACGTAAGAATCTTTATAGTATACTTATTTGAATCAAATTCTATAAGATTATCAATTTGTGTAGCCGGAGCTTCATCGCAAACAGGGCAAATGTACTCTGTTTTATCTCCAACTTTGTATTCTATCAATTCACTATTGCATTTTTTACACTTCATTTTTTCTTGCCTCCTGGATAAAAAGGAATAAACCCGCCTCTTATTTTAGAATCAGGATATTTTTGATTGTATTGCGAACGTGGCGCCACAATATGACGTCCAGATGGATATGCCCAAACAAGATAGTTTGGAGCCCATACTGTAACATTTAATTTATTTGCAAGGTGTTGTGCAAATCCATCCGGCAGCGATCCTGTATTACAAGAAAGTAACCTTATTCCATTTTTCTTATAATCTTTACGATGCTTCAGGATTCTGGCCAGCTCTCTTGGTGTGTAGTAATCATTATCACCATCTCCAAACTTAATTTTATAAGGTGTCCCGTGTCCAACCACGTCATACAAGCCATTAGGATCAACATCTTTACGGTTCGCAATATTATTGATGTAATCATAATCAGCACTGGCAAATACGATTTCTCCTGCTGCAGGATTACCTTCAAAATACCCTTTTGTGGCACCAAAGCCACCATGAAATCCAGCTCCCATTACTCCACCTCCTTGTGTGAGGCAGAATAATCACTTTCAAAAACAATAATTCTTATCCCGTCATCTATATATTTCTGAAAATACTTTTCCGGGGCGCTACCATATATCACCACAGCAGATGGCTGCAGCAATTTTATGATAACATCAAAACCAGCCAAGAAGATTTCTCTATCAGCCTTATGTTTCAAATTCCCATGAGAGCCTACCGCTATCACACAGTGTTTCTCAATCCCATCACAGCAAATATGATATGTCCGTCTATCACCATATCTGATATTTGGAATAATCTTAATTCCATTAATCTGAAGCCAATGGCCGATTGCCCTGCTGCGGTAAATATTCCATAGTTGCATAACCAGAGGCATATCCCTATATAAGCTGAAATCCGGAAGAACAACTCCGTTATAGCGCTTTAAAATTTCAAGGTATTTCCTTGGATGTCTCCATATTCTTTCAAATATATAATCATCCTCGTAAAAATGCACCCACTGATTATAATCTTTACAGGACAATACCTTTGAAAATGCTATAAGTCTGTTAGGAATGTCATATGTAGGCCTGATACGAGGGAACTCAAAGAAACCGGCATATGTAGTCATTGCTACTAAAAAAGCATTAAAAACGTCTTTGCAACTTTTACGCTGTGAATTTACTTTGCTCATAATAAAGTACCTCCTATGAGATATACGACCGGTGACGAGCATACTCCACCGGTGGTGACCTCACAGGTACTTCATATGAATTGTTCAGATTCGAGTTGAAGTACCCGTCAGGCGATCAAACAGTTGCTGTTCCTTCCAGAGAACTTTAACTGCAGTTACATTTTTTATTGCCATACCCGGCAATTTGTGGTAGGGTAAAAGTGTTCAGATTCGAGTTGAAGTACTCGAGCGGCACCGTACGATAGTTCCAGCTATTGTATGGTGCTTTTCTTTTACCCGATAAGTGGCACATCGTAATCACCCTCTTTCTCTATTATTTTATATACTAATCTTGTCGATACCACTCCTCAATATGTATAGCGAGATCTCTTATCCAACTGCCAGCTATCTCTTTCCTGCTGCATCTCATAATCATCTTCATACCATGTATTCCTATTCTTCTTTAGTAAAATAGAATCTATGAAAGCCTTGTATTTAAAGAGAATCGTTTCATCAAAAAGACTTTCATCAGCGGACCTCCAGTCATAATTGATTTTACCCATTGTTTCGATTCTCTTTTGTGCCGCTTCCTTCGAAACGCCAAAAGTCTTTGACAAAAATTCAACGGTTATTACTGCCCCTCTGTCTTTAAGTTCATTTAGAACCTGTTCCGGCATTAGTATCTGAGCCGCAAAACAATTAGCTTCTACTTCAAGACACCCATATTTTTCATCATTTTCATATTTCTTTAATTCATGTCCCAAATAATAGTGCCCAAATTCATGAAGAATAGAAAACTTAATGCGAGGTCCATAATCATCCTGATTATAAAAAATCATATATCTTCCGTTCTTACTTTGAAGTACAGCAGCCTCGCTTCCAAAAGCTTCGATATCAACACCATAATCGTGAGCGCATTTAAATGATAAGATTTTCATATCAGACCACTCTTTAACAATGCTCTTTGTATTAACTGGAAATGCTACTAATGTACTTGAGGCAACCAATATTTCGTTAGCCAAAATATTAGCTTTTTTAAAGTCAGGTTTCTTAGATGCCATCATCATCGTCCTCCTCTCCGTTCTCAAAAATGTCATCGAACATTACAGAGAGCATTTTTTCTGCTTTTTCAAGACGACCTTCATCTAATTTTCCCAGTCCGCGTTGGAGATATTGCAAGCGTTCACTATCCGGCTCTTTATCCTCCATCTTTTCATTTCCAAGCAGATAGTCAATGGATACATTAAAATACTTAGATAGTTGAATCAGTACATCATCGCGTGGCACAGTTCCTTTGTTTTCCCACATGCTGATGCGGCTCTTGTTAATATTCAATTCTTTTGCCAATCCATCAAGAGTGAGGTTCTTATCAGTCCTAAGTTTTTTAATCCTATCTGCAAAAGTGTTGTTACCCATACTCACACCTACCTTTCAAATTTATTGTACTTGTTCAATTTAATTATGTCAATATTTTTGTTTGTGTTCAATTTTATTGAAAATACCATATATTGTATCTCGGTCAATCTTCGGAAACTCATCTGACATATTCCACATTTTTACCAACCTATTACATTGGGTAAAAAGTTGGTAAATCCTTTCTCCAAATAACAAACCCTCCCTGGTCTGTCAAAGAACAGAATGATCATCCCATCTTTTGACATTCCTTGGAGGATTTGTTTATTGGTAATCAAGGCGCTTAAGGATAAGCGCATTTGCACTGAGGCTCATTTTGGGAAGTAACTATTATTATCACTTACTTATCATTTTGGCCAAGTCTACCGAACTAGCCAGTACTTACGCCATCGCCACGCCAATATTTTATATTTTTTGTGAAGAAATGGGAATTTATGTGAAATCTATGATATGTGGGAATTCCGAAATAATAAGGCTTTGGAACTTATGGAGGGAAACGTGAAATGCAGCACTGACGCCGATTCCTAACTTCATTTTTCTTTTGTAAATTACAATAACAAGTTGGACACCCTCCGCTAGGCAGTAGCTTGGTAGATTCGGTCGATTTCCTCCTCAAAGATTTCATCCGGGTGTCTTGTAACCCAGAACCTTCCTTGGGAGGCAGTTACACCAGGTCTCCGCATCGGAGATCTGCTGACCAGTAAAGTCATCAATCCGCTTACCCTTTAATATGAACCTTCTGATCAGGCCGTTATGCCGCTCTACGATTCCCTTATCGCAGGACGTGTAGGGATGAGCATAGTAAACAAGCGTATCAGCCATCTTCTCAAGATCTGAAGGGTCGGCGAATTCCGAACCATTATCGGTCGTGATTGTTTTGAACACTTCACTGAAGTGTTCGCTGTAAGTCTCCTGAATCTGTTTGATTGCCTCCATGACACACTCTGATGTCTTATCTGCAATCGGAAGCATCAGGAACTCACGGCTTTTGCGTTCAGCAAGAGTGAGCAGGACCTGATCATCCCGGGTCTTAGCCCCCAATACGAGGTCACATTCCCAGTGCCCGAATTCCTCACGAGATTCGATCTTCCTTGGACGTTCCGGGGTGCTGCGGTCTAGCTTTTTCTTATTGATCCGAGATCTATGTTTCTTGGACTTACGCTTCAGCTTTTCGGGAATGTTATGGTTCCTGATGCCAAGGAGGCCAAGATCAACATAGCGGTAAAGTGTTTTTATGCAGACGATCTGTCCTCTGGTAAATTCACCATCGAGAACAGCGCATCCAACACAGGTATCCAAGGACCAGCCGTCTTCTGTAAAATGTTTCAGCACATACTCCAGAAACGCTGATCTGCTCAAAAAGTCATAATGCCGGCAACTGTGCTTTCGGTTGTTATCATAAGCTTTCTAACCAGCAGGCGCCTTATAACGGGTCACGTGGCCGTTATACAAGGCAACTGAACCACGTGCCATTTCATTCGAGACAGTGCTCGGTGAGCAGCCGATCTCGCGGGCAATTGCCCGGATGGAGTAGTTGTCTTTAAGACGAATCTGAATAAGAACTCGTTCCTCATACGAAAGATGTCTGTCTTTTATATGGAAAGTTATGGTAGAATGAGAGCAGTCCATGGTGGCGATTCTTCTGTAGAAAGTTGGTTGTGGTGACTTACATTCTACCAAAGATCCTGCCATGGATCTTTATTTTATTCAGATGTCCAACTTCATTTTACGATCGGCGACCATAATGTAATTGCAACAGCTTCAAAGATTATGAGCATAAAAAGCGGCGCCAAATATTTCTTCAATCTATCACCTCCATTCGACTTTCCCTGATATCTATCTCACAGCTACAACTCCCCAACATCTAACTCGGCAACTCAACATAGTGACATCTATCAAGGCAACGGGGCTCTAACACTTTTTGAGCCGGATTGCCCTTGGATAAGTTACCGCAGACGATTACTCGCTCCATTCACTCGAAACTGTCCGAAACCGAAAAGTGCCTGAAATCAAGGGCTTTCGCGGCTATTTTCCATCTACCCGTGACATCAATACTTACCGTCTCAACATGGCACGATTGTTCAATAAAAACCTATTCAAGCCCTATTGTACAAGGGAATGGCGGAACACTTATTTTCGCCCTAAAATGGGTATGTCGAATCGATATAAGTGTTGAGTTGCCTTATTGCTCGTATAGACCAATAGGATAAATACCTATTACCTAAGTTTCAATTTATAAATTTAGTTCGCTAGTAGCAAACAACGCTGCCTCACCCGAAAGGAATACTTTGTCTCCATCTAATCTGCAATACAAAGTTCCTCCTCTCTGCGATGCCTGATATGCAACTAGTTCTGTTTTGTCCAAAACCTTACTCCAATATGGTGCAATATGACAATGTCCAGAACCACAAACAGGATCCTCTATAACAGAGAGTTTAGGAGCAAAGCTTCTTGAAACACAGTCAACATTTTTTCCCTTAGCTGTAATATGTAATAATAATCCATCTATCGACTTGACCTTATCCATATCCGGCTTTGCATTAATTATTTTCTCTTCATCATCTAATATGCATAGCAAATCTCTACCCATGAATGCACTTGTAGGTCTATAACCAATAGCCTGCTCCATTTCATCAGTTACAGCAACTTCTTTTAAATCGTATGCCGGGAATTCCATTTCTAATAATTCACCATTTTTTACTACAGTTAAGTCTCCACTCAATGTGGTAAATACTACCTGATTTTCATTAGGCATATAATAGTTTAACAAAACATAAGCTGAAGCAAGAGTAGCATGACCGCAAAGGTCGATTTCTCCTCCCGGTGTAAACTATCTCAAATGATATTTCTCGCCTTCTTTTACTATAAAAGCTGTTTCTGAAAAATTGTTTTCCTTTGTAATACTCATCATAATATCTTCAGATAACCACTGCTCTAATACACAAACCGCAGCTTGATTACCATGAAAAATATCCTTCGTAAAAGCATCAACAATATACTGTTTCATCTTCCTACCTCATTTCATAAAATTTAAATTTTATCTCTCTACTTTGGATTCAGATATGTAATCGGATTTTGTGCCTGATATCTTTTTCTTCAAGTTCAACAGCACCATTAATTCTTTCATACTCATCTACTGATAAAACCTCTGCTGAATGATGCCTGGCAGCAATGTTTGTCAGTCCTGCATCACCAACATAGTTGAATGCATTGATCAATGATGCATCTGCAGCAAATACCTCTTCTTCAGTTAAGTTTGAATTTATAATTATCTTTTCAACTTCAAGTCCTGCATTCTTAATATCTGCAATAGCCTTCAGTTTTAACTTCTCACTATCAGGACTTCCCAGGCTTTCTTTTTCGTGTTCAAATACTCTGTTTTTAGTGCTTTTTCAATATAGAAGATTTGCTTACTGCGAGGATCTATGAGTCCATAGACATAATAATCTCCAAGTGAAAGAAGGCTCTTCTGTGAAAATCTATCCATAGAACTCGCCACCTATTCGTTGCTTGTCTTTATCTGCTCTCCATCTGGGAAGATAAAGGATTGCTCAAAGGTTACCCCCATGACATCAGCTATCATCTTTAACTCCTCAAGAGTTACAGTATCTCGCATCTCATCGATTCGTTTTCTTAACATTTCCTGTTCGGCATCCCTGGTTACAACTGCTGCCTTCTTTTCTCTTAAGGCATCAATCTCATTTGCAATTACATCGTACTCGGCATTCTTATTCACGCACATTACAAGCTTTTCTTGAAGTTCTGCCATCCTTTGGTCGATGTACTCAAGTGTTGCCGTAGAATCACCATTCAGCACATCTTCGATATTGTGCTGCAACCGTACCAGGAACTGTTCTCGTCCTCCAAGGGTCTTATTGATGGCTCTTACCACTGCATTCTGAATCTCTGTTTCACTGATAGAATCAGCATCGCAACCTTCATTTGGACCATTTTCAATTCGGCTGGCACACCTCCATTTGTTGTATGATGCACCTCTGGCCTTCCAAGCCACTCTTCTGAAAAGATCCTCCGCATTTACCACAGTAAACAATGCTCGATAATGCATATTTGCTGCTGTAGACTCTCTTGATCTTTCCACCTTCTGTTTTTAAATGTGCCCTGCGAAGAAGTTCTTCCTGCACCTGCATGAACAGATATCTTGGAATGATTGCCTCGTGATTATTCTCAACTCTGAAAATAATACGTACATCTGCTTCGTTTAAAGTATTGATTGCATCAAGTACTTCAACAGTATCTCTTCCAATGTCTACTGATATTTTTTACTACAACAATATCCGTAAGTCCGGCTTTACATTCTTCTATCATTTTATGAAATGCAAGACGAGCAGATCCTTTTTTAGAGGATGCAATATCTATATGAATATCGACAAGTTTCAAGTTGTTATGCCCGTATACAAATCCAACCAAACCGGAAATCTATGCCTTTAAACTTTCCAGCCGTTCCATACTGTTAGAACTCACACGAGCATAGATGACAACGTGCTTTACGGATTCACTTATCCTTGGTGTATCACTCTTACCTTACCTGGCATAACTACCTCTACTTCCCAAATAGGCTACTTGTCCATAAAAATATATCATATGATTATTAGCCTATTATCAATCTTGCTTTAATCCATATTAGGAATAAACATTTTTATCTACCAAACCTATTCTCAATACTTCTGTCTATTTTCCATCATCTACCATATCACGAAGCTTGAGGATAAGATTTGTAAGGCGGATATAACGCTGTATGGTCATGCAGCTCTCACCCATCTGTTTAGCCAAAGCCTCATTGCTATTAATAGCCCTCTCTGTGATTTCATCCTGCTGAATTATCCAATTTCCAACTTCATCGTGGCTGGACTGCAAAGGATATATCTTCATAGTAGAATTCTCCAACTTCGTTCCATCTTGGTCCGAGGTTCCCGTCACATTTTGTGACGAAGATAACTTTTCCCAACTTGGGAAGAAGTTATCTTTTTGCCAAGTTGGGAAAAAGTAAATCCGTTCTTGCTCCCTGCCTCTTCATTTCCTCCAACTTCATCTTATAAGCAAACGCTTTCTCACTTGCCTTCAGATGCTCACGCTATAAATTGCTATCAACCATGGCAATCACCGCTTGATTATCATCCAAATCTCGAACTACCACAGGCATACAATTAAGTCCCGCCCATTTAACATGCAGCTTTTCTTCTACGCCCTGCAATCAGTTCATAACCACCATCCTCTCTCGGTCCTGAAAGTGCCGAGACAATCACACCTTCTTTCTCAATGCTCTGCATTAATTCAGAAAGCACCATATCATTTTCTACCTTAAATGGATGCCCATTAAAATCATGCAATTCCGATAAGGGAATCATTCTGATATCGGTTTCCACCACAGCACAATCGTTTTGTTGTGGAAAAGAATACAATTTTTCTTGTTTCTTCATAAAATCAATTATTCTCGCACATTTATCCGAGAACGAAAAAGAGCCGCTTATTTCCAAAATCACTTGAAAATAAGCGGCTCAGACCACTTTGTTACTTTATTGAATTGTTAGCTATTCTTAATGAAATATGAACGACAAATTTTTGTGTTTCCGAACTGCACCCTCACAACCACTTGTACGTTTACACCACTGAAAATTACCTTTTTCTTGTCTTTTCGTTCACTTTGAGAAAATAGGATATGTCGCTCAAAGTGCCTAAATTCAAGGAGTTTCAGGTATTTTTCCTTTGGAGCATTGTCACCGTCTCGACGTGAAAGGACTGCTGTCTATGAATTACCATCGTGAAAGGAAACATATCCATGAACCTTTTAACGATAGGTCGAGGCTATCGTTAAAAAAGTGTCACCACTGAAGACACTTTTTTAACTGTTCTCTACTTTTGAATTGCTTCTATAATATATGTCTTTCCTTGGAAAGGAACCTCATCTCCAATCCAACAGCCTAAAAGACTTTTTGCCAATAGCGGAATCTTTGTGGAATTCGGAAGATAATTTACCAGTATTGTTTTTGGTTCATCGGTTTCCTTAATACGAACATTGACTTTTTGACCAATAACTATATACTCTTCTTCAACACTATCTTCAGAGTTTTCTTCTTCTGATATGTCATTGCCATCAACATCCATATCTTCATACTCTTCGGATTCCTCTTCAATCTCTATCCCCTGCTCATCACCTTGTAAAATTCCATAGATGTTATCAATGAGCATATCAGCAATCTCATCCTCATCAAGACAGTCTAAAACAACTCCACCGCCTACTGCATTCAAGAATTGCAATGTTGGTCTTATATGTTCCTTGAGTGAAAGCTGTGTGTTTTCCTCTTTGAAGTTTTTGAATGCTTTAACGATGCCATTCAAAATAACCGGATTTGCAGAGAAATTATTATTGTAAAAAATATCGGAAATTTTACTACTAATATCGTTGCTACCTATAATATCCAATTTTTCAAATGGATTTGCTACATTACTTGGATCATAGGTATTTCTTCCAACCCACCAACACTTGGCTATGGAATTTCTAAATAATCCAGCTCTTGTACCACCAGAAAAGAAAAATCTCGATTTTATATTTGATACAGCCTCTTTCTGTGCTTTAGGTGATTTTGTATCATAGTCCCATCTTTTTCTAAGGTAATCGTAATAAACCGAATGGCACAGACCCGCCCACAGTCTTTCATCACAAGCCTGTGACTCTGTCAAAAATGACAAGTGCTGATAAATAATCTTACAGTTCGCAAACTCAACTTCACCTTTTGACATATCAGAATCAATCGGTGCCAACTGGAAATCTTGTATCTCCTTAAATTCGACAAACGGATCTCCTCCACAGACCTTCCAAAGCCATTTATTATCCTTTTCCGTGAAATACATGTTGTAAACTATATCGAGGTTTGATTTAAGGATGTCCAGTGCTTCTTTTTTCATAAAATATAGTTTCATTTAGACATCCTCCTCTTCCTCACCAGTTTCAAACAAATCTGCAAATTTTCTCAATGCAGCATTCAACGGTAATTCCATTGCTTCCTGTGCTAATTGCACAGAGGTCTTATCAGAATATAACATCTCATTTTCCAAGTCTACTCCACGTTTCTCATAGGCCTTTGATAAAGAAATATACCAATTTGTACCTGCATAATTTTCAATGCCATTCTCTTGCTTTAATTCTTCAAAAACATATACTAAGGCAGGGAAAACCATCATGGAGTTCAATATTAGTTGAAATTCTTCTTTGTCACAGAAACGAGAGTAAATCTCATACTCTTCTAATCCCAAACCGATACCGATTTGTGCAGTTGACAATTCCACCTCCATTGGCTTTGGTTCTGTTGTTAACCGCTTATACACCTTAAAAATTGAACTTGCGCTGTTAAATTCTTCGTAATTCTTTACAATATCAATAGCTGGTATATTTTTATACGCAAGAATACTTCCTTTCGACAGTTCGAATGACAGCCCCTGATAATCATCGTTCCAATTAGAATTCACAAAATGATTAACATCTTTTTTTGTCACTATTAAAACGATAATTTCTATTCTTCCGTTAATTCTTCCAATCGGAATTTCTTTGCTTACATGATTGGAAATATCATAAATCGTAGTTCTATATGATGTGTTTACGCATTCAATATGAATCACATATTCAGCATCACCTTCCAGGATCATTTTCTGAAGTTCTTTGTTATCCATTTCTATATCGAAATCAAACAACAGATTATTAACACCATTCATTTTATACTGCACATCTGCATCAAAGACAGAATCAGTGTAATCATCTCTTTCTTCGCTTAGAACTGGATATGTATATAATCTTTTAGTTATGTTCATATACATTTACCTCCATCGCATAATCCCGGTTATCAAGCAAAGCGATTTCAAACTGGACTTTTTCGTTTCCCTTCATACTAGAAAAATCTACACCTTCCGAACTCTTCTTTATTCCTGTGCACCCCATCAACTCTGATGCAGAATGGATGGCCAGTCGATTTGATTTACCATTTTCACCAACTGTAACAATCTCAACATGCCCTGCACAAATATCCCGTGGCAAAATAAAGGAAACTCTATAAGTGTTTCTCGATGTCTTTATAACTCTAACATTCTTAAGTTCTTGGTTTATATCTCCACCATATCTTTTATGTACGGTATCATGTCCACCTTGTTCCGCTCTTCCTTTATGAGAATCCTTTTTACTCCTATGTCTAGTACCGCCTAAATTCCGAGTTGTTGGATCACCTCCATTAGAACCGATGGTTCCTTCCGTATCCGTGTTTTTCGACTTTCCATTTCCATCACTGCCGTAAAATAAACCCTTTGGCTTTGTTTTTGATGTTCGAGGCTGAATTGTAATGGAACCAATCGTATCTTGAAGACTTTCTTTATTGCTGTCATCTCCACGCTGATTAGTCTTATCCGATTCCTTCTGTAGAACACCAGCCAAACCTGCAACTTCAATTTCATCGTCACTGGAATGTTCGCCCAACGTTTGAATACAGCCTCTTATCCAATCCTTTAGCTCATTGTTATATTCTTTTGCAAGCGGCACATCTGTTGAGTGTCTGCTTGGCAACCACTTATCATGTGCTGGCGTTTCCATTTCTCTAAAGAATTCATTAAGCTCTTTACCTTCCATTTCAAGCACACCAGAAAATGAAATAATTCTCGACATATTACCCAATGCAAATAATTTCATTCCGGAAGATCTAGTGATGAGAATTTTTCTATTCAATTTCTCCGAAGGATCGACCAGAACGCTAAGTTTTAGAGTTCCCATCCCGTGAAAGTCCTTTTTGAACACTTTTGTTTCAGGTCGAACAAGCACTTGGTAGTACCAATATGCATTTTTTATTTTTGAGTTATACGTGCTGAGATAACTTGCAAGCGTAGAATTATCGATGACTTTATTGTCAACTGTAACACTTAATAAATTCTTGTGAATAGACATCAAGAAATTTTCTAGAACCTCGTTAATTACATCGCTATTCCATTCATGTCCCGCATTAAATCCGTACACAAAAACATCTGTACCAATCTCAGTTCTCTGATATAGTTTTTCCAACTCACTGATAGAATCAACAGGTAAGTTGCCTTCCGGATTTCCGTAATAACCAATTCCAGTTGTCATCGTATTCATACTATTGCTTAAATCTTCCGGAAAAGATATAAAGCGTGACATTCCCTGTGCAGCAGTCTCTTGATCTTCATTTAGAGTTCTATAAAAAACTAATCTATAATCCGAATTTGTAAATGGTGCGTTCTTTCCTATTCCAAATGCTCCGGCTTTATCACCCGTTTTTGTCGCACCACCATCAAGTTTTGTCAATACATTCCAGCCTTCGTCACTATCCTCATATGGATGGCTAAGTCCAGTTGTGTTGAAATCGCTAATTCGCAAAACAACTGTATTAGGCTTCTTAATTGCATTTAATGCCTTTGTCAGTACCTTAATGGTCTTTTCACTATTCTTTTTCGACCAATAATCATAAGCCTTCTGAATTTTAGAAGCATACTGCTCATATCCAGGAATATCAGAAGAAGGAATTCTATACTGTTCAAAATCAACTTTGATGGTCGCATTACTGCCTACCACCGCTGCATCTAATGAGTTTTGACAAATTTCTCTTGCAAGCGACTGTATCTCTGTTCCTGTAAAGGTTTCAATGCCTGCGTCCGATACTCCACGCACTTGTCCAAATCCATTATGCGGAAACTTCCATTCAATAGTCATCTAAATCACCTCAACGTAAATTTGCTTTCTTTATTGCTATTATCATGATACTTGCTTTTACAAGTTTTTAATTCTGATTCTAGTGCAGAGAAAATCTTTTTTACGTCTTCATCAGTGTATTCATATGTTGCGGTATTAGAGCAGTTACTTAAAAGTCGAATCATATCAATAATTTTATTTGTTCTAGCTTCAGCAACTCTTATAAATTTATTATGCTTCGATTCAGCCATAATTTTCTCCTTATCGTACATTTTTATTTTATCACACACATTTCAACTATATTGTCTATATATCGCAATTATTTCAAAATTATTTTTCATATAATTTTATTATTTGCAAATTAAAACGTCCAGCCTTCCATCTGGACGCTGCTAATTTATTTATATTTTATCTTAAAACATTGATTTCCATCTTGGCTTTAAAACAGACCACAAACTTATCTTTGTTATCCATTCCACAGTGTCAACTCTATCGAGTAGACCGGTTCCCACTTGGCCAATTTTAAGCACCAAAAAGGACTTCCACAACGACTTCATATACCTTTTAACGATAGCTTTTGAGAAAGTCCTTTGTTTTCTACACTTTATTTACTTGCTAGGGTTCACTTTTGACATCAATACTACCGTTTCCACATGCATCGGGTGATGTATTTGACTGCAAACCAGAATGACTTAAAGAACTATTAGAAGATGTATCATCACTCTGGCAAACCTCTTTGGTATGACTGTCAGAACCGGTTTTCTTCTTGGACGCATTAAGTCTTTTGGGTTTAAAGTGATTAGCATCTTTTCGATCCTTAAATCCAGTCCGATAAACAAAAGTTATCATCGACGGATCAGCATTTCCTTATTCATTATAACCTCCCACTATGACATAATTCACTATACTTTCAAACACTTGACGATCAAATTCTTTTATGGTTGTCTCTGCCTCCATTTTTTCACGCATGAATGAAATACGATCCTCTAAATCAAGTTTAGAATTTCCTATGCCATTCATGATAGTGTAAAGGAAAAGGGCGAGCGTAATCTTCATGTTCATATTTTGTTGACAATGCGATCGATACTTGAAAACGGTGAATGGGGAGAGAAATCCCGTAAAGTCTATAAGCATGACAAGGAACGATGGACGATTAAGGGCTTTTCAAGGAAGATTTATGAGCGTAAGCATATATCGGATCTTGAAAGCTACAACTTCTTCCGGCAGGAATTAAAGGATATTATCAAAGAGCCGGATGGAAAGATTACGCCAAAGAAGTGGAGAAAGGAACTTGATAAGCTTAATGAGGAATGTCCCAAGGCGAAAAGTACCTATTCACGGTCAGTTTATCGTCTGGCGGGAATTGAAGTGTTAAGACATAACCGCATCGCCCTTATTCAGATGCTTGAGAATGAAAGTAGGCAACGACAGAGAACTGTTGAACAGTCACGGTCACAGGTACAGGTATCGAAGAAAAAGAATGACAGAGGGATGTCACTATAGAGAGGAGCAAAGAATATGATTGAAGAGAAAAATATAATACAGAACAATGAAGAAAAGCCGATGCAGAAATGTGTCGGCTTTTCTCGTAAGATTGGTAATACAACCTATGAGGTATCCGGCTATTATTCTGACACAGCGACAGAAACTATAGAAAGCAAGATGAAAAGGATTATCAAAGAGGATATAAAATCAAATGATTTCAAATAGAGGATTAATAATTGCATAATTGCAATTTATAATAATGTTGTGAGTTTGCAAACATCACATGTTCAGAAAAGAAGGAGAAAGCATGAATTGGAATGAAATGGTGTCTGATCTTATGAAAAAGAAAGGGATTAATCAGAAACAGCTTTCTAAATTAAGCGGTATCACCGAAAGCTCAATCTCCCGTTATCTGAAAAGCGATAAGACTCCGAGGATGGATGTGATGGTGAATATCGCTAAAGCACTTCAGGTTGAAACGGATTATTTCCTTAAGGAGGAGGACAAAGGACAGACTGCGATAATGTTATTTCAGCTGCAATTGCAAGAAAGGGTGGTAAATTAACACCAGAGGAAAAAAACAGATTGATAGCTCTCCTTATAGGAGGAAACGAAAATGTATAGATCCTCTGACATATATGAAAATATCGTTAAAGTCATAATTGAGATCTTTCTTGATTATGATATTAAGGATTTTCCGATAGATGAAAAGGATATATGCAGACGACTGGGAGTTGCGTTGGTACCCTATTCTGAATTTCATAAAGAAGCAAGAGCTTTGCTTGAAAAGAAAAGTAAGTACGGCTTCTTTGTCATGTGTACAAAGGAAAACCCGCCAACGATTTATTACAATGACAAGTTTGAACCCTATGGTGCAGTCAGGCTGACAATTCTTCATGAGTTCAAGCACTATCTGTTTGACGAAGATGCTAATGATGAAGATCAGGATGATCTTGCTGACTTTTTCGGGAGATATTTTCTCTGCTCTATCCCTTATCTTATTATGAAGGGGATTGATACAGAAAATGAAATAATCTCTCACTGCGGTGTCAGCGGATTTGATCTCAGCCCGAGCATAGGGATGTTAAGACCCAGACAGAGACTTAGCATTTTGGTGAATGCGATCCATGCATGTTATCTGGGCACCAAAGGGATAAAAATTCTTCCCAATTATAGAGCGGGAGACTTCGGAACCTTATGTGCGGCGGATTATTTCCCAGATGAATGTTCGTTTATTGTCGGTAACCTTGGATGTACTAATAACAGGTTTAAGGCTTATGGAGAATACCAACTCGATATAGTACTTCAGAAGAAGAATCCGTCAATTCTGTTTGTATATGGTTCTATTTTCAAGAGGGAAGCGGCACGTTTAATTAGGCAGTACGGATTTGAGATAATCTCGTTTCCGGATCGCCGTAACAGAGTAAGAAATAATAGCCGGAGTTACCGTTATTATTTGTCCGAAAATGAAATCTGTAAGGTATTATATGCAGACGCAGCGAAAAGGAGGACGGCATAATGGGAGCAAAAGCTATTTATACTGATGAAAGGCGTAAAACTATTCATCAACTCATAATAACAAAAGATATAGAAAAAATAAGAGGCGTGCTGCATGACCGGGATGAATATCGGCAGTTCTCAAGTGGCTGGAAAGCTGTAAATTTGGATGAGTATGTATCAAAATTTGGGATTAGTAATATTTCCAACAGCTTTAATAACAACATGCGTAAAATCACATTCTTTAAGGATGGCAGACAGTATGCGATTATAACTGCAATTGGTGGCAAGTATTTTCGTGTTGGAGAAGTACGTGCAGATGGCAGAATAGGGAGATATTTAACTCTTAATCTCAAAGATCCAAGTATTCCCGGAACTTTTCAAGGAGCTGCAAGAAGGGCGGAAAACTTCAGGTTGACTCATTTCAGAATGACGCATAAGAAAGGAACGGTGTGATATGAGAGATTTTTTTCAAGGAAAAGACGAACGTATTGTAGATGGCACTCGATATACAAGATATCTCGATTTGGACAAATGGTATGGCATTGTGGTTCCTAAGGATGAAAACGCATATAATGAGATGTGTGACTATAAAGTATGGGATGACAATAAAGGTGATATAAGAGATATTTACTGGTTTATGAAATTTCACGAAGACAAGTTTTATCTTATGGAGAAATACTTATTTAATTTCATAGACGCAGAATGTAATCTGTTGATCAATATGTATGAAGAGGAGTGGATAGAAGGAGATAATTTGAAAAAAACTCTTGAGATAACTGATCGCATGATTAATAATTCAGATAATGAGGAATTTCTTGAACTGGCAAAGGAGTTTCGCAACCTTGTTCTGAAGGCAATTGAAGTCAATACATGTGTGGGGTGCTTTTTCTAAATGAGTGAAGAAAAGATATTCTTTCAGGACTTCCTGTTCAAAAATATGCCAGTTGATGGGCAGGACTATCCGACTACAGAACTTCAGTATCTTCCAGAAGGTGCAGATATTAGCAATTATATGGTCGTATCATTTGATACTATGCTTAAAATGAATAAGCCGGTGGAATGGGAAATGCTTTTTAAGCAAACAGAGAATAAGGATGTATGTATCAGGGATGATGTGGTGATAAATAATTCCGAAATGGAACCGTACAAATTGTTTTATCTCAAGACATATTATTACAATATCTTAAAGCATAGCCGGAATCTATATGTTTTCTAACGGAATACTCATCCGCCATCCAATTTGTCATTAAAAGAGTCTAAATAATCGGATCTTTTTATTTTTTCATTCTGTACTTGACAAACACACCCTAAGGAAAGCGTGGTTCTTGAATGTGGCAATCACTATTTTTGCACAGATGAAATAGCCAATCGAGAAGATCACTGCCTTCGCCAACCACTTCACCGTGGAATTCAAGCCCGGGATTACAATTGAAACTAAATCATAAAAAGGCTCCTCGCCACTGAACCTAATCAGTAGTAAGGAGCCTTAGCCTGTCTTATTCTTCTTTTGTCAGAACTTTCTTCTGCCAGCTCCACTTTCCGCATACCGGGCACTTCATATATCTCGTTCTGCCCACATGCATAGCAAGATTTGTCTGCCAATAAGTTGGAATGTGTCGATCGTGGCATTTACGGCATTCATAATATCCCGCTTTCTGCTCAATACCCACCGCTATAAATGCAACGGTGAAAATCATCACAAGAGCAACTGCAATAAGCGCGATCCTTATCCATACAGGCATCTCCACAAAAGAAGCCACAAAGCACATGAACAGCCCTGCTATAACTGCCGGAAAAGATATCATGTATTCCGTTCTCATCAGCTGTCTGTTCTTCTCCTCGACCTGCCGCCTCATTTCAAGCAAGTTTGCTTCTGCCCGCTTATCATACGATTCTGCCATGATTCTTTCGCCCGACAGGAGATCGTTAACATTAATTTTCAGAAGCTCACACAGCTCCAGCATGATCCCGGAATCCGGCATAGACTTTCCGGTTTCCCATTTTGATACTGCCCGGTCACTGATTCCGAGTTTCTCAGCAAGGCTCGCCTGAGTCATGCCCTGTCCCTTCCTGCATGATGCTATAAATTTTCCGATTTTGATTTGATCCATATCGGGCACCTCCTTTCACGGCTCAAGCATAGCCGGAATTCATGTAAATTCACACGAACCGGCAGTTGTTTTTGCCCACTCTACCGTTGGTTGAGTCCGGAAAAGCTCGTTATACTCCTTTTTGTAATCAAAAGCCATAACGCTTCCTCCTATCTTTCCTTGACATCTATCTCACAGCCACAACTCCCTGACATCTAACATGGCAACTCAACATATATAAGTATTGTCAATAATGTTTTTTTCATCTGTTCCACCTTTGTCAGAGTTCAAGCCACATTCTGCATATAACCTTCCAACAGCCTCGGCCCCTGAAAAACAGCCTTTCCACAGTCACAACTTCCGAAAATAGAAAAGCCACAGTCTCCACATGGCATAAGACAAGCACCTGAATGTTCGGTTTTCTACCGTCGCAGATTCTCGGCCGGCATTCTGCTACCGGCTCCGCGACACCCATCGTTAAAAGATTCAAGCTGTATGACATCTAATCCCGACACTCGCGCCGTATCTGTTGCCCTTCTATATCTGATACAATGTAACTTTTCCGGCATTTACACTCCTTAACCCAAAATGCACACTGGGTCTGTATTTCCTCGTTTCATACAGATGGGTGCACTGGGTGTATGCAAACTATCACACCTGCTGATCTTCGTTTTCCAGGCACAAACAGACCTGGAAATCCTCAATCTTCAACATTATAACATTTCGATTAAAATGATTTCACTCTGCCACTCAACACAAAAACACCCCGCCGGAGCGGAGTGTCTGTCGCCTGATTTATGTTCAGTTATACCATTATCTCGGTACCGTCCCGAAAGGTGAAAATCATCTCCTTCCGGCGGCCTGCTGTGACGAAATCCACCGTAAGGTTTTTAAACTCCGTCTTGTTGATCGTGATCGATTCAAAGATTTTCGTCAGTTTCATAATGCCCTCTATCAAATAGTTTATTAGCAGCCGATATCGTCGATATTACAAGCACCCGGCGTATTGCCCTTTTCCTTGATAATATTCAGATTTCTCTCTAAATCATTCAGCATAATCGCACTTCTTGATTTACAGCCCAAGAAGCGGTCTAACCCATTCAGCATAGCGCTCTATTGCAGCATCAGCATCTTTACAGTTGCCCGCCAGCTGATGAAAACCATGCTGCATATGGCCGACAATATCAACCCTGATATCAACGCCGGAATCATAAGCCGTGTCAGCCACAATCACTGCCTCGTCAACCATATTCTCATCTCCGCCTACCTGGATATAAACCGGAGGAAAGCCTTTCATTGTTTTCAGATACATCGGTGCAAGATGCGGATCTTCAATATCTGCCCCTGCATTCTTCAAGACATTTCCATATGCCTGAATGGAGCTTTTCGGATTCAGGGCATCCTTATCGTTCGTCTCATACCTTGGCGTGGTTCCCATAAGGTCGAACCAAGGGCAGATTGGCATGACTGCAGCCAGCATCGGAAGCCCTTCTTCAAGAATCGTCAAAGTTGTAGACACCGACAGTGCGCCACCACAAGAGTCCCCCGTAATGGCAATATGCTCCGGCTTGTACCCGACCTTAAGAAGCCACTTATACACAGTTACGACATCCTCCAATGGTGCCGGCCATTCATTCTCCGGGGTGTTGCGGTAGTTGACCAACAGTCCACGGCATCCGATTTTTTTCGCCATGTGTGCATACGCCTTCCTGTGGGAGTACATGCTTCCATAGGTATAGCCGCCGCCGTGGCAGCAGATCAGTATCCTGTCATCCGTGCGTTCTTTCGGCAGCGCCCACATACATTTCACTCCGTCTGCGTCAAACTCAATATAATCGACTTCCCCCGGTTCCGCACCTAAATCTCCCCATTTTTCAAAAAGTCTTCTGCCCTCTTTCAAAGTGCAGTCCGGCTCCTCCAATGAAGTACGCAGGGTATTGTAGTACTGTATAAACTCCTTTGCGACCTTGCTCTGCGAATCCATATCCGGGATTTGGTTTACATAAGATTTCTCATTCATTTTCATATTCAATCCTTTCTTTGTATGACAATTATATATCAAATGACAACGAAACAAATGCCGTTATCATCCATTTCAAAACAAGCATCTTCGGCACACATAGATTTTCCGGCCGGTTCTGCCTTTCTTCCTGTTACAGGCTCCTCATATTTTTCCGATGATTCCGGAGCCGCTCTTCACCGGCCATTTCTATCGTATTGCGAAGCTTCTCAAGTATCGCATCCTTGTCATCCGGCAGGCATCCGAACACGGGCGCCATATTTGACACATTCGTGGCATCCAGAATGGTGTTGATTTCAAGCGCCCCAACAAAAGCGCTTAATTCCATAATCTTTTCTGTTTCTGTTGCCTCACAAAATTCCCCCTTTCTTACTTCTTCCATAAGCGGTGTGTCAGGGAAGATTGAGAGTCCGGAAGCCAGTACCCTGACAGGTGACAGTTTGTTTAAGACCTCCGCCGTTTTTAACGCATGCCCCATACCATAATCATGACCGCCCAGTCCGTATAGGAATATGACAGAATAATGCATTCCCGCCTCATCCATCTTGGAGAGCTGTTCCACTATATCACCGGCATGATAGCCCTTGTTCATCTTATCGAGGACAGCATCATCGCCCGACTCGATCCCGAATACAATCATGTCGTATCCCATCTCTTTCAGTGACTTAAGCTGCTCCACAGACTTGTTCTTTACGCTGTCAACCCGGCCATATCCGCCGACGGAAACACCCCAGGGCAGGTATTCTTTTATCAGGTCCATGATTCTTTTAAGCCTGTCGTAGCTCAGCAGGAACGGATCTGCCCCCTGCAGAAAAATCCGCTTTACCTTCCGTCCGGAATCCCGGATTTCCTGAAGATCCTCCCGTATCTCACTCTCCGGAGATACGGAAAAAGGTGCTTCCTTGTAAAAGGTACAAAAGCGGCACTTATTATGCGAACAACCCGACGTTACTTGTAAAAAACAGGAACCGGCCTCATAAGGCGGCCTGACGATTCCACATGAAAAATGCATACGAATTCCTCCTCGTTTCTATATATTCTTATATCTCGCTTTATCGATATATAATGATTTAAATTAAACGGGATCTTCATCCCGTCTAATCTATGCTCAACTTAAATTTCGTGACTGAAGTAGTCTGCCAGCGCAGCGAGGGTCTCTTCATCCCGTCTGTAATATGTCCACTTTCCATGCCTTTCTGAAAGAAGAAGACCTGCTTTTTGCAGCATATCAAGGTAATGAGATACGGTTGACTGTGATATACCGGCTTTGTCGCGGATGCTTCCAACACACACACCGCCTTTCAGATCCACCACATCATCAAAATGTCCTCCCTGCGGCGGAAAGTTTTTCTCCGGTTCCTTCAACCACTCAATAATACTGAGCCGGGTTTCATTTGATAGTGCTTTAAAAATTTCAATCTTATCCATACACTTATTATATCTATCTTTCTCGATATGTCAATACTTATAAGCAAAAAAAAACGGCTGATAGAGAAATATATTTACTCTATCAACCGTCACATCAGTGCCATACGATGCCATCGCCGATGAGATTTTCCGGCTCAATCTCCGCAATATCATCAAATGTGCAATTCATTGCTCTGCTGATTCCGTATTATTTCGATGCTTCCAGCCACTCCGTAGATGTTTCCTCACCCGGAACTTCTATTGCCAGATGCGAGAACCAGCTGTCCTCTGCTGCGCCATGCCAATGCTTCACGCCAACAGGAATGTTTACGCAGTCACCCGGCTTCATTGCAATCGGTTCCTTGCCCCATTCCTGATACCATCCTCTGCCCCCGACACAGATCAGAATCTGACCGCCGCCGCTTTTGGCATGGTGGATATGCCAGTTGTTCTGACAGCCCGGCTCAAAGGTAACATTGTAGATACCGATCTGCGAAGCGGAAACCGGTGCCAGAAAACTTTTGCCGGAAAAATAACGGGCATAAGCATCGTTGGGCTCACCAATCGGGAAGAATAGGGACTTCTGATATTTTTCCATCTCCGTTGCCTCTGCAGAAGCTTCTTCTTTCCAGACTTCCTTCGCCTGATTAAACGCAGCCCAGGCTTTCGGCCATCCCGCATAAAAAGCCACGTGCGTCAGGATCGCGGCAATTTCACTCTTCGTCACACCGTGTTCCTTAGCATTTTGAAGATGATACGTCAGTGACGAATCTGTAATACCGGATGACACCAGTGCAACTACTGTGATAATGCACCGGGTTTTCAGATCAAGATCCGGATTATTCCAGTTCTCTCCAAACAACACATCATCATTGAAATGGGCAAACTCCGGAGCAAATTCTCCAAGTCTGTCTCTTCCCGCCGTCTGAACAATCTTACCGTCCATGCTTTTGTTCCTCCTTTGCTTCCTTTAAATAACTGCCTTGCCAAACCGGTAAGCCTTCTCCTGAATATCAGAATTCTCCGCAGCCTCTCCTGCATCGTTCAAGCCGCCACAGAATAAAGTTACGGCAAGACGCGCCTTAGGAAAGCAGTCAATCCATCCCTGCAACCCGCTGACTGCCCTCTCCGGTGTACTGGATTCATCTTCTGCCGCGACGGTTAACAGATAAACATTCCGGAACTGATAATCGGAAGGATACAGCGGATTCATCCGATCAAGCAGGGTCTTCATCTGCCCGCTCAAGCCGTAATAATAAATCGGTGTTGAAAATACCAGTGTATCTGCCATCTTTACCTTTTCCGCGATCCAGACCGCATCATCATTCAGAACGCATTTCTGCGTCTTCTGACAGACGAGGCAGCCGGTGCAGAACTTCAGGTTTTTACCTTTGAGACTGATTGTTTCCACTTCATGGCCGGCTTCCCGGATACCCTCTGTCATTTTTTCGGTTAGAAATTCTGAATTGCTCCTGCTCCTGAGACTGGTTGAAAATACAAGTATTTTACTCATGTATTGGTTCCTTTCTGATGTTGTCATCAATCTGTCTGTATCGTTATCGTTACATCGCTTCCAAGAGATGATGCAGAGACAACGACATCTGCCGCAATAGCAATCCCATATCGGTCATTGAAACGAACATGTTCCCTTATGACTTGTTCATTCAGTTTTGCAATATATCCGTATGCCATTTTTAATATCCTTTGTCATTCATAAAGATGCTCTGAAAATATCTGCAATATCCTTCTCCCGGAGCGGTGCCCATGCACTTTCAAGTCCTTCATTTTCTGCTACATGATGTGCCATCTCATCAATGCGGCTTTCATCAATGCCAACTTCCTTAAGATGCATCGGGATACCAATCGATGCAAAGAACCGGTACGTTGCTTCAATCGCTCGATCTGCGATTTCAAACCGATCCAGATTCGGATCAATCCCGAAAACATTGACACCGTATTTTACAAAGCGGCTGACAGTCTTCTCGTTCAGAATATGCTTCATCCACCGCGGCGTGATAATCGCAAGTCCTTCTCCATGCGTAATGTCATAATATGCTGAGAGTGCATGCTCCATGCCGTGGCATGGCCAGCCTGACGGACTGTTTCCAAGCGAATAGATCCCGTTACATCCATACGTGCAGTCAAGCATCATTTCCGCTCTTGCCGTATAGTCTTCCGGATTCTCGAGACACTTCTTCGCATTCACCATAAGGCTCTTAAGCGCCGCTTCCATAAATCCATCGTTAAGAAGCGTGGAATCCTCGCAGAAATACTGCTCCATAATGTGATTCATTGCATCCGCGCAACCGGCAGCCGTCTGTTTTCTGGATACCGTAAATGTGTAAGTCGGATCAAGGAACGAAACCGCAGGATAAAGAAGCGGATCCATATAGCCGATTTTATCGTTTGTCTCGGTTCTGGAAATCACTCCGCCGCAGTCATACTCACTTCCCGTAGCGGCAAGCGTAATAATATCTACAA
This sequence comes from Howardella ureilytica, assembly GCF_054657495.1. Taxonomy (NCBI): domain Bacteria; kingdom Bacillati; phylum Bacillota; class Clostridia; order Eubacteriales; genus Howardella; species Howardella ureilytica. The sequence continues at coordinate 28,650 of NZ_BAAHYP010000010.1, read as the reverse complement.
TCGGCAGTGCTGCCTGTGCCTTTACCTTATAGGAAATCAGATCCCACGGATCCCCGTCATACTTCGCTCCGGCTGCGATTGCCTTCGAGCAGTCGAGTACACTGCCTCCGCCAACCGACAGGATCACATCCACATCATGTTTCTTGCAAAGCTTTACGCCGTCCAAGACACTTGGATCATACTTGGGATTCGGCTGAATTCCTGACAGTTCCACAATTTCAAAATCACTGAGAAGCGTCTTTACCTTGTCATAAAGACCAATCTTCTTGATACTTCCGCCGCCGTAGGTCAGAAGAATTCTTTTCCCATATTGACGCATTACTTCAGGCAGCTGTTCCACTACCCCCTTTCCAAAAATCAATCTGGTTGGTGTAACATAATCAAAATTCTGCATGTTTTTCCTCCATAAATGCATTACTTACGCTTTTTCAAATTCCGGTTTCCACTGTGCAAACTGCATAAGCTGGGCATCGGTCCTGTGATAATATCTCTCGCCCTTATCCAGCTTTGCAATCTCCGCCATTTCATCATTCGTAAGTTTGAAATCAAAAATATTAAGATTGTCTCTGATATGGTCTACATTTTTGCTTCCCGGGATGACAACAAAGCCCATCTGTATATGCCAGCGAAGGATTACCTGTGCGGGTGTCTTTCCGTACTTTTTTCCAAGTTTGGCGAAAACCGGTTCATTAATGAGGGATTTATCTCCGTGTCCCAGCGGATACCAGCTCATAAGCCTGATATTATATTTATCGAGCGTCTTACACAGCTCTTTCTGTGTAAAATAAGGGTGCGCCTCCACCTGAACAAACTGGGGAACTACTTCCCACTTCGTCTGAAGTTCTTCTATGTACTTTCCTTCAAAATTGGAGATGCCGATGGCTTTTGCTTTGCCCTCACGGTATGCTTTTTCAAGCTGACGGTATCCGGCAAGCCAGTTGCCTGCAGGCTGATGGATGTAAAGGAGATCCACATAATCCACACCAAGGCGTTCAAGCGTCTCATCAACTGCGTTGTCATTTTCATACTCGCTTGGCCAGAGCTTTGTTGAGAGGAAGATTTCCCCACGCGATACACCACTATCGCGCATTCCGCGGCCGACAGCACGCTCATTGACATAAGCGTTTGCTGTATCAACCAGCCGATAACCCATCTTCAGGGCTTCCCGGACGCTGTTTTCTGCCTCAGCAGGTGATAACATAAATGTTCCGATTCCTACGGCCGGACATTCCAGTTTGTTGTTCAGAATAATATTCTCCATATGTAACCTCCTATATCAAACCATTGGACTTCAGCCAACTCTTAATCTGAGCGTCAGCTTTATTTGCACTGCTTCCGTTGATTGACAGTCCACGTTTCACATCTGCGCCCGGGCAAAGCTTTCTGATATCTGATTCACTGTATCCTATTCCACTCCCCTCGTTTGTACAAAGAGGAAGAATTGTCTTTCCTGAAAAATCAAACGCTTCAAGAAAAGTAAATTCTGCCATTGGCATTGTTCCCCAGTAATTTGGATAACCGAGAATCACCGTGTCATACGCATCAATACTTGTAGGAAGAGACTTGAGTTCAGGTCTTGCATCATGCTTTTGGTGTTCCTTTACCTCAGCAATGCAGGTGTTGTAATCCTTCGCATATGGTGTCTTCATTTCAATTTTGAAGGAATCTGCCCCAATCATATCTTTGATTTTTCGAGCCACAACTTCCGTGTTGCCAACCTCTATATATCTCATAGAACCGCCAAAATAATTTTCATCCGCTCTTGAAAAGAATGTCATTAACGTCTTTGCCATCGTATCTATCTCAATCTTTCTTAATATTCTCAGCATCCCATGAAAGGACACCGGTTTTCACGGCTTCATCGTATCGGGAGATCTTGTAGTTGAGCCTGTCCATAGTGGTCTGATACTTATCTAACTTCTTCTGTACCTCCGCACGCACTTCCATCAAAAGTTCTCGTCTTGCTGCGATTGTAGAATCACCCTGCTGAAAAAGCTTTACATACTCAATCAGCATTTCTACCGGAACCCCGGCATTTCTCATACAGACAGCATTCTCTACCCATTTCAGATCTTCATCAGAATAATCTCTAATGCCGCCTTTGGTTCTTCTGACTTCCGGAATTACACCTGCGCGCTCGTAGTAGCGCAGCGTGTCCGGAGAAAGATTGAATTTTTCGCAAACTTCTTTTATCGTCATCGTCATTACCCCTCTTTACAGTTTGCCGCTTGCTTTGTCATCTGTAGCTGTACTATACTCCCTGGAGTTAACTCCAAGTCAAGTACTATTTTGAAATTAATTTAGTTGTCCTCGCAAAATCGTCATTTTGCAAAATCATCTCCGCATTTCTTCTCGCATTGACAAGATCCCTCATCCTCTCTCGAGTAGTGCGGTACCGGGTATACTCCGCATTTTTTCTTGGCAAGACGTTTGAACTACCCATTCAGCTCTGCAACTTTTGGAATCTTCTTAAGTCCCGGCTGCTCATAATCGTGGATATCATTCTCCTGCAAAAACAGCAGAACCTTTGCCATCTGCTTCAGGTTAAAGACCTTTGCCCAGCGCCGATAACCGGCTCTATTGCCCTCCTGAATCTTTTCCTGCAGATCAATCAACAGGTCAATCCTCTGGCGTTTGCCGGTAAACCTCCCGTGTTTTTTTGGAAGGTCTTCCTTCCCGGCTATGTAAGGACAGTTATGATGTGTTTGACCGGAAATAAAATAATCTTAAAAAGCCTACGGAACATCAGGATTTCTCCCAATGCCCGCAGGCATGATAATGACTCGTTATTCAGTTTATAATCTCTTCAGATGCTGTTCCCTCAACCCGGTCTTTATTCTTTACAAGCTTTAAATAATCAATCTTGTCCGAAGTCAGCTTGTATATCTGCACCATAACATCGATAAAGCTCTCAAAGTCAAGTTGCTGTTCTTGAGTCATATTAAGCCCTTCATCAATACTTAATACACTTTACTGTTTTATAGTTAAAATCTCGTCTAACGGAAGACGCGTTGATGCAAGCCCGTTCAGATTGTCTTCCGACGCATAACCCAAAGCAATTCCCATAATGATTTCTTCATCATCCGATATAGAAAGAAGCGGACGAAGTTCCGCAGGGAACTTGATGATCTCATAAGCCGGGATTGAATCCACACCATGATCCTTTGCCGCCAGCATCAAAGTCATACCAAAGGCTCCAAGATCGTAAATCGGCCATCCCGTATGGCCTTTCCCAAGGGTCAGATAAACCAGCGCCGGTGCATCAAACAGCTTTTCGTTCATATTCAGAAATGAACCTCCTGTGTTTTCAATTTTTGTATCACTCCTTACAAAGTTCTCTTGCTTCGCCTGATTGCTGCCATTGCGTCCAGATCACCGTGTTTGATTTCCCGCTCAAGCGCCGAGACGATCTGATCCTTGCGTTTCAGAAAATCAGGGCATGAGAGGTTCCTGCCTGAAACGGTATGATGTGTGATAAAACTGCAGTCACATGTCAGGTTCTCTGCAAATATTTTCAGTTCCTCCAGCATTTCCTTTTCCGACATAGGATCGAACTCGCCTCTTCCGGCTTCCTCCAGAAGCGGTGTTCCCGGGAAGAGCGTCAGCCCACCCGTACCAACAAGCATCGGCTTACACCGGCTGAAGATTTTTGCGGAATTTACAGCGTGTTCATGACTATGAGACTTTCCTGCCACGCCGTTTAAAAATGTCATCCAATAGTCTATACCGGCTTCTTCCAGCTTATGGCACTGTTCCAGAATATCTTCGGCATGATATCCCTTATTTATACGGTCAAGCGTCCAGTCATCACCGCTTTCCACACCAAGGGAAATCTCACGCATGCCCAGTTCCTTCAGCTTTTTCAGTTCATCCACCGTCTTATTCTTCAGATCAGAGACCCTTCCCTCAACATAGATATACTCCATTTTCGGTAGATACCTATGTATCATTTCAAAGATTGGTGCAAGCTTTTCATAGGTCAGCACCAGCGGATTGGCAGAAAGGATCTGGATTGTTCCGGCATTCGGATCGCTTTCGGCCAGTTCCTGCAGGTCTTCCTCGATCCACTCCATCGGAGACATTTTAAAAGGCACGTCCTTATACATCGTGCAGAACTTGCACTTATTGTGGGTGCATCCTTGTGTGATCTCTAAAAGCGGCCAGGTCGGCCAGTAGGGGTTTCTGTATACAGTTCCTGTAAAATGCATTTTATTTTCCTCCTACCAGGCTTCTTTTACCATCTTCGCGCCAAGCTTAAAAGCTATCTTCAGATCCTCAGGGAATGCCTTGTCATGATGTTCCTGTTTAGCCTGAGGATCGAATATCGTCCAGTTGAGGCGGCTGTAATCTTTTACCTGTAGTGTGTTCCCTGCGATGAGCGTCTTTGTGTTTCCGACAGCTTCATCGAAACCGCCCTGATATTTTTTCATCATCTCCAGATAGCCCAGTGGTGTATAAAACTCCTTTGAAGCATTACTTGTCATGATAAACAGGACCGGTATCTTTCGGACGTCATAACGGTGAGGATCCTTCTGATAAGTCAAAACCTGGAACAAAAGCCTTTCATAAAGCGCATGAAATTCCGATGTTACGTCTCCAAAATAATTCGGAGAACCGATGATCAGTCCATCTGCTTCCCGGATTGTTTGAAGAACCGGGGCGAGACCATCCGGAAAAATACATTTCCCTTCGTTTGGTTTTCGCTTGCAGGCAAAGCATGACATACATCCTCCGTGCTTTTCCAGTTTATAAAGGTCAAAATGCGTTATTGCAGCTCCTTCTGACTCTGCCCCTTCAGCCGCTTCATTTACCATTGACCAGGTATTCCAGCCAATCCGCGGACTTGCATTAATCGCAACAATTTTCTTCATATATCCAACCGCCTTTCCGGACTTTAAATCTTCTAAATGACTCATATTTTATGGTTCATGCTTGCAAATGTACACATACAGAACTATAATTATGAAATATTATTTTACAGAAATGAATTTTTGTAAGAATCAACGGAGGCTCCTATGGCTGAAAGAACAAAACTATGGATAGCAAATACCATGAAAAAACTGCTCTTAAGAAAACCGATTGATAAAATCCGGGTAACTGAAATCTGTAAAGAAGCAGAGATCGAACGCCCTACATTCTATTATCATTTTCAGGACAAATACGACCTTATGGCATGGATGATATTCCAGTCCGCCTATGATACGGATATTCTTGACCTTGATTCCGCCGCAAGAGCGCTGGATCAGATGAAGAAAGATATCATCTTTTACAAAAGGGTTTACGAAGATAATTCACAGGAACCGATGTGGCATTATATACTGGAATACTTTGTAACTCGCTATACTCAGCTTGCCATTAGCATCACTCATAATGACATACTCGATCCGAGAATCAAATATAGTATACGGCTTTACTGCTATGGAACACTTGGCATGACCAGAGAATGGGTTTTATACGACAACATCACTCCTGCCAGAACAGCCGCTGCAATGATGAATGATGCTATGCCTGAATCACTGAAAAATATTTACTTCAAGAAATAAAAATAACGGTCAGCAGAGAACTCACTCCCTGCTGACCGTTATTCTTAAATCCTACGGATGAAGTGGGCATTCCTCCCCAACCTAAGAGGTCGGGGTCTCCTGCCCGCGATATGTTATGATGAACAACCTGTACCGTCGATATTACAGGCAACGGGCATATTGTTTCCATCATTGAGGATCCCGCCCTTTTCCTTAATTATATTCAGATTTTCCTCTAAATCATTGAGGGTAATTGCACTTCCTTTTAAGTCATAATGCTTCCCATTTATTTCAAGAAACAGCGTCGGGAAGGATGTGACTCCTATTTTTCTTGCCTCATAAAAGTCCGGATGGTACTTGCCCTCTTCAGAAATACGGATGAACTCCTCTGCGATCTTGTCTGCAGGAAGGTCATAGGATTTGGCAATTGATTTGATCGTCTCCACGTCAGAAAGTGATTTGCCATCCAAATAGAATGCTTCATGCATCTTTGACGCAAGATTAACATGTTCTCCTTTAGGTAAGAAGCTCCTGAGAACTCCAAATCCTATTGCGGCACCATTCGAGTCAGGAACCATACTTCCCGTCTCTAACAGGTTCAGATATGGCTTGCCGAATTCCACTCCAAACATATCCGCAATTCTTTTATTCGTATCACTCATATACGGAAATGCCAAAAGCGAATGTCCGTCCATAAATAATCCACCTGATAACGCCGTTACTTCCAATTCCGGATGTGCTTCAATAAACGGTTTAAGAATTGTCTCAAACCCATAGCACCATCCACAATAGCTGTCAAAAATATAATACACTTTCATATAAATACCGCCTTTCTGATCCACCGCATCATCAAAATGTCCTCCCTGCGGCGGAAGGTTTTCTCCGGTTCCTTCAACCACTCAATAATACTGAGCCGTGTTTCATTTGATAGTGCTTTAAAAATTTCAATCTTATCCATACATTTATTATATCTATCTTTCGCGATATGTCAATGCTTATAAGTAAAAAAACGGCTGATAGAGAAATATATTTACTCTATCAACTTTCATTCCTTTTACCTGTATCACAACGCATCTGCCCAATGCGGATTTTTCAGTAATTCGCGTCCAACTCCAATCAGATCAGCAGCTCCGGATTTCAGGAGCTTTTCTGCATCATCTTTTGTCTTGACGCCTCCTGTCAGCATGACGGGGATGGTTACGGCTTTCTTGATAGCGGAAGACATATCCTGAAAATATCCCGGCTCAGTATGTCCCTTTCTCGTATAACGGCACATCCCGCCGGAAACATTGATCATATCCACGCCTGCTTTTTCCAGCACCTTTGCCGCATATACACTGTCTTCGATTGTACTGCCTCCGTCCATATAATCGCAGCCGCCCAGACGGACGGAGATGGGGTAGTTATTTCCAACGGCATCTCTGACAGCCTCAATTACTTCTCTGTGCAGCCTTAATCTGTTGTCCAAAGTGCCGCCATACTCATCATTTCTGTGATTTGTCAACGGCGAATAAAACTGATTCAGCAGATAGGCATGCGCGGAATGAATCTCAACACCGTCGTACCCGGATTCTTTTGCCCGCACCGCCGCTTTTGCGAAATATTCCACAATTTCGGCAATCTGCCTCTTTGTAAGCTCATCCGGAGCAGTTCCGTCACCCATCATCGGAGTTGTCGGAAGAACTATACTGCTTGCTGAAACAGCTTTCAGACCGGTCACGGAACTAGGTGCGGCGGAACCGGCATGATTAAGCTGAACCATAGCTTTTGTCCCGCTTTGATGAATGACATCGGTCAGTTTTCGCAAGCCGTCTATATCATCATCACTTGAAATGGAGAGTTGCTTTGCTTTTGCCTTTCCCTGCTTCATAATATAGCTGTGTTCGGTGATGATCATTCCGAGATTCCCGCTCTTTGCCCTTTCCCCGTAATAATCCAGCATCGTATCCGTAACTTTCCCATCCTCCGTACTTTGATAAGTGGCAACCGGGGGCATAATGATTCGGCTGTTCAGTTCCATCGTGCCAACTTGTATTGACTGTTTTATCATGATAAAGTACTAACCTTTCTTTTATCTGTATCTTTGCTTTTCAATCCCTACCGTCGTTTGAGCGGAGTGCCCTGAACAAAGCACAGTCTCATCTGGTAGGGTGAATATTTTGTTGAGGATACTGTTTTGTAAATCTATCAGATTCCCGCCCGGATATTGATAGTTCCCAATACTTCCTTTAAAAATCGTGTCTCCCACAAATGCAACGTGATCTTTGGCGGAATAGTAGGTGACGGAATCCGTCGTGTGTCCCGGCGTATAGATTACGTGCAGGAAAAAAGACGGGTTTGCTTCCAGCGTGATATTGTCCCCATCATCTATAAATGTTGCATCTCGTATCGTAATCGGAGGTCCGCAGAGAGCCGACAGATTTTTTCCGGCATCCAGCAGATAATCGTTCGCTGTTCGATAGGCGAGTACGGGAAGATTTAATACACGGCGGAGTTCGTTTACCGCTCCGGTATGGTCAAAATGCCCATGTGTAAGCAGTATTTTTTCGATTTCCCAGCCGTTTTCTTTGATAAGCTCAAGCAGTCCTGCAGCTTGTGCGCCGGGATCAATTAAAAAGCCATGCTGTGTTTTATCGTCAATGTAAAAGAAGCAATTTTCCTCAAAATACCCTTTTACCGGTACCTCTATAATCATAGCTCAACCAATCCTGCAGCCATCCGGACCGCAGCTCATCCCCTGTTCCATGCCGGCCTCCGTCTCCTGCTCCAATGCTTTTTGAAGCGTGGCCTTCATGCCCTCTACGCTTTGTGCACCGGAAATTCCATACTTTCCTACTACAAAAAACGGAACCGCGTGGATGCCATTTTGGAAAGCCTCATTCTCGTCTGAAATCACTTCATCCCGGTACTTGTCTGAATCCAGGACTTCTCTTACCTCTGCCGCGTCCAGTCCGCACGCTTCACCGATACTCTTGAGAAGCGCTTTGTCCGCAAGTTCTTTGTTGTCGGTAAAATATGCTTTGAACAGTGCAGAGATAATACGCTCTGTCAGTGCCGGATTTCCTTTGCTCTGGGCCAGTTTCGTCAGGCGATGTGCATCCATTGTATTTGTAAAAAGTGTAGAGGCGTACCGGAAATCAAGTCCCTCAGCAATTCCCATCTGAGAGATATTTTCAATTTGCCTTCCGGCAGCCTCAAACGAGATTCCGTATTTATCAGCAAAACGTGTCTGCGTGTCGCTGACTGCGTGTTCCCCTGCGGAAGGGTCTAACCGGAAGGCTTTCATTTCAAGCTGCACATTTTTCATTTCAGGGATAGATTCAATCGCTTTCTTTAGACGCTCCTCACCGATATAACAGTAGGGACAAGCGTAGTCTGACCAATACGTAATTTTCATCGTTGCAAACTCCTTTCAAATAATCGAACGTGTTATATTTACTCTTGATTGCAATTGTACTGAACACGTTCTATAATGTCAATAGTCAAAACGAACTTGTTCTAAAAGGAGAATGACATGGCAAAAAAATGTGGGCGGCCTGCGAAAAGTGCAGATCAAGTAGACAGCAAACAGAGAATCATAGATACAACCATTGACCTGATTCGAAAAAACGGAGCGGATTATATCACCGTGAGAAATGTGTGCGCCGCAGCAGATCTTTCCATCGGAACTTTTTACCATTATTTCAGAGACAAAGATGACCTGCTTATGTACTTTGTCCGTGAGACTTCCTTTGAAAGCTGTTCTCTGAAAACACCCCTCAACAAGATCGGTGAGCGCATTTCAGAACTGTATATGCATCTCATAAACCGATACATGAATTTCGGCCTTGACTTTATGAAGAGCTTCTATACTGCCGGAAACCGTTCACTTTCAGCCTATATGTCTGAAGTTAATGGACAATTCGAGCCGGATACCGTGATGGCCCGCAGCGAACGGGAAATAACGGCGGCGCAGGCTCAGGGAATTATCAAAAAAAGTGCAAATATCCATGAAATATGTATGGACATCTGCACAATCGTTAAAGGCTGTGTTTTAGAGTGGTGTCTCATGGAGGGGAATATGGATATAAAGAGCGCTCTGCAACGGATTATAAATCTGTATATCCAGAATTATCTGAATTAGAGATTTTAGGAAACGTGGTAGTCAATTGCGCTCCCTGCCGATCTGAGCATCTTCAGTCCGCCAAAGGAAGCACTCGTCTCGAAGACCGCTGCCGCAATATGCTTATTCTCCTTCAAGGCTTTGAACTAAACGGATGATAGAGAAATATATTTGCTCTATCAACTGCCACATCAGAGCCATACGATGCCATTGCTAATAAGATTTTCCGGCTCCGCGACCAAAAATAAAAGTCCGAGGTCGATAGTTATCACCGGAAAGAAGCCATGAACCGGATCAAGGAGCTGCAGGACTTCATCGGAAGTCAGCAATCCGAAATCACCGAATTCGACGAAAGCCTCGTCCGAAAGCTGATCCAGCAGATCACCGTTTACGACGACCACCTTGCCGTCCGGTTCAAATCAGGGGTTGAGATCGACATCGAAGCGTAAAACGGCTCCTCGCCACTGAACCTAATCAGTAGTGAGGAGCCTTATTCTTTTTGCTTACAATAGTTTCTCTACATCCTTTGCCTTCAGCACTTTTCCTGCAGAAACAATTTTGTCATCAATCATAAGGGCGGGCATGCTCATCACCCCATATCCCATGATTTTTCCATATCGGTGATGTACTCAACCTCAGCATGAACTCCCTTGTTTGCTACCGCCTCTTTTACGGACTTCAAAAGTGCCTCACAACTTTTACAGCCACTGCCTAAAACCTTAATATTCATCTTTCTTATCCTCCTTCAGCGAAAAAGTTATATAAACTGTTTTAGCTATATACGTAAATTATTGTGCCAGATGCTGTGCTAGCTCAACAATTTTCGTATGGATTTCCCGAATTGTCTCGATAAAAGCTTCATCACCAGCTCCCGTTGGATCCTCAAGTCCCCAATCAAATCTCTCTGTGCAGGGAAGAAACGGGCAACGAACATTGCAGCCCATCGTAACAACCACATCTACGGCCGGGATATCGGACAGAAGCTTACTGTATTGCGTCTTTTCCATATCAATGCCATAGATTTGCTTCATCAGCCTCACTGCATCCTGATTAATCTGCGGCTCTGGTTCTGTTCCGGCAGAATAGCTCTCAAAGATATCGGGCGCAAGATGTCTGCCTAATGCTTCGGCAATCTGACTGCGACATGAGTTGTGAACACAGATAAATGCCACTTTTGGTTTGTTCATTGAAATTTCCCCCTACACCGGTAAGTACGCTATGGCATTGAAGCCGTATCCGACAATGATGATACCCACTGTGCATATGGCTATAAATGTCGCTAAGAGTTTTGGCTTGATAGCCTTTTTCAGCATTATAAGGGACGGAAGGCTGAGCGTGGTAACCGCCATCATAAAGCTGAGAATCGTACCGAGCAAGGCTCCCTTTGCCAAAAGTGCCTCGGCAATCGGAATCGTGCCGAAAATGTCTGCGTACATGGGTATGCCGACAAGCGTGGCGAGTATCACACCGAACGGATTATTGTCGCCGAGAACGGTTTCCACCCAGCCTTCGGGAATCCAGTTATGGATCACCGCGCCGATAGCCACGCCGACAAGGATATAAGGGAACACTTTCTTAAAGGTGGATGCAACCTGATCTCCGGAATAAATCAGCCGGTCTTTAACAGTGAGATTCGGAGACTCGATATCCACCTTGCTGTTGTTATTGCGGATAAAATCAGCAATCTGGTCTTCCATGTGCAGGTGTTCTATCAAAGTGCCGCCAATCCGACTATCTACATTAAGTCCGACCATGAGCAGCAACTGCTCAATCATGGCATTCAACCACTTCATCCCAAGAATCTAATCCTGAATAAAAGTCCACATTACGCAAAACTCGCTTTCGTTTTATTTGCTATTCGCACTAACAGGAGCATGACGGGTACCTCCGTCAGAACGCCTACAGTGGTAGCGAGCGCTGCAGGGCTTGTCGTACCAAATAGTGCAATCGCCACAGCTACCGCAAGTTCAAAGAAATTTGATGCGCCGATCATCCCGGCAGGAGCCGCAATATCATGCGGTAATTTCAGTAGCTTGCTTGCTCCATAAGCGATAAAGAAGATCAAAAATGTCTGAATGGTCAGCGGCACCGCAATCAGCACAATATGAAGCGGATTAGACAGAATCACCTCTGCCTGTGAACTGAAAATAATAACCAGCATCAGCAGCAGACCTATTGTTGTGGCATTGTCGAACTTGTGGACAAACGTGCTCTCAAAGTAATCCGCACCTCTTTGCTTCGTGACTGTTATTCTCGTGAAGATGCCACCCACAAGCGGAATCACAACGAACAGAAAAATGCTTACGAACAGAGTACTGTAGGGAACAACCACATCGGAAACGCCTAAAAGGAATTTTACAATCGGAACAAATGCCACCAGAATAATAAGGTCATTGGTGGCCACCTGCACAACCGTATAAGCAGGGTTCCCTTTTGTAAGGGTACTCCACACAAACACCATCGCTGTACATGGAGCAGCTCCTAAAAGCACAGCTCCGGCGAGGTATTCTGTTGCCAGTTCCGGTGATATGAAGGCTTTGAATATGACAAACAAAAACAGGTAAGCAATTCCATACATAGTGAAAGGCTTGATCAGCCAGTTCGTCACCCATGTGACCAGAAGTCCCTTTGGATTCTTCCCAATCTGTTTTACGCTCTGAAAATCTACTTTCATCATCATAGGGTAGATCATGACCCAGATGAGAACAGCGATAGGAATCGAAATGCCGGAAATCTGAAACTTGCCGAGTGTGGCAGGAATGGCCGGGACAAAATGCCCAATCAGTACTCCTATAGCCATGCAGAGCAGTACCCACACAGAAAGATACCGCTGAAATGTATTCATGCCTTTGCTTTGATTGTTCATGACTTTGCCTCCATTAGTTTGATACATTTATATATATCTATGTTTATGACCTTTATATAGGCAATCCCAAAGGACTGCCTATGAATTACAGATATCGATTACTTCTTTCCTTTACATCCGCAGGATACGCTGCTGTCTGTTTCACAGTCACATCTTACGTAGGAACCTATCATTTCCCGGAAATCTTTGACGCCGTCTGCGGAGATGGAGTAATGCATCCATTTTCCCTCTTTGTAGTAATCAACAAGGCCGCTGTCTGCAAGAATTTTCATGTGATGCGAAAGAGTCGGCTGCGTGATATTCAGTTCCCTCAGCAGATCACATCCACACTTCTCTCCATGCTGGAGCGCAAGCATAATCGCAAGACGGTTCTCATCTGTGAGTGCCTTTATTTTTTTGACGTCTTCTCTGAATCCCATGATTTTCACCTCCGAGAGATGTACATATTATATCGAATACATTTACAGTTATCAATGTGTGAATGTAATATTGTTTAAAAATCTTTTCGCATCTGATGGTAGTGTTGAAGCCTTTTTCCAACATCTATCTCACAGCCACAACTACCCCAACATCTAACTCGGCAACGGGGCATATTGACATCTATCAAGGCAACGGGGCTCTCACACTTTTTGAGCCGGATTGCCCTTGGATAAGTTACCGAGAAGCGTTTGATCTGCCCGATGTCAAATTTGCCTGATTGCCCGAAAACCGCAGTATACTTAAGCTTTCGCGCCTATTTTTCTTTGAACCTTGACATCAATACTACCGTCTCGACGTGCCCCGAGACAGTAGAAAAAATAATCATACTGGTTCATGCTGTCTGGGAATTGGTCAAGGTAGGGACATGCTGTTCGGGAATTTGTCAGAAATATGATGCTCCATTACCTTCAATGATATCAGCGACATTGCAAAACACATTGAACTGGAAGTTAGCGATTTCTTTTTCCGGTATTCTCTGTCCCGCGGATTTCCTCATGATAGAAATAATCTACGATCACCGGATGCCCCTGCGGGACTCTGCCATAAGGCATTTCATTATCCACAAAGGCACAATCATACTTCTTAGCCATTTTCTCAGCTTTTACTTCAAGTGCTTCAAAGTAGCTGCGATTATGCTTGTTATAGATCTCGTCGTAAAGTGGTACCAGATCAGGATATTTTCCGGCGATATAATCCATAATTGTCTTTTTGAAACCGCCTCGAAGATTGAGATTTTCGAGCCAGAACAGATCGCACTGATCCTTTACTCGCTCAAAGATCGCTTCAAAATCCGTGATACCGGGGAATACCGGGGATACGAAACAGACTGTACGGATACCTGCTTCATATACCTGCTTCATAGCAGAGATACGGCTCTCAATGCTCGAAGCAGAGTCCATATCATTCTTGAAATTTTCATCAAGTGTGTTGATCGACCATGAAACGGTTACACGTCCAAGCTTCTTCAGCAGATCAATATCCCGTACCACAAGATCCGACTTTGTGCAAATCAGAATATCTGCGTCACTGCCGATCAGCTGCTTCAGAAGTTTTCTGGTATTCCCGAATTGCTCCTCCTGTGGGTTGTAGCCATCTGTCACAGAACCGATGACTACCCGCTGTCCGGCATATTTCTTCGGATTTTTAATTTCCGGCCAATGCTTCACATCAAGGAAAGTGCCCCATTCCTCCTTGTGCCCGGTAAAGCGCTTCATAAAAGAAGCATAGCAATACTTGCAGGCATGTGTACAGCCCACATAGGGATTGACCGAGTAACCGCCTACCGGCAGACTAGACTTAGTCATGATGTTCTTTGTTTCAACCTCACGAATGAGAATTCCATTTATTACTTCTTCCATGATTTCTGTACCTCTAACACTTTATTAAATTCTTCCGGCATCTCCTGAATCATATTTTCATCCCCTATGATAGGGACAAGGTCTTCCTTCATAAACACCGGAATGCCGAGCTTGTGTGCCTGGTCCGTCAGAGACCATGTCCATTCCGGCTTCGTATGAATCTTCCTGCTCTGAGCTCCGGTCATGGTGCCGACAACGATCCAATTGATTCCGGAAAGGTCAACTGTGCCGGGATCATCGAATAACGGCTCAAAGGTAACATGGTAATGTTTTGCTCTGACGTTTTTCCGAAGGGCGTCGATACGCCACAGTTCTGCTTTCCTCGTCACCGTAACGCCAAACCATGCGTTTTCCAGATCGATATCAAAATCCAGCAAATCAGGTCGCTTGGTAAGGAACAGGAACTGATGCTGTGGATTTTCACGGATCTTTGCAAATACCTCGTCTCTCCATTCCGGCTTCCATCCAGAGAGATCGCTCATGCCGGTGAGAAGAAAGTTCTGCGGACGTTTCTTTTCCATCATCCTGAGCTTGCCTGGAAAGAACTCAGGATCAGAGAAGTCATCAATAATATGCCAGCGTTTCACATTGTTGCGGGCATAGCAATATGTACACCCCACTTTGCAGCCAATGACGATATTCATGTTCTGAATCTGATCTTTGATACAAATACTCATGACTTCTGCCACTCCTCAAGATTCTTTCTGATGCGGTCGAGGTATTCCTCAAACCGGGTAATTTCTTCCTCTGAAAAACCTTTGTAGTAAATACTACCCATCTCATCAGATACAGAATCGTACTCGCCCTTTAAGGCATGTGCTTTCTCAGTCAGAAACAGGAGTGTTTTTCTTTTGTCCGTTTCAGACTGAACACGGCTTATCAGCCCTTGATTTTCCATTCTTTCCAGCATCGTAGTAAGAGATGTTATCGCTAATCCGCATTTAGTCGAGAGTGACCTGATTGAGATACCATCCTCCTGCCACAGCACATAAAGAATACGTCCCTGGGCTCCATTAAACGCATCAATATTCTTTTCACTGAGAATCTTCTCGAAAATACGGTCTCCAAGCTGTTTTATTTTGGTGACAAGAAATCCTCCATTCATGTTCATACAAAAGCTCCTATATAGTAGTTTATTAAAAACATACTATATAGGAGCTTTATTGTCAACAGTTTATATGTCTTAATAGGTAAATTCCGATTTGTCTCCCCAACATCCAACCCCTACCCTACATCTAATCACAGTTGCAACCTGCCCGATTATTTAATCGCGACACACAACCCTGTAAAAACGCCCTGGATAACTTCCCTATGTGCCGTTTTCCGACCAGATTTCGGGTGCTCTAAATTATGAGAAAACCGCTGTTTATCAGCGGTTTTCGGGCTCGTCTTATTTTTTCTTCGACATCAACGCTACCGTCTCCACATGCCCTGTTCCCGGGAACATATCCACTACCTTTCCGCGCACCAATCTGTACCCGTCTTTATAAAACAACTTTAAATCCCTTGCAAGAGAAGTGGGCTTACATGATATATACACAATATTCTCCACTCCGTATTCCAATATCTTCTTCAGAGCTTTGGCATTTACGCCGTCTCTCGGCGGGTCAAGAATGATAATGTCCGGCTTAACCTCCACATCATCAAGGGAAGTGAGCACATCTCCCGCCAAAAAGTCACAATTATCAAGCCTGTTAAGATTCGCATTCTCCTTTGCGGCCTCCACAGCTTCCTCAACTATTTCTATTCCGACAACTTCCTTTGCAACCGGAGCAAGCATTTGTGCAATAGTTCCGGTTCCGCTGTACAGATCGTATATAACGGGTTTTTCGCCGTTTTCGATCATTTTATCCGTGTAAACCATATCTCTTACCACGCTGTACAGCTTTTCCGCTCCCTTTGAATTTGTCTGAAAAAATGAAAACGGAGTGATTTTAAGTTCAAGCCCGAGCAAATTTTCCGTTATATAATTTTTACCGTATAGTAAATTCAATTTATCGCATTTTACCGCATCGGCAACCGAATCATTTTCTATATGCATAATTCCCGCAATTTTACCTTCCAATTCAATCTCCGATTCAAGAAGTGCGTCATTGTATTTTTTTATAAATTCCGATGTACGCTCCGAATCCGAAGTCGTAGTAACAATTGCGACCATGATTTCACCGTTAAAAGCACTTCTTCTTAAGAGCAAATGTCTTAATACTCCTTCTCTTGTCATTGTATGATAATAATCAAGCTTCGACTCATTTGCCATTTGACGGGTTTTTCTTACGATTTTATTGAAATCTTCATGTACAATCAGACATTCATCTGCGGGAGAAATAGCGTATTTGGAATTTCTTCTGTGCATTCCTATTACAATTTCTCCGTCTTTTACCTCGTCTCCGAAACTGTATTCCATTTTGTTTCTGTACTCATATACATTCGGACTGGGAACCGCTTCATCAAATAATTCATTGCTTATTTTAAAATATTCATTATCTTCCGGCACATACGGTGTTTCTCCCTCCCCCGTATATGCCCCGTTGTGGATTTCATCAAGAGCGGTCCCCATAATTCTCACGATTTCTTTTCGTTTCATTTCGAGTTGAGCGGTATAATTCATCGGAAGGTATACACATCCGCCGCACTCTCCGAATACCGGGCACCTTTTTTCCGTTTCATAACATGATTTTTCTAAAATATTTATCAGATTGCCGGATGATTGTTTTTTTAATCTGAATTCTATTTTCTGTCCCGGGATAACATTTTTTACAAGTACGGTTTTGCCGTTATCTTCCCGATTATCGGATTCAACCACCTCAACTTCCGCTCTTGCCGGAAAATATATTCTGTCCGTTACTATTCCTTTGTATAACTCTTTTCGCTTCATTTTATTAATGCTCCTGTTTTTCTGCTTTATGCCCATAATACGAATATCGTATGTAAAATAACCCGCTTCATGTCGTCATATGCTTCCCCGTATTTATCAATCCTGTCAGATTGCAGAAGACTCTTTATATTCAGACTTTTATCAATTTTATCTGTTATTATTCCGTCTGCTCCTCTCGAATAAAATCTCGCCATTCCCATCGGAGTATTTACGGTCCATACAATGACCTTTTTCCCGGCCGCCTTTATCTTATCGATATTTTCCGGAGTAGCAAGCTCTTCCTCAATAATAATCTCATCGGTAGCGAGATTTTCAATTTCTCCGAATGCCGCGTAACACAAATACCCTGTTTCCGCATTTGGGTGTTTCTCTTCCATATATTTCATCAATTTGTAATTAAAACCCACAAATACAACCTGATTCAGCATTCCCTTATTTTTCACTATCCCGTAAATGTCGTCCGCCGTTTTTTCATCTGCCGTTTTTCCCTTAAGTTCTATGTATAAAACAATCTTCCCCTTTGCGGCATCGAGCATTTCCTCCAGAGATGCTATCTGACCCGATTCCTCACTGTGCAAACTGTTCTTAACTTCTAGTTTTTTTATTTCTTCAAGAGTTAATTCCGATGATGTTTTTTTATTACCGGTCAGCCGTTTAAATGTATCGTCATGGTTGATTATATATTTATTGTCCTTTGTTCTTTGTACATCGACTTCACCGCCCCATACGCCCTTTTCTATTGCTTTATTTAATCCCTGAACGGTATTCTCATCACCCAAATTTCCGCCTGCTCTGTGAGCTATTATCTTGGTATTTGCAACTTTCGGGAATTCTTCATCAAAATTGCCTGAGGTAAAAATACTTGAAAATAACAGAAAAACGGAAAATATCCCGCTCGCAATATACATATAAGCATAATCTCTGCGAGTCGATAAATACATTTCCTCGTATTCTCCCGTATATAAATCGTACATTTTCGTAAGTGTCAAATAGTGCATCGGTACAAATATTAATATAAATATTCCCGCAACGGATAATACAAGATAAGACATAAACGTCAAAAACGCTCTATATGCATCATTATCGTCTATTTTAACGACAAATACAGCAAATGCCGCTGCCCCGACTATAACTCCCGCGATAATAAGCACCACCAGAACACTTTTTAATATGAACTTAAAGTATGTCCATACGAAATTATTCCAATTTTTTTTGATCAGTTCCGCAGCATGTTCTCTTGCCGACGCCGTAGCTTCTTTTCCTATAATCAAACAGTGAAACGTAAATATGTTAAATACCGTAAAAACGAATGCAAGTAAGACTCCGAAATAATACAGTATGGTAAAGAGTATATTTTGATGTATAAATGACACTATAAAATTAGGCAAATACAGGTTTTCCGTCAGAGATATGGCGTTCAGACCAACTCCCGCAAGCGGAAGAATAAAGGCCATATACATCAGCATAAAAAATCCGAAGGGATTGTTAAAGTATTTTAATGAAAGAAACGCCTCTTTAACAACCTCCAATGTACGAACCGGTTTATTATGCAAAATTTTATTGCTTAATATTATCATGGCATTTACGTCAAATACCATGTATACCGATAATATTACCAGACCTATCAGCATTATTCCCCATCCCTG
Source organism: Howardella ureilytica (assembly GCF_054657495.1). Lineage (NCBI taxonomy): Bacteria > Bacillati > Bacillota > Clostridia > Eubacteriales > Howardella > Howardella ureilytica. The sequence goes on along the minus strand of NZ_BAAHYP010000010.1, from coordinate 9,801 downwards.
AACAGATGTAAATAAAAACGGAATATCTCCGCTGCTGATTACCGCTCTGTCGCTTGTCCAAAGAATTCCTCCTCTTGCATATCTGAATGCCAGATCAACAAGCAACAGAAACGCTTTTGTAAGTATCTGATACCTCAATATGGTCGGTATACATTTTTTGAATTTAAAAAATGTCTTTTTATCTGTTCTGTTTATCATAATTAAAATACGTAATTTGATTCCTATATAATTTTACATTACTATAACAAAAATGCATTCCATATGATACTGTTATCGCCTTCGGGCTTAAATCATATGGAATGCATTCTGTTTATAATTTGATTATATCATAATATTTCATATTGTCGGCTGAGTTAACATTTTCATTTACAAGTTTTTCTCCGTTTGATGAAACTTTGTAACTCTTTGTTATGTCTTTGGTTGTATTTCCGAAAGAACCGTTTGCGGCAATATAAATGTTGTCATATTCAACCGTAAAATATAGTTTTTCCGTTCCTTTACCGTTTGAAACCGTAGCACTGTACACCATATACAATTTGTTTTCAGGTCCGTCAAACTCTTTCGACTTATCCGAATTATTTTCAGCCGATGAACCATCCGAAGATTTTGTTTCTTCACTGTTGTCACCGTTTGAAGATGTTGTTTCTCCGTTATCTGCTCCGTTTTCCGTTTCAACAGATTTCTTCTTTAAGAAATAAACATCAGAAAGTTTAATATCCGATGCGGTTTCTTCATTAGGCTGTGTCAAATATCCGACATTGTTTGTTGCGGTATATAACATTCTGAATGTCTTATCCGCCGTCTGATTTGTAATCATGGAAATATTGTCGGCGTTGAGCTTATTTTTATATTCATCGGTTATTTTACCGGAGTCTGTTACGTATGTGCTGAGACCGTTTATTTCAATCTTTGTCTCGGTGGAAACCGGAACGTAACCCTGATTGGCTATAATATGAATGTCCGATGTACATGTTATTGTCACCATTTCACCGTTACTCAGATTAGTTGTCTTATCAGCTTTATATTCAAGTTTTTTAAATAATTCGTTATCCGAGCTGTTAACAATGCTTAATGTCGCATCAGGACTTATACCCTTTATATCTACTGTTACAAATGAAAAAATATCCGTTTTTTCACCTTCTTTTATATTTTCGGCCTTGTAGGCAAATTTATCGCTTCCGACATTTTTGTTTATATAATCCGATAACTTTTGATTGCCGTTAAGGATATCTTCAGGCTGAACAAAGTAAATATCAAAGTTATTGCCGTTCGCCAAATCTTTAGAATCTGTTTTTGCCTCAAGTTTGTCCACATACTGCTTTGTAAGGTCTTTTAATTCATCGTCATTTTCACCGTCCGTCAAAGCATTGTATAAATCATCTTTTTTAATGCTTACATCCGCCGTGGCATAATTGTTTACGCCTTTGTAATCAACCGTCACATAATCGGATAATTTAATTTTTTTTCCGGTAAATACGGTAAAAACCAATATCAATATTACTGCGACCGCAATTCCAGCAGCCACAAGTATAGATGTTGTTATTTTAGCTTTTTTTGACATATATACTCCTTAATCGATTGTGTTACATAAACAAAGCATAGTATACTATCTGCAATTTATCAAAGCAAATCATTTAAGTTTTATTTATATTTATAAACTTTGCTGCCCCCGTTATTTATTGTTTTATTAAATGTTCTTTATGCGGAATATGTAGGTATTTACAGGTTTATAAGGCTGAATTTCATGTGAATTTATGTCACCTGTCGGACGAAAACATACGAAATGATATGCGAAACCGTATATATTTTTATTGATTATTATACGAAGCTCTGCCTGAAAAATTGATTATATTATGTTGTGTAAAATATAATTTATGATATAATTAATTTACATTTTAAAGTTACATTTAACACAATGTAATTAACATTATCGGCTGATTGAACCGTTGTCTGATATACCTGATTCAGTTTATATTATATAAATAAAAGTGATTACTGATTACGGAGGTTTCTGTAGTGAACGAATACGATGTCATAATTATAGGTACCGGTCCTGCCGGACTAAGTGCTGCGCTTACTTCAACAATAAGAAATAAAAAAATATTACTTTTCGGAGATATTCATTCAAGTAAAAAAGTATACAAGGCTCACATAATAAACAACTATCTCGGTCTGCCTTCCGTTTCGGGAGAAGAATTGGCAAAGGCTTTTCTTGAGCATATTAAAAAATTCGATATTGAAATCAGAAACGAAAGGGTTGCCAGAATATATCAGGTCGGCGAAAAATTCGCGGTACAGGTGGGTCAGGAAATGATTCCGACAAAGACAATTATCCTTGCAACGGGCGTTGTTATGTCCAAACCGTTTCCGGGAGAAGATGAACTTCTCGGAAAGGGAGTAAGTTACTGTGCAACATGTGACGCCGCATTATATAAGAACAAAGATGCCATTGTGGTTTCATACAGTCCCGAATTTGAACATGAAGTTGATTTCCTGGCTGAATATGCCGATCATGTAACGTATATGCCTGTATACAAGTACGATTCCATTGAATTTAACAGAGATAATATTTCGATTGTCAACGAAAAGCCCGTTTCAATATTAAGTCTTGAAGACGCTTCCAAAGAAGACGGTATTGATCCCGCTCTCCTTGAAGTGAAAGAAGACCCTAACGCAAGTCCCTTTGCTCCGAAACTTGATCCTGTATTTTTGAAGACAAATGAATCAATACACAAAACGGACGGTGTCTTCATACTCAGAAGTGCAATATCTCCGGGTAAACTGATAGACGGTTTAAAAACCGTGGGACCTCATGTTGAAGTTTCCAGAAGAATGGAAACCAATATACCGGGAGTATTTGCATGCGGCGATATTGCCGGAGAACCTTATCAATATATTAAAGGCGCAGGTGAAGGCGACTCGGCCGCCATATCCGCAGCTGAATATATAGATAATTTAGCCCACAGTCATAGTGAATAATGTATAATGCATAAAAATCATACGGTAACATTTTTACCATACAATGTCTTAACATAAATATTTTTTAGATTTATCAATAAATGCGGAATTACTTTGAACATGTCCCACGATGAGGTATGTTAAAGTCATTCCGCATTTATTATTGTGTTTACTTATAAATATTTAAAATTAAATATTTCATCTTCGATGTATTGCCGCATATTTATATTTTTGATTTATCATGCCCACGGATCCTCTGATTTAGGAGTTTTGACTCCCACGAGCAAATATTGTTCCCATAGAAACCATTTTCCGTCGCTTCCACGCATGCGCAGTTTTACGGGTCTCGGATTGTCCGCACCTCCGCACGGAATAAATAATTTCATATATCCCTCTTCGGAGTTTGAATCTGAACTGCTTTCAATATCAACGGTAAACGGTTCTGAAGGTGTATAATCATTGTCCGGAACAGCTCCTCTGAAGTATGTAAACGGCAAATATGTTTTGCCGTCGCGATATCTGTCATTAATAAATGAAATATCCTGTCCGCTCATAGGGCGCGGTCCGCGAAGAAAATTCAGCATTTCGGTTCCGATTTCCCTGTCAGCCGCATATGCACAAAGTGCAAGCACGGTCAATGCAGCTGTCTTAAACGGAGTATCAAGACAACTTTCCGGCAATGCCTGCATTTCTGCCAAACTTTCGGGCAGTGCATTAAAAACAAAAGTCTCTCTCTTTTTACCTGCTGCGCCTAAAGTATTATTTGCCGCCTGTTTTGCCGTATTTTTCAATTTATCGAAAATGCTCATAACAATTCCTCCATACATCACTGTCTGAGTACCGATTAATTCAATTAAAGAATTAAATCATATGTATGAATATGCTTATATGGAATCATTTATAAATCATAAAACATGATATACATATGGTTCTCCGATTATGTTCATATTCGATTATATTATGCATAAATAAATACACCCAATCAATAATACCGCGGTAGCAGATACAATACTTATATATATCTTTTATTTAATATCTTTTGGACAAGCTCCTTATTGGTCTTTGTTTCGGAAAATAAATCCAATAATCTTTCCGTCACTTCTTCCCTCTTTACTCCGTTTAACGCCTTGTGAATAATGTCAACGGCTGCCAATTCATCTTCATCCAACAGCAAATCATCTCTTCTTGTGCCTGATTTATAAATATCAATTGCAGGAAACACCCTTTTTTCCTGAAGTTTTCTGTCGAGTATAAGTTCCATGTTTCCCGTTCCCTTAAATTCCTCGAAAATAACCTCATCCATTTTACTTCCGGTTTCAATAAGAGCCGTTCCCAGAATTGTCAGACTTCCGCCCTCTCTGATATTTCTTGCGGCTCCGAAAAACCTTTTAGGCATGTACAGCGCTGAAGGATCAAGTCCTCCGGAAAGAGTTCTTCCGCTTATCTGTACGGTCTGATTGCTTGCTCTTGTAAGTCTTGTTATGCTGTCCAACAGTATTACGACATCCTTACCGGATTCAACAAGACGTTTGGCTCTTTCTATAGTCATATCGGCCGCTCTCTTATGATGATCCGGCTGCTCGTCAAATGTCGAATAAATAACATCTACTCTGTTGCCGATAATGGACTCCTTAATATCCGTAACCTCTTCGGGTCTCTCATCTATAAGAAGAATCATAAGATAAATATCCGGATATTTATGCGTTATGGCATTTGCAATTTTCTTTATTAAAGTTGTTTTTCCCACCTTGGGAGGAGCCACTATCATGCCTCTTTGTCCTTTTCCTATCGGAGAAAGCAAATCAATAATTCTTGTGGCAATATCATTATTATTTTCAATTTCAATAGATATTTTCTCCTCAGGATAAATAGGGGTAAGATTATTAAATATTCTTCTCTTTTCGAGCTTGCTTATCTCAACATCATTTATCTTTTCGATATATATGAGGGCCATAAATTTGTCTTCAGGTTTATTTCTTCTCTTAAGTCCCTCTATCTGATCGCCTGTCTTAAGATTAAATCTTGTAATATGAACCGGAGAGACATATACATCATTCGGTCCCGGCAAAAAGTTGTCGCATCTTAAGAAACCATATCCGTTTTCATTTTCAACAATTTCAAGAATTCCGACTACCTTTTCCGGCTCCGTTCCCTCTACGGCATACGGATCCGTATTATCGGATATACGGTTGCCGTTTCTGCTTCCGTACCTTGATTCTTCGTATTTATTTCTGTTGTAACGATTATCGGCATCCGAATATCTGTTTCCTGAACCGGCGGAATCTTCATATCTCTCCGTCGTTGTATGATCCGACACGGAATCGTCATTTTTCACGGCGGTGCCTACGTTACTGATTTCATCACATTTGTCAATATTTAAGTCGTAGTTGCAAAGAACATCAATAAGATCATCTTTTCTGAGAGATGATATTCCCTTTATTCCGTTATCTTTGGCAATCTTTTTTAACTCTAAAATGGACAAATGCTCAAAACGCTCTCTGTTGCGCATTTTATATTCTCCTATTCATCTTGCACGGAAAAGTATCGAAGTGATAAACTTCAATAAACGCCTGAGACTCAGGCTGTTAAATCAAAATAAAATTACCTAATAAATAATAGTGACATATTTATAAAAAGTCAAACTTCACAATCTGTTTTATACTAAATCCGTATTTATTCTTTCAATTATAATAACCGCACATTTCGACATTTCAATTCCCGACAGTCAATTAATTATTAACCGTATTTTATTCGGTCGTTTAGCTCTTAGTTCTTAGCCGTACCTTATTCGGCTGATTATCTGTCAGCCTTGCTTTATTCAGTCGTTTAACCCTCGGTTCTTAACCGTACCTTATTCAGTCTGCTATCATCCCGTCGTTAATCTTCGTTCCCGTTACCGATTACTGTCTCCATACGATGCAATATTTCATCCAGACTGAAATATCCGCTTTTTGAAATAAACAGTTTACCATATGTAAATGACAATACTGCAGGCGAAGATAAAATCCCCATCTGAGCGGAAAGTTCCGTATACTTTTCTATGGGAATATATCTCATTACCACATTTTCATGATTTCTGCTCCAAATATCCAATTTATGAAAAATAGACTTACACGGAGCACAATTTTCTGTTCCGAACTGAAATATAACAAAATCATTGTTTTTTATTATATCTTCCGGAACCTCTTTTTCCTCTATCTCTTTAAACATATTATTCAATTTTAATTTCCTGTTGCATATTTGAAAAACCGTGATTTACCGGTTTTCACATAATTAACTTCAGTCTGTTCATCTTAAGTATTATGGCTCTGCCGTCCTTTGAGTTAAATCCGGCGACACTCTGTGAAAACTTACTTTTCTTCCGTCTTTTCCTTATTCAGTTCGGCAAGAACTTTTCCTAATGCACCGACAAAGAAATCTTCCTGTTGCGCGCCGGAAATGCTGTATTTGTTATTAATTACAAAGAACGGCACTCCCCTGATACCGAATGCATTTGCATCAGCCTCGTCTTTTCTTACTTCATCGGAAAAAGTGTTTCCGTCCAATACACTTTCAACTTCAGATTTGTCCAATCCGGCTTCAACCGCAATTCTAATCAAAACGTCTCTATTATTAAGCTCTTCGTTTTTTCCGAAAAATGCATCAAACAGCGAAAGAATCATTCTGTTGGCAAGTCTCTTGTCGCCTTTGGAATAAGCCAGCTTTGTCAGCCTGTGTACATCGAAAGTATTGGTGTATTTTGCAGTTTTAAGGAAAAAATCTATTCCCTCTGCCAACCCCATTTGCTGAATCGATTCAAGCTGAGCATTCGCCTGTTCTTCAGTTATTCCGTATGTAGCGGCGATCTTCTCTACGCCGCTGTAATATTTATCTTTATCCGCATCCGGATATAATTCAAAGCTTCTCATATCAAGTTCCACCTGATCTGCTATTCCGAGCTTTTCGATTGCTTTTAATAATCTTATTTCACCGATATAGCAAAAAGGGCAAACATAATCGGACCAATAGGTTATTTTTATCATGCAGCCTCCTTTTTAATATGCCGATAACTATCCGCTTATTTACTGACTTATATTTTTATATATTGCATTTTTATATATTGTATAAGTATATAAATATACATACGCTTATACTTATATTTCTGCTTATGCTTGTATTTCTGCTTATGCTTATATTTCTGCTTATGCTTATATTTCTGCTTATGCTTATATTTACGTTACTGTCCTACAATGCGTTCATTTCATTTACAAAATATAATTTATCCGTAACTCCGTCTTTCGCCGTATTACTTAATCATCCGAGTTCTCTGTTAATTATCTCAATCATTTTACGGAGTGCATTGCCTCTGTGGCTTATTTTATTTTTTTCATCTGATGAAAGCTCTGCGCTTGTTCTGTTATATTCCGGAATAAACAGTATTGGATCATAACCGAATCCGTTGCTGCCTCTTTGCTCTTTTGCAATAATTCCCTCCATGGCTCCTTCCGTAACAAACTCTCTTCCGTCGGGCAAAACCAAGGCCATGCAGCACCTGAATCTTGCAGTTCTTTTTTCATCTTCAACATTTTCAAGCTTCTCAAGCAGAGCATTGTTTTTTATATCATAAGAAGTACCTTCTCCCATGAATCTTGAAGAATAAATACCCGGTGCACCGTCCAATGCATCAATCTCCAGTCCGGAATCGTCAGATATGGAAGGTTTACCGGACAATTTGCATATTTCCCGCGCCTTTATTAACGCATTTTCTTCAAATGTTGTTCCGGTTTCCTCAACATCCGCGTTTATGCCCGCATCGGCAAGTGAAACAAATGTAATATCGCTTCCCGACATCATTTCCGATATTTCTTTTACTTTAGATTTATTATTAGTTGCCAATATTATTGTATTATCCATGTAATTCCTCTCATATTCTCATGATTGTTTTCAGGTCATATTCTAAAGTTATATTCTTAATTCATTCTTTTAAAACATATACTCATGTCATATTCTCATGATTGTTTTCTTTTAGGCGGTTTCTTTCCTTCAAATGAATATAAATATGTTTTAATCATACCGTTATACAATTTTCTCTTTTTCGTTGCTTTCCGGTTAAAATCTTTTTCTATTTCTTCATAAGGAGTAATCACATATGCAGACCAATCTTCAAGTTTACCGAATGCACTTCCCAATTCTCCGTAAAGCTTAGGTAAGGCTTCCTTCTCTTCAAGCCTTTCGCCGTACGGAGGATTTGTAATTATAAAACCGTATTTTTTAGCGTGGCTAAGTTCAGAAACGTCCCTGTTCTGGAAATGAACCAGGTCTGATACACCCGCTCTTGCCGCATTGTCTCTTGCAATCTTCAATACTTTTGCGTCAATATCATATCCCTGTAAATGAGTCTCAACATTAGTATCAATTGCATCATTTGCTTCTTCCAAAACATCATTCCATATAGATTGCGAAATCAAGTTGCTCCATGTCCGTGAAGTAAAATTTCTGTGCATTCCAGGTGCAATATTTGCAGCCATCATTGCTGCTTCTATTATAATGGTACCGCTTCCCACAAACGGATCTATCAGTATTCTGTCACCTCTCCAAGGCGTCAGCTTAATAATTGAAGCGGCAAGAGTCTCCGAAATAGGCGCATCGCCGCTTGCAACTCGGTATCCCCTTTTGTGCAATGCCACACCTGTTGTATCAATACAAACAGAAACACTATCCTTTAATATATTTATTTTAATTGGATATTCACTTCCGGTTTCCTCAAAGTAGCTGATGCCGTATTTTTTCCCTAAACGGGTCACGACAGCCTTTTTCACGATTGATTGTATGTCGCTTGTGGAAAATAATTTGCTGTTTACCGAGCTTGCCTTTGTAACCCAGAATTTACCGTCCTTTGGAATAAATCTTTCCCATTCCAATTCGGCAATACGGTCAAATAATTCCGTAAATGTAACCGCCTTAAATTCTCCGACACATATCATAACTCTTTCGGCAGTTCGAAGATTAACATTTGCCCTTGCAACGGCTTCGTCATCCCCTTCAAAGTATACTCTTCCGTTATCAACTCTTGTAATATCATATCCCAAATCATATATTTCTCTCTTAAGGACCGCCTCCAAACCGAAATGACATGGACAAACAAGCTCATATAAATTATTCATTTTATTTTCCTTTGCAAAGACATAATAAAGTTTACATATAATAAATTTAAAATTAAATAAAAAAAGCCGACTTAAAAAGTCGGACAAGAAATGTACGTAGCAAGATTCGAACTCGCGACCTTCTGGTCCGTAGCCAGACGCTCTATCCAGCTGAGCTATACGTACATAAAAACATGCCGGCGATCGGGGTCGAACCGATACGGGTATTACTACCCACAGGATTTTAAGTCCTGGGCGTCTGCCAATTCCGCCACGCCGGCATAATAATAAATTCTAAAAGGAAACAACATCACTCTTGTACAGGTACAAGAAAGCGACCCGAAAGGGACTCGAACCCTTGACCCCCGCCGTGACAGGGCGGTGCTCTAACCAACTGAGCCACCGGGCCAGACAAAAACATATTAAATATGTGAGTGGAACTTCGGGGACTCGAACCCAGGACCGACCGGTTATGAGCCGGTTGCTCTAACCAACTGAGCTAAAGTTCCATAAGAGCCGACAGTCGGAGTCGAACCAACAACCTATTGATTACAAATCAATTGCTCTGCCATTGAGCCATGTCGGCAAATCAGAACCGAATAAAATGTTCTTGCTTATAAAAAGCTATGACCCCAACGGGATTCGAACCCATGTTACCGCCGTGAAAGGGCGGTGTCTTAACCGCTTGACCATGGGGCCTTCTCTTTGAGTGTATCACTCG
>NZ_BAAHYP010000009.1:0-83348 GCF_054657495.1 Howardella ureilytica | reverse complement strand
ATTGATGTTGATCATATGCAGTTTTGAAGGAACAATCTTTTATTGACAAATTTATATAATTTAGTTATTATAGTTTTTGTCGAGTTGATTTCAATCAATTACAAGGCCCGGTGGCTCAGTTGGTTAGAGCACCGCCCTGTCACGGCGGGGGTCAAGGGTTCGAGTCCCTTTCGGGTCGCTGAGAGCTTCGGCTCTTCATTATAATAATGCAATATGGGATCATAGCTCAGCTGGGAGAGCATCTGCCTTACAAGCAGAGGGTCATAGGTTCGAGCCCTATTGGTCCCATTTGTTTGCCGACATGGCTCAATGGCAGAGCAATTGATTTGTAATCAATAGGTTGTTGGTTCGACTCCGACTGTCGGCTTTTATATGGATGGATTCCCGAGTGGCCAAAGGGAGCAGACTGTAAATCTGTTGGCTTCGCCTTCGAAGGTTCGAATCCTTCTCCATCCACTTACAACATAAGTTGTTTAATTTTATATCGCGGGGTGGAGCAGCTCGGAAGCTCGTCGGGCTCATAACCCGAAGGTCACAGGTTCAAATCCTGTCCCCGCTACTATGCCTGGATAGCTCAGTCGGTAGAGCAGAGGACTGAAAATCCTCGTGTCACTGGTTCGATTCCGGTTCCAGGCACTGTATTTAAGCCACACCTTATGGTGTGGCTTTTGTTATTTCCCGTAAATAAATTTTATAACAAAATGAAAATATACGGTACATATAAATGTATGAAGGCGTGTTATATGGATTGTATATTTAATCGGATAATTTAAGGATGGTATATGAAGGATTCACTATACAAAAGACTATTAAGGTATGTAAACGATAATTACATACCTATGCATATGCCGGGGGCAAAAAGAAACAGTAATCTTATTGACATGCCGAATCCGTATTCTTTGGATATTACGGAAATTGACGGTTTTGACAACCTTCATAATGCGGATGATATTTTAAGAGATGAAATGGAAAGAGCCGCAAGGCTGTACGGTGCTGATGATTCTTTGCTGCTTGTAAACGGAAGCTCCGCAGGAGTGATAGCTTCCGTATCAGGGGTATGCGAAGAAGGGGATAAGGTTCTTATATCAAGAAATTGTCATATTTCGGTTTATAATGCTTTAATATCAAGAAAACTGGAACCGGTTTTTATTTATCCCGATTTATACGACGAAAAGTGTGGTATCGTTGATGCCGTTTTTACGGATGAGAATATATTTATTAACAATCCCGGTATTAAAGCTGTTGTTATTACATCTCCTACATATGAGGGAATAGTATCGGACATTTCCGCTATAGCCGATATTGCACACAGATACGGTGCCGTACTTATTGTAGACGAAGCTCACGGTGCTCATTTTCCTTTTAGTAATTTGTTTCCGGAAAGCTCCGTTACTAAGGGTGCTGATATTGTGATTACAAGTTTACATAAGACTTTGCCGGCATTTACTTCTTCAGCCTTGATGTTATTTAAAAAGACTTACAATGTAAACAATGCAGTTATTAAACCGGAATGTATTGTCAATGGGACTAAAGACCCTGCGATTAAAGATTTATTTTCTCAACAGGAGGAAAATATCCCAAAGAATAATACTTCTGAAAGTACCTGTGGATTTCACGGAGAGAATAATATAAGTACGGAAAATTATAAATACAGATTTAATATTGAACGCGTAAAGTATTTTTGGAATTTTCTTCAAACTACAAGTCCGTCATATTTACTTATGGGAAGTATAAGCGCCTGTTTTGATCTAATAGAGGAGAAGGGTGAAAAATTATTTAAAGAATATACAGACAGACTTGTCGGAATGAGAAGGCGACTGGTGAATTTGAAAAATATACGACTGTTGACATGTACAATGGATTATGAGTTCGATATAAATAATAAATCGGAAAATATTTATTTTGACAATAACAATTTCCTAAATACAGATTCCGTCAATTTATATCATGAAAATAAGTATTCTGTAAAAACGGATTCTGATAATTTACATTCCGGAAACAAGTATTTCGAAAATACGCATTATGAAAATTCGTATCAGGAAAATGAGGATTTTCCTGAAGTAATTAGGGATAAAAAAATTCTTTCGTTTGAAAGGTATGATATGTCTAAAATAGTCCTCATTTGTGCAGACGGGAAGTATTTATATGATATTCTGTTGAAGGAATACAGGATTCAGCTTGAAATGAGTTCATGCGGATATGTGATTGCTATGACGGGCATCGGAGATACAGATGAATATTATGAACGATTCTGCAATGCCCTGGAAGAAATTGATAATAAAATGAATGCATATAGATGCGGCGAAAACATGGAAATACATAATAAAATGGTTCGCAAGAGTACGGCAATGCTTCCGTCCGCAGCTGCGGATATGTTTCTGAGGGGGGATTTCGAACTAATTGACATAAATGATGCTGTCGGAAGAACGGCATGTGAAAATGTGTGCTGTTATCCTCCGGGAATACCTGAAATTATACCGGGCGAAATATGGAATAATCAAGGAATTGACAATATTGTAACGGCGGTTTGTCGCGGATTGGAAGTGCTTGGCGTTTATATTTTCGATGATTCCGGAGACGGTGGGAAGATATGTGTAAAGGTGCTTAAAAGATAATTATAAAAGAAAATTCGGATTTGAAATACGGACATCAGTTATTTTTACTCATTTGCAGTATATATAATGTTTGCCGTATCCTTAACATTTGAAATCCGAATAAGGAATTGAAAAGGGAGTATGAAAGATTCTTCATACTCCCTTTTGTTTTATCTGAAATGTAATATTAATTTTTAGCGTCTATAGAAGCCTTTATAAATCCCTTAAATAAAGGATGAGGTCTGTTAGGTCTTGATTTGAGTTCAGGATGAGCCTGTGTCGCAACGAACCATGGATGGTCCTTTAACTCTATCATTTCAACGATTCTTCCGTCAGGTGAAAGTCCGGAAAGAACACATCCGTTAGCAGTAAGTTCCTGCCTGTAATCATTATTTACTTCATAACGATGTCTGTGTCTCTCATGTACTGTTTCTTCACCGTATGCTTCATATGTCTTGGTGCCTTTATGAAGAACACAAGGATATGAGCCCTTTCTCAAAGTTCCGCCCAAATCATCTATATCTTCCTGATCCGGCATAAGATGAATAATAGGATGCATTGTATTAGGATCGAATTCTATGGAATTGGCATCCGTAAGTCCGAGAACATCTCTTGCAAATTCTACGAGAACCAACTGCATTCCAAGGCATATTCCAAGGTACGGAACCTTGTTTTCTCTTGCATATTTGATGGCTGAAAGCATGCCGTCGATACCTCTGTCGCCGAATCCGCCGGGAACAATGATACCGGAACAGTCGCCTAATAATTCAGCTGCATTATCATCGTTAAGCAGTTCCGAATCAATCCACTTAATATTTACGTCAGCTCTGTTTGCAACACCGCCGTGTTTGAGAGCTTCCACAACACTTAAATAAGCATCGTGAAGCTGAACATACTTACCTACGAGAGCTATATTAACGGAAGTTGCCGGATTTTTCCACGCGGTGCACATTTCCTGCCACTCGGTAAGATCGGGTTCGGGACAATCTATTTTGAGTGATTCGCATACTACCTGAGCGATACGCTCCTTCTCAAGAGCGAGAGGAGCTTCGTAAAGTATGTCCACATCGAGATTTTCGAGAACGTGTGACTTATCAAGATTACAGAACAATGCAATTTTGTCTTTGATACCCGGTTCCAGCGGAAGCTCGGTACGACATACGAGCACATCCGGCTGAATTCCCATGCTTTGAAGTTCTTTAACACTCATCTGCGTCGGTTTTGTTTTCATTTCACCGGAAGCTTTAAGATAAGGCACGAGGGTTACATGAACAATAATTGCATTCTCTCGGCCGACTTCGTGCTGGAACTGTCTGATGGATTCAATAAAAGGCTGACTTTCTATGTCGCCTACGGTTCCGCCGACCTCGATAATTGCGATTTTGGTTTTTTCGGTATCGTAGTCTCTGAAAAAGGCGGATTTTATTTCATTGGTTATATGAGGAATAACCTGAACGGTTCCTCCGCCGAAATCACCGCGGCGTTCTTTTCTGAGAACCGACCAGTAGATTTTGCCTGATGTTACGTTTGAACGTTTATCAAGGCTTTCATCTATAAATCTTTCATAGTGTCCGAGATCGAGATCCGTTTCGGCGCCGTCATCTGTTACGAATACTTCACCATGCTGAATCGGATTCATTGTTCCCGGATCGATATTGATATACGGATCGAACTTTTGCATTGTTACGGAAAATCCGCGGGCTTTAAGAAGTCTGCCTATTGATGCGGCAGTAATACCCTTACCAAGTCCCGATACAACTCCACCAGTTACAAAAATATATTTTACCGGCATGAAAAACCTCCTAAATGAATATGAATTGCATTGCAGTATCTGTCCATATTTGATATCTGCAGTCACGACAAATATTTTAAATATCAATTATAGTATATATATGTTAAAATTTCCATAGAGTATATACAATTACTTATTTAGAAATTTTCGTTTAGAAATTTTTTATTTATATATATTCTCATTTTATAGACATTATTAACATTATCTGTTATAAAATCTATTTATCAAAAACGATATTGTAAGTATCGATATGTTAATGAAAGGAATCTGTATATTAATTTATAATTTGCGGCAAGATGTCCTTATTTACGGGATATCGGCGGCATTTATCAGCGATTCATACAGAGGGGAAGATGAACGATTATAATAATAACAATCCACAAGGCGACAACAACGGCAAAAACAATAATAAGCGCGGCGGAGCGAGAGTTTTTGTGACACTTATTATTGCGGCAATAGTTACACTTATAATTATCAGTTCAATTCGAAGCGTTATTGACAATGTTAAATATAAGGAAACAAGTTACACCGAATTCTATAACAGTGTAAACTCCGGACGTGTTTCAGAGGTTAATTATGAATCGGACAGGATAACTTATAAGCTCAGAAGTGATGAAGAATATAATAAATATATGGATTCTCTGAAAGAGAATAATAACAATGAGCAGACGGATAATACTTCTCAAACATCCGCAGCAGCCATGGAATGGGCTCCTACTCAGACCACGGAAGCCGACAACGGCAACGATAACAAGGGGTTGTTCGGCACAATTTACTATACCGGTTTCGTAAATGATCCTCAGCTTATTAATCTCATGAAAGAACGGGGAGTTGTCGTTAACGCATATATTCCTGAGAAATCCAATGTTATTCTTGAAGCTCTTCTCGTATATGTCCTTCCGGTAGTTATCATGGTCATTTTCATGAGTTTTCTTCTCAGACGAATGGGCGGCGGAAGAAACGGAATCATGGGAGTCGGAAAGAGTCCGGCCAAGCTGTACAAACAGAATGAGACGGGAGTTACATTTAAAGATGTTGCCGGTCAGGCAGAAGCCAAGGAATCACTTCAGGAGATTGTAGACTTTCTTAAGAAACCTGAAAGATATTCTCATATCGGAGCCAAGCTTCCTAAGGGCGCTCTTCTTGTAGGACCTCCGGGAACAGGTAAAACTTTGCTTGCAAAGGCTGTTGCAGGCGAGGCGGGAGTTCCTTTCTTCTCATTATCAGGTTCGGATTTTGTCGAAATGTTCGTCGGCGTAGGCGCTTCAAGAGTAAGGGACTTATTTAAAGAAGCGAAGAACAGCGCGCCGTCAATTATTTTTATAGATGAGATTGATGCTATAGGTAAGAGCAGGGACAGCCGTTTATCAGGCGGTAATGATGAAAGAGAGCAGACTCTTAACCAGCTTCTTGCGGAGATGGACGGATTTGATTCCAATAAGGGATTATTTATACTTGCGGCAACAAACAGACCTGAAGTGCTTGATAAAGCTCTTCTTCGTCCGGGTCGACTTGACAGAAGAATCATAGTGGATAAGCCGGACTTAAAGGGAAGAGAAGATATTCTCAAGGTTCATTCCAAAAATGTTAAGCTGGACGAAACGGTCGATCTTCATGAGATAGCTCTTGCAACAAGCGGAGCCGTAGGTTCGGATCTGGCAAATATGATAAACGAAGCCGCTATAGGAGCCGTGCAGCACGGAAGAAGAGCCATTTCACAGAAGGATCTTTGGGAAGCGGTGGAAGTTGTAATTGCCGGTAAGGAGAAAAAGGACAGAATTCTCAGCAAAGAAGAGAAACGGGTTGTTGCATATCATGAAGTGGGACATGCTCTTGTTACGGCGCTTCAGAAGAATGCGGAACCGGTGCAGAAAATTACTATTGTTCCGAGAACCATGGGCGCATTGGGTTATGTAATGCAGGTTCCGGAAGAAGAAAAATACCTGATGACAAAGGATGAACTTATTGCAAGACTTACAACCATTCTCTCGGGCAGAGCTGCCGAGGAGCTTGTATTCCCTTCAGTGACTACGGGAGCTTCCAACGATATAGAACAGGCGACGAAGATAGCCAGAGCAATGATTACAAGATACGGAATGAGCAGTGAGTTCGGCCTTATGGGACTTGAAACCGTTCAGGATCAATATCTTGAAGGAAGAACCGTTTCAAATGTATCTGATGCAACGGAAACCAAAATAGATAATGAAATCAAAGCTCTTCTTGAAGAATGTTATGAAAATGCAAAGCACCTTATAAGCGAGAACCGTACGTCTCTTGACCTTATTGCCGAATTCCTTTTCAGAAACGAAACAATTACGGGAAAGGAATTTATGTATATTTTCAAAAAGTGTCAGGAAAATCCTTCGGTTACCATTGATGAACTTGAGGATGCAATAAAGAACAAATTATTTGAAAAGGAAAATGTATCCGATAACTGCACGGATTCTGATAATAACACAGACAATCTTAATTAAGTCGGATTGCCGTAAAATATAATTTCTTACGGTGTTAAGAATACTTTAGCAATTCAATACAGACGTTTTTGTGACGGTTTAAATTAAATATGTTTATGGACCCCCTTATTGCGGCGCTTTATTTCAGACATGAATGTTGCGCTTCAAAAGGGGGTTTTTAAAATGTTATAAATATATATTTTTATATAATTAAATATATATTTATTATTGAAAAAAATTGTTATAATTATTAATTACACAAAATATGTTTATTATATTGAATTATACGAAATCATATATGAAATAAAATGAAATTATACGGGAGGAGAATATGCCGAATTTCACACATTTGCATGTGCATACAGAGTATTCGCTGCTTGACGGGTCAAGCAAGATAAGTGAAATTACAAAACATGCGGCGGAACTGGGGATGAATTCGCTGGCGATTACGGATCACGGCGTTATGTACGGCGTAGTTGACTTCTATGAGGCCGCGAAGAAAAACGGAATAAAGCCTATTATAGGATGTGAGATATATGTGTCTCCCGGGTCGAGATTTGACAAAGAAAAGCAATCGGGTGAAAGCAAATATAATCATCTTATTCTGCTTGCGGAAAATAACGAGGGATATCAAAATCTCATGAAGATAGTATCCGTAGGATTTACCGAAGGATTTTACTATAAACCGAGAGTTGACTATGAAATATTGGAAAAATACCACAAGGGTATCATTGCCACAAGTGCATGCCTTGCCGGAATAATACCGAGAAATCTTACCATGGGTATGTATGACGAAGCGGTAAAAGAAGCTGTCAGATTAAGAGATATATTCGGTGAAGGAAACTTTTTTTTGGAGCTGCAGGACCACGGTATTGCTGCACAAAAGCAGGTTAACAGACAACTTATAAAGATGAGCGATGAAACAGGTATTCCGCTTGTTTGTACCAACGATGTTCATTATACATACAGTGAGGATGCGGAAGCGCATGATATTCTGTTGTGCATACAGACACAAACCACCGTAAATGATGAAAACAGAATGAGATATCCGGGAGGTCAGTATTACCTAAAATCACCGGAAGAGATGGCGGAATTATTTGATTACGTTCCGGAGGCATTGGAAAACACACAAAAAATCGCAGACAGATGTAATGTGACCATAGAATTCGGCGTTACGAAACTGCCTAAATTCAAGTATCCGAAAGAATTTGAATCTTCGTGGGAATATATTAATTTTCTCTGTGAAAAGGGATTGAAACTGCGATACGGAAATAGGCTCGATGACGGGGATTTTAAAAATGAAGTGACGGAGAGGCTTAATTATGAGCTGCAGGTAATTCACAATATGGGATATGTGGATTACTTTCTGATAGTTTGGGATTACATAAACTTTGCAAAGGAACACAATATTCCCGTGGGACCGGGCAGAGGTTCCGCAGCCGGAAGCATCGTGTCATATACATTATTTATTTCGGACATAGATCCGATTGAATACAACCTTGTCTTTGAAAGGTTTTTGAATCCGGAAAGGGTATCCATGCCCGATATTGATACGGATTTTTGTTATGAAGGCCGTGACAGGGTAATTAATTACGTAATAGAAAAGTACGGAAGTGAGTGTGTATCCCAGATTGTGACATTCGGAACAATGGCTGCGCGGGCGGTAATAAAGGATGTCGGAAGGGCTCTGGATATGCCATACGCCAAAAGAGACATGGTTGCAAAAATGATTCCTCAAACCATAGGGATAACCATCGATAAAGCCATTGAATTAAATAAAGATTTAAAAGAACTGTATGAAACGGATGAAGAAGTCACCGAATTGATTGACAGGGCAAGAAGATTGGAAGGTCTGCCCAGACACGCCTCCGTTCATGCATCGGGAATACTTATATGTGACAGACCTGTAGATGATTATGTGCCTCTTGCGGTAGGTGCGGATAATGCTGTTGTTGCCGAATTTACAATGACGACTCTTGAGAGGCTTGGACTTCTCAAAATGGATTTCCTGGGTTTAAGAACCCTTACCGTTATCAGAGATGCCGTTAATATGATTCGCAAAAAAAATCCGGATTTTTCAATTGATAACATCAATTATAAAGATAAAAAAGTATTTGATTATATAAGTACGGGAAAATGCGAAGGAATATTTCAGCTTGAAAGCTCGGGAATGAAGGCGTTTATGAAAGAACTTATGCCAAGAAGTCTTGAGGATCTCATAGCGGGTATTTCACTTTACAGACCGGGTCCCATGGATTTTATTCCGCAATATATAAAGGGGAAGAATAATCGCGGCAGTATAGTATATGAATCCGAAAAACTTGAGCCGATTCTTTCCTCAACTTACGGATGTATAGTTTATCAGGAACAGGTAATGCAGATTGTTCGTGATTTGGCGGGCTATTCATGGGGAAGATCCGACCTTGTCCGCAGAGCCATGTCGAAGAAGAAGTCGGACGTAATGGAAAAAGAACGAAAAAATTTCATATACGGCAACGAAGAAGAGGGCGTGGACGGATGTGTTAAAAGAGGTACGGATGAAAAAACCGCGGGAAAGATATTTGATGAAATGATAGATTTTGCCAAATATGCATTTAACAAATCACATGCAGCATGTTATGCGGTGATTACTTACAGAACCGCATATTTAAAAACTTATTATCCGGTGGAATTTATGGCGGCGCTTATGACGTCCGTGATAGATAACACGGATAAGGTAGCGGGATATATTTATTCATGCCAGCAAATGGGAATTGAACTTAAGCTTCCGAATGTAAATGAATCAGGAGAATATTTTGAAGCCGACAACGGGTCAATCAATTTTGCCCTGAATGAAATAAAAGCTCTCGGAAGACCGGTGATTCACCGAATCGTAACAGAGAGAAATTTAAACGGAAAATATAAATCCATGTCGGACTTTGTAAGACGGCTGTGTTCCGATTTAAACAGACGCAGTCTGGAGAACCTGATAAAAGCAGGAGCTCTTGACTGTTTTGAGGGAACAAGGAAGGCCAAAATTGCCGTTTCGGAACGCATGCTTGACAATGCCAACAAACAAAGCAAAGACAGCATATCGGGGCAAATGTCACTGTTTGACATTATGTCTCAGAGCGATATCGAAGATTCAAGTTTTGATATGAGAGTTCCGGATATTCCGGAAATGCCTTTAAAAGAACTGCTGGATAACGAAAAAGAAGTCCTCGGCATATATATAAGCGGTCATCCTCTGGATGAATATTCAAAGCTTTTCGGCAGGAAGACAACGGCAAGAGCGGTTGATTTTGCGGTAACGGAAGAAAACGGCGACGAGGGTGTTGAGGAAAAGAAGTCGAAATTGCCGGAAGGTTCCGTACAGACCATCGGAGGCATGGTCATTGCCGTGAGAGAGATAATGACCAAAAGAGGGGATCAGATGTGCTTTGCAACCGTTGAGGACAAAACCGGTTCTGTAGAAGTGGTTGTATTTCCGAGAATATATGACAAGTTCAGAAGACTGATTCATATGGACGCAAAACTTATTATTTCCGGCAAAGTAAGTATTGATGCGGATTCATCGGCGAAGCTTTTGGCGGAAACAATAACCGATATAGATGAAATGCAACGGGAAGTATGGGTAAGATTTGCAAATGAAGAAGCATATATAAAAGCCAGGGACAAAATAATCGGAATAAACGAACATTTTACGGGTAATGACTGTTTAATAGTTTATTGTGAAGAAGGTAAGAAAATGCTTGTTCTTTCCGATTCCGTATTGTCAAGCGACGAGTATATCAGACAGTTGAGAGAGATGTTCGGTGAAAAAAACGTGGCTTTAAGAATAAAATAAAAAGGTTACATTTTATATTAGGGTAACAATATGGGTAAAAAAAACAGAGTATCAGATAAATACATTTTTGTGGACGGTGTAAGTGAATACATGGCAAAGCGTAGGCGGAAAGCACGGCGTCAGAGAGGAGGCGGATATATATTCTTTCTGATAATATTTGCGCTGGGTGCCGCCATACTTATGTATCCCATTATTTCATCCATACTTGCGGACATGAAGATGAAAAGCATTACAAATAATTATATTCAGGAAGTATCCAACCTTGACGAGGGCGTTTACAGAAAATATCTTCAGGATGCGGTAGATTACAACAATTCGCTGTACAGATCGGCAGACGGAAAGACGCCGCTTGTTTATTCGGATAAACCGGAGGACATTGAGAGATATAATAAAGTTCTCAACTATTCAACGGTAATGGCTACCATTGAAATTCCCGCAATAAACGTAAATCTTCCGATAAAGCACGGAACGGACGTAAAGACACTGGAGAATGCAGTTGGACATTTATACGGATCATCGGTTCCCGTGGGCGGTACGGGAACTCACAGTGTACTTACCGCTCATGCGGGTCTTCCGAACAATCCGTTGTTTACGAATCTGGATCAGTTAAAGATAGGTGATGTATTTTACATCCATGTTATGAACCAGACGCTTACATATCAGGTGGATGATATAAGAGTGGTTCTTCCGCAGGATGTAAGTTCTCTTACCATAGATCCGAAGGAGGATTACATAACTCTCGTAACATGTACGCCATACGGTGTTAACAGCCACCGTTTGCTTGTAAGAGGAAAGCATATTTATCCTGACCGAATGACCGTTGACGAGAAATCCGACCTTAATGACAAGGCGAAAAGAAGAAGAGCTTTCAGTCAGATAGAAATACTTGAGATGATTGCGGCAGCGGCTGCCCTCGGTTTGTTTTCGATTATGCTGATTCTTTTTATTCTGTCAAAAAAGAATGATAAGAAGAGACTTGCAAGAATCATAAGAAGCGGATATACAACCATAGCTCTGGGAAGAACCGAATCGAAAAACACCGACAGGAGAGAAGACGATAATTATAAGATTATGGGCTCTGATTTACATTGACGGGATAAATGTCCGTTAATCGTTGGGGGAGAAGCATGGAAGATAATAATGTCAAAAAGAAGCGAAAAAAGAAAAAAATGAGTATCGGGAAAAAGATTGCTCTCATCGTTGTAATATCGGTATTTGTTGTGGGAGCCGGTATTTTCCTGTTCCCGTTTATAAATGACTGGTATCACAAAGGATTAAATTCCAAAGCGATAGCGGAATTTTCCGAGAAAGCAGAATCGAATACATTGACGACGGATTATGCCGGACTGAGAAAGGCTCTTGAGGAATATAATAAAAGTCTTGTCGAAAAAGGGCAGGGGAAAATCGTCGATGTTGACGGATATGAAATATTTCCGGTGGATATATCCAAATACGGACTCCCGAATGATATGATAGGTTATATTTCAATTCCCGCCATAGGCGAGAATCTGCCGATATATCTCGGTGCGGACTATAATCATATGGCCAACGGTACGGCAGTGTTGGGCCAAACTTCCGCACCTATAGGCGGCAATAATACAAATACCGTTATTGCCGGACACAGAGGATTTTACGGCGCAACAATGTTTAAATATATAGGAAAGCTGAACCCCGGTGATCATATTTACATTACAAATCCGTGGGAGAAGCTTGATTACAAAGTCACCGAAAGAATAATTATTAATCCGAACGAATTTGACAAGGTTCTTATTCAAAAGGATAAGGATATGATAACATTACAGACATGTGAACCATACGGTGCCACGGGAAAATACAGAATGCTCGTGTATGCCGAAAGGGTTAAAGGTTAAGTATAAAATTTATACAGGGACAATATAAATTAAGCGAGATAATAAGTTCTATAAGTCAGACGACAGTTATAACTTATTTAAGACATGTTTTAAGGAATAGTGGTATAATACCAGCAGATTATGAATAATAGAGGTGTTGTTTTGAGCAGTTTTGAAGATATTTGCGGACAGGATAATATTAAGACATATCTTACGAAAGCCATTAGTGCGGGAAAGCTGTCGCATGCCTATATTTTTAACGGAGAAAGCGGTTCCGGTAAGAGACTCCTTGCGGATGCGTTTGCGGAGACCTTACTGTGCGAGAATGTTGTAAAGCTTGTGAAGTCCGGCAATGCCGCAGATAAAGACATAAAACCTTGCGGAAAGTGCCATTCGTGCGTTCAGGCGGAAGCGGGAAGTAACCCGGATATAATAAGAATTAAATGTAATGAAGGCGCAAGAAAAAGCATAGGCGTTGATGATATAAGAGAGAATCTGATTAACGATATAGTTATTAAGCCATATGAATATGACAGAAAAGTATATATCGTGGAAGACGCGCAAAAGCTTACGGCTCAGGCGCAGAATGCGCTTCTTAAGACCCTTGAGGAGCCTCCGGAATATGCCGTTATAATATTGTTGGCAACCAATGCGGACATTTTACTCGATACAATTAAATCAAGATGTGTTGTTGTGGATATGGAAGATGTTCCGGGAGGAACCATGAAGACATATTTACATGAGCAATTTCCGAATAAGAGCGATTCGGAAATTGAATTTGCCGTTACATTCGCTGACGGTAAGCTCGGAAGAGCGATTGATTACCTGTCAAATCCGGATATGGAGAAGCTTAAGGATGAAGTTATTGATTTTGTAAAAAAAGTTCCGGATATGGCATTGTACGAAACCATGTCATACATAAAAGAACTGGATTCACATAAAGTTGACAGATTGGAAGATTATCTTGATATTCTTCAATTATGGTACAGAGACGTACTAATGTTTAAAAGTACAAGAGACATGAACAGTCTTGTGTTTAAATCGGAAATAACGGATATAAGCAGACAGGCGCAAAATGCTTCATATGAAGGTCTGAATAAAATTATTGAAGGCGTGGAAGTAATCAAATTGAGACTGGATGCAAATGTTAACTTTGATATTGCCGCAGAATTATTCTTAATCACTATTCATGAAGGCGTGGTCAACAGTTTATCGGAAGCGCATGAGCGTGATTAAGGAGGCTTGAGCCGGTGAAAGATATAATCAGTGTCAGAACGGAAAGGGCTGAACCGTTAAGTTTTTTCAGAGCAATGGGTTTGGATGTGAATCTGCATGACCATGTTATTGTTGAAACGGACAGAGGAGTTGAATATGGTGAGGTCGTCGGATTTACGGACGACAATAACCCGAAGGCAGAGGAACCCATCCGTTCAATTATCAGAGTGGCAACGGAAGATGACGACAGCCGCAATGAATTAAACAAACGCAATGAGTCTGAGTATTTCAACATATGCGAAGATAAGATAAAAGAACACGGTCTGAGCATGAAATTGGTCAGAGTAAAATGTCTGTTTGACGGCAATAAAATAATATTTTATTTTACTGCCGAAACAAGAGTAGACTTCAGAAGTCTTGTTAAGGATCTCGCATCCGTATTCAGAACGAGGATAGAACTGAGACAAATAGGTTCAAGAGATGAGGCAAGACTTATCGGAGGTCTCGGCGTCTGCGGACGAAACTTATGTTGTTCAAAGACTTTGCCGGAATTTGCCCCCGTTTCCATAAAAATGGCAAAGGAGCAGAATCTGCCGCTTACTCCCACAACCATTTCGGGAATATGCGGCAGACTGATGTGCTGCCTGTCATATGAGAATTCGACTTATCTTGATCTTAAGAGGAATATGCCCAATATCGGCATGGAAATTACCGTTGCCGAAACCGGGAAAAAAGGAAAGGTAACGGCGGTTAATGTCCTCACACAGATGGTTCGGGCGGAAGTGGAGGATAAAGAGGAAACTCAGATAGAAGAATATAACGTAAAAGATCTCATATTCAAAAAGGTGATACGCCCCGGTGACGAAAGGGCGCTGCACCCAAGAGATATGGATATAGAAGAATAAATTAAATATACGATTGTTTAAAGGATGTTTTCCGGATTTTACCGGAGACATCCTTTTTTTATTGAAAATTAAAGCAATAATTAAAAATTATATACACAGTGTAGAGATAAAGTATAAAAAATTTTTATAACACTTAATAAAATATATATATTTTTCATTTTTTTGAATTATGTGTAAATTACACTACATAAACAAAATGATTACGTAACGGGAGGAAACAGAGATGAAAATGTGTTTAATGCGAATGTGACGCTTAATAATTGCAACGAAGAAAAATGACCGATAAATATTTAACATTGTGAAAATTAAGAAAGGAAAACAGTAATCTGACAGTTACTGAAGAATGATAAATGAAGAAAACAATTATAACGGGAATTATTGCGGGAGCTTTTGCATTAACACTTACGGCATGCGGAAACGCGGATACAAAAACCGCGACCGCGACCGCGGCTGCAAATGCGGAAGGACTTGAGAAAACTGATTTTAACTTGGGATACTTAAATTCAACTGCTCATCTTTTGGCGTTTGTGGCTCAGGAAGAAGGATATTTTGCGGATGAAGGACTTAATGTAAATCTTACGCAGTTTTCAAGTTCATCGGAGCTTGCGTCGGGACTTGAATCCGGAAAACTGGATGTTGCGTTCATAGGTTCGGTGCCTGCAATCACATTTCAAAGTCAGGGGCATGACCTCACAATCTTCGGGGGAGCAATGACTAACGGACACGGATATGTAATAAAGCCTAAATATACGGAAGGCGTAAATGATGTCGATGTTCATATATTGAAAGGTAAAAACGTCGCTTCGGTAAAGAACAGTATTCAGGACGCGGAGCTTCAAATTATATTGAAGAATGAAGGAATCAAAATAGGAACGGGAAGCGATGAGGTTAACATAGTTTATTTTGACAGCCAGAAAGACGCATATGCGGCATTACAAAGTGATTCAATAGATGCGGCGTCCGTATACTCACCTTATGCTTCGCTTGCGAAAGGACAGGGATATGTGCCGGTTTATTATTGTTCTGAGATAGAAGAACTGAAAAATCAGCCATGTTGCCGCCAGGTTGCAACTACGGAGGCGCTTAACAACAATCCAAAATCATATAACGCTTTTGAGAGAGCTTTGATTAAAGCATATAAATTCTCCCAGGAAAACAGAGATAAGACGGTTGAAGATGTTAAAAAATATATCGACATCGATCCTGAATATATAAATACGGAGATATACGGAGGATACGGAACTTCAAGTCCGGATCCGGATAAGCAGGCAACGGAGGAACTTAAGAAAAGCATAGTAGATATCGGATATACAACAGACTATGATATCAATCCTCTCTACAATACATCCGTTTATAAGAACGCTCTTGACAGTCTTTTAAACGAAAATCAGGGAGACGCAACATATACGGAACTTGAGAAGCACTTTTCTCAATATGAATAATAAGGCGGGTTAACCGTCACGCAAGAAAAGGGTGAAGAAATTGGGGAAAATAGAGATTAAAAATCTGACAGTCGAATATACGGAAAAAAAGAATAAATTTAAAGCTCTGGACGACGTTACATTTACCGTTGAAGACGGAGAATTTGTAAGCATTATCGGATCCAGCGGATGCGGTAAAAGCACGCTTTTAAGTATTCTTGAAGGCATTAATTATCCGTCATCCGGATCTGTGACCATAGACGGAAAACCGATAACGGGTACCGGAACGGACAGAGGAGTCGTATTTCAGCACTACTCCCTTTTTCCTTGGATGACGGCAAGAAATAACGTGGCATTCGGTATAAAGCAGGCAAAAAAAGAACTCAACAAAAGAGAAAGGCTTGCACTGGCGGATGAATATTTGGACAAGGTGGGACTTGGCGATTTCGCGGATAAATATCCGAACCGGCTGTCGGGAGGCATGCAGCAAAGAGTGGCTATAGCAAGGGCTCTTGCAATGGATACGGATATTCTTCTTATGGATGAGCCTTTCGGAGCCATTGATGCGAAAAACAGAGTCAATCTTCAAAAGCTCCTTATGAGGCTGTGGGAAGGTTACGGCAAAAGAAAGACCGTGGTTTTCGTAACTCACGACCTTGACGAGGCAATATTGCTTTCGGACAGAATTATCTTAATGTCTCCGGGTCCGGGGCGCGTATATAGGGAAATCAAGGTTCCGTTTGAGAGACCGAGGAATATAAAAGAGCTTATCAGAACGAATGAATATAACATTTTCCATGAAGAATTGCTGTCATTGTTTCACGGAGAAAACATTGATGAATTCGATGACGACAAAGATGAGGTGGTTTTGGAATGACATTGAAAAAACGATTTTTAAGGGTGACAAATTTCCTGTTTGCGGCTCTTTTGGCGGTTCAGCTTTTGCCGGATTCCATATCCGGAGAGGTATATACGGAATATCTCGTTTGGTTTGCAATAGGGCTTGAGGCATTGGTGCTTGTTGTTTCGACTCTGGCAAAAAAGGAAAAAAGTCTTAATCTGTTTTTGGATATAATCGGATTCGTATACGGATTTTTGACGGTTTGGACACTTTTGACAAACAAATTTAATATTTTAAACAAAGCTCTCTTCCCGCCTATGGGAAAGGTGTTTTGGCAGGCCGTACAGGATTCGGATAAGATTTTTGTCAACATAGGAAGTTCGCTTGGAATTATCGCACAGGGATACTTTATTGCTTTGGCTGTTGCAATACCTCTGGGACTTTTTCTCGGCTGGAACGCAAGAGTGGGAGGAGCGGCAACATATATTTCAAAGTTTTTCGGTTCGATTCCCCCGATAGTTTATATACCTTACGGAATAGCGCTTTTACCTACTTTCCGTTCGGTTTCGGTGTTTGTAATATTTCTTGCAACATTTTGGCCTGTTCTTGCGAGTACCATGAGCGGCGTTGTTAATGTTGAAAAAAAGATTACGGATTCGGCAAAGGTTCTTAACGTGAATAAAAGAACGATGCTCTTCTCGGTAATATTGCCAGCATCCGTTCCTCAGATATTTATAGGATGCAATCAGGGGCTTTCGGTTTCTTTCATCTTGCTTACTTCGGCAGAGATGATAGGGGCGCAGAGCGGAATGGGATATTATGTGAAACAATATTCCGATTTCGGAGATTATACGCGTACCATAGTGGGACTTCTTGTCATAGGTGTGGTAGTTACTTTGGTTGCGCTTTTGGTTAACAAATTACAGTCATATTTACTCAGATGGAAGAGATAACGGTGGATCAGATGATAGAGATATTATGGCACGGAAGAGGCGGCCAGGGAGCGTTTACCGCAGCAAAACTGTTGGGAGCCGCATATTCCGCAAAGGACGGCAATTATTCGATTGCATTTCCTTCTTTCGGACCTGAAAGAAGAGGGGCTCCCGTAAGAGCGTTTACAAAGCTGGACAGTCGCCGGATCGGAGACAGAAGCGAAATTGAAAAAGCTGATTATGTTATATATCTTGACGATACATTATTTTCCGATTCCTTTGATGAACTTAAGGAAAACGGGAAAATTATTATCAACACAAAAAAACATTTTGATGATAAAAGAATAATCGCAGCAGACGCCGATGCCATGGCGAATGAGATAATCGGCAGACCTATAACAAATACGGTTATGCTGGGAGTTTTGGCGGGAGTATCAAAGATAACGGATTATGAAAATATTGCGGAAGCAATAAGAGGGTATATGCCCGAAAAGCTGCATGAAAAGAACATAAAGGCCGCGGCCGCGGCATTTGAATCGGTGAGCGGGGTGAGTAAATGAAACCTTATTTGAGAGATAAAATACCTGAGATTCCGGATGCGCCGTCATATGAAGCCGGGTATCTGGTAACGGAAAACGCCGGTTGGAGAAGTGAAAAGCCCGTCGTATGTCCGGAAAAGTGTACGGGATGTCTTCAATGCTATCTTTACTGTCCCGACGGCGTTATATCAAAGGACAAAGAGAATAATAAAGTAAAGGTGGACTATGATTTCTGCAAGGGATGCGGAATATGCCGCAGAGTATGTCCTTTCGGAGCCATAGAAATGGAGGCGGAATAATGGCAAAGAAATTTTTATCGGGAAATGAAGCGTTTGCCGAGGGGATACGCCTTGCAAAGCCCCTTGTCATATCGGCATACCCCATAACACCTCAGACAACGGTGGTTGAAAGGCTTTCGGAAATGGTTGCGGACGGCAGCCTTAAATCGGAATTTATACATGTTGAATCGGAACATTCGGCTCTTTCGTGCGCCATAGGAGCTTCTGCCGTGGGGGCGAGAACGTTTACGGCAACGTCTTCACAGGGACTTCTGTATATGGCGGAATGTCTGACATATGCTGCAGGTGGTAGATTTCCGATTGTAATGATGAACGCCAATCGTTCGACGGCGCTTCCATGGAATATCTACGGAGATCAGAGAGATTCAATATCTCAATTGGACAGCGGATGGATTCAGGCATATGCGGAAAATGCTCAGGAGAGTCTGGATCTTGCGCTCATGAGCTACTACATTGCGGAAAATATTAAAGTATCCACGCCTTTTATGACAAATCTGGACGGTTTCGTTTTAACTCATACATATGAAGTGGTGGATGTTCCGGATGAGGAGCAGGCTGATGCATTTCTTCCTCCTTTTAAAACGGATAACAAAATAGATTTTGATAATCCAAAAAACATGGCTTTTTCGGCAGGACCGGAACAGAATACCGTATTTAAGTACAACGAACATATGGGGATTATGAATGCCAAAGATGTAATAAAGGAGGCGGAAAAGAAATTTGCCGATATATTCGGAAGAGAATATACGGGACTTATCGAAACATACAATACGGAAGACGCCGATTATATAATAATCACTTTGGGAAGCGTGGCCGGTCTTGTGAAAGAAGCGGCAGACAGGTTAAGAGAAGACGGAGTAAAAGCGGGAGTTATAAGAATCAGATATCTCCGTCCTTTTCCGAATGAAGAAACAGCCGAAGCCGTAAAAAATGCAAAGGGAGTTGCGGTACTTGAAAAGGATATCTCCTTCGGAAATGAGGGAACCGTATATACAAATGTTAATTCGGCTCTCAGAAAGAACAATGTTAATATCCCGACATCTAATTATATCGGAGGATTGGGAGGAAAGAACATTTCGTGCCGCGAAATTGAGAATATATACAGAAATCTTGAGAATAACATATATGGAATACATTTCTTGGGGATAGGTGAACAGTAATGGCATTAAATGCAAAAAATCTAAATGAAGAGGAATACTTTTTCGGACATAAGGCATGTGCCGGATGCGGAGGAAGTCTGGCTTTAAGAATTGCCCTTAAGGTGCTAGGAGAGCGTTCCGTTGCGGTAATTCCCGCCGGATGCATGTCTGCAGTAAGCTTTAATTTTCCGCAGCTGTGTTTTTCAAATAATGCAATTATTTCAACATTTGCAGGCACGGCTTCAATGCTTACCGGCATAGAAGCGGGGCTGAGAGCACAGGGAATAACCGATTTTCATGCCGTGGGTTTTGCGGGAGACGGCGGAACGGCGGATATAGGACTGCAGGCATTATCCGGAGCAATCGACAGAAATGACAACATACTCTATATATGCTACGACAATGAAGCATACATGAATACGGGAATGCAAAAGAGTTCTCTTACCCCGTTCGGAGCAGCCACAACCACAACTCCGAACGGTAAAGCAATTCACGGCAATATCAGACCGAAAAAAAACATGTTTGAGATAATTGCGGCGCATGACATACCTTATGCGGCAACGGCAAGCATAGGATATATTAATGACTTTATGAATAAAGTTGAGAAGGCCTCTAAGATACGTGGAACAAAGTACATTCATGTTATGGCTCCTTGTCATACCGGCTGGGGAATAGAGCCGGATATTACGGTGGATATTGCAAGAGAAATCGTTGATTGCGGTTTATGGTATCTTGCGGAATACGAGAACGGCACATATACACTCAACAGAAGACCTAAGGAGTTTTCGGACGTGGGAGAGTACCTTAAAAGACAGGGCAGATTTAAACATCTTTCAGATGAAGATATAGAACTTATAAAAGAATCAAGAGACAGAAAATGGGATTTCATAGATAAAAATTTTAAAACTACAGGTGGAAAATAATTATGAGCAGGGATATAAACAGTAAATATTGGAATGAAGAATTAGAAACGCTGCCTAGAGAAGAATTGGAAAAAAGACAGCTTGAAGATTTAAAGGAAATTGTAAAGTTTGCATATGACAACGCGCCTTACTATAAGCGTTCTTTTGATGAAGCGGGAGTTAAACCGGAAGACATTAATGAACTTTCGGATATTCGGAAGTTTCCGTTTATTGACAAAAGAACTCAGAGAGATACACAGGGGGTGGGATCATTTCTGGGAGAGTTATGCGCGGTACCCGAAGAAGAAGTTGTATTTATCTCCACATCGTCGGGTTCCACGGGAGTTCCTACGGTAAGCCCGTTTACAAAAAAGGATTTTGACGAATTCCAGGAAACAGAGAGCCGTTGGTTTTGGCAAATAGGAATGCGCCCTACGGACAGATACCTGCACGGCCTTAACTTTTCGCTTTATGTGGGAGGACCTGATGTTATCGGAGCTCAGAATCTCGGCGCCTTATCCATATGGGGAGGTACTCTTCCCAGCGAAAGACTTTTGTTTGTACTGAAGACATATCAGCCTACGATAATGTGGACAAGTCCTTCATATGCATGGCAGTTGGGAGAAAAGGCGTTAAAAGCCGGAATCGATCCAAAGAAAGACCTCAGCATAAGAAAGATAATAGTGGCCGGAGAACTGGGAGGTTCCATTGACTCCACAAGGAAGGCTATTGAAGACTTATGGGGAGCAGAGATATTTGACTTTTACGGCTTATCCGACATTTTCGGAGCCTGTGCCGCCATGTGCGAAGAAAAAGACGGTCTTCACATTGCGGAGGATCATATTCTTGTTGAAACCGTGGATATTAATACGGGAGAAGTATTGCCTCCGGGTGAAACCGGTGAACTTGTATATACAACTTTAAGGAAACACGCAAGACCTCTTATTCGTTTCAGAACCGGAGACATAGGAAGAATAGATACATCAGTATGTAAATGCGGAAGAACTCACGGCAGAATCCATATAAACGGAAGAAAAGACGATATGTTTATTATTTCGGCCGTAAATGTATTCCCAAGCGATATCGAAGCGGTTGTGCGTGATCTCAAGGGGATTACGGGAGAATACAGAATAAGAGTATTTGAGGATAACTTTGCATGTAAATACAGTGTTGAAATTGAGAGAAATGAAGATAATACGGAAAAAGACGAAGAGATTGCCGAAAGAGTGAGCATTTCATTAAAGAGCAGAATCGGAGTAAAGCCTCATTCCGTAACGGTACATAAGTACGGGGAGCTTGACACCCGCTCCGAACACAAGTCAAGCAGAGTTATTGACGAAAGAAAAGGCGACTATGTAATTTGAATGTAATTCGAATTACAATTTTATCCGTTATCTGATAGAATAAAGAAAAATATCGGAGAATTAATGATGACGCATGTCTTTCGGTTACCCCGGTGACCATGCGCTTTCATGTGCGGGAATATGAGTGAAAGAACGGATGACTTGGAAATAGGCGGTTTTAAAATAATTCAGGACACAGCGTTATTCTGTTACGGAATAGACGCTGTTCTTTTGTCTGCATTTGCCGATGCATCAAAAAAAGA
Source organism: Howardella ureilytica (assembly GCF_054657495.1). Lineage (NCBI taxonomy): Bacteria > Bacillati > Bacillota > Clostridia > Eubacteriales > Howardella > Howardella ureilytica. Next base: position 61,034 of record NZ_BAAHYP010000009.1, on the reverse strand, counting down.
CAAATGTCTGGATCTGTGTACAGGCAACGGAGTTGTGCCGCTGCTCATGTATGCAAAGGGAAAGGGAACGGACTGGACGGGTGTGGAGCTTCAGAAGCGTTGTTCCGACCTGGCAAAGAGAAATGTCGAATTAAATAATGTCTCCGGACATATTGAAATAACAGAAGGCAATCTGTGCGATATACCGAAGGGGAAATTGCATATAAGTAAAAGAGAAAATCGAATAATAGAGAGAAGTGATAATTCAGAACCGTCGTGTTCGTTAAAGGATGCATTTGACGTGGTAACATGTAATCCGCCGTATATGAAGGCGGGAACGGGATTAAAAAATTCCGCAAGTCCCATAGCCGTCGCAAGACATGAAATCGAATGTAATTTCCGTGATGTTGCAAAGGCCGCTTCTTACAGTTTAAAAATAAAAGGGAAGGCTTTCTTTGTGCACAGGCCGAAGCACCTCATATCTGTTTTTGAAGATTTGAGAAAGGAAAATCTTGAGCCGAAGAGATTGAGAACGGTTCATTCATTTGAATATTCGCCTGCTACATTGGTGCTTATTGAAGCCGTAAAGGGAGGCGGAGAACAGTTGATTATTGAAAGCCCTTTGATTATATATAAAGAAGAGGGAGTATATACGGATGAATTAATAAGACTTTACGGGAAAAATTAATAAAAGCCTATAATATACATAAGGATAACATACGGAAAGACATTAAATTATTACGGGATAAGATTATGCAAAACGAATCGGAAAATTACGGAAATACGGGAACATTGTATCTGTGCGCCACACCTATAGGAAATTTGGAAGATATAACACTTAGAGTGTTAAGAACCCTTAAGGAAGTTGATGTCATTGCGGCAGAGGACACCAGAAACAGCATACATTTGCTGAATGCCTATGATATTGACACGCCCCTTACAAGCTACCATGAATATAATAAGGTATCAAAGGCCAGAACTCTTGTGCAAAAGTTATTAAAGGGTGAAAACATAGCTTTAATAACCGATGCGGGAACGCCGGCAATTTCGGATCCGGGAGAAGAAATTGTTAAACAATGTATTGAAGCGGGAATAAAAGTCACATCTCTTCCCGGAGCATGCGCATGTATAACGGCTCTGACCATAAGCGGGGAAGATACGAGAAGATTTGCCTTTGAAGCATTCCTTCCGACGGATAAGAAACTGAGAAACAGAATCCTTGAGGAATTGAAGGAAGAGACAAGAACAATAATAATGTATGAGTCGCCGCATCACCTTGTAAGAACATTGTCAGAACTCAGAGAAACTTTCGGAGGAGACAGACATACGGCGGTTATAAGAGAACTTACGAAATTACATGAAACGGCAATGCATATGACATTGGACGAAGTTATAAGATATTATGATTCAAACGATCCGAGGGGAGAATATGTCATCGTGGTTGCGGGCAAAAGCATGGAATTGCAGGATGAAGAAAATAAGCGTAAATGGGAAGAGATGCCCCTTGAAGAACACATGAAATATTACGAAGACATGGGAATGGACAGAAAAAGCGCCATGAAAGCGGTCGCTTCTGACAGGGGAGTCGCCAAGAACGTAATATATAAGCAGTTGTTGTAAACCGAATGCATGTGTTGCTTTTATCCGTCCGGCGGATGGTGAAATAAAGATAACAGGAGTTTATATGTTTAAAATAGGATGTCATTTATCTGCTTCAAAAGGATTTATGAATATGGGCAGAACAATAGTTAAAATGGGCGGCAATACATTTCAATATTTTTCAAGAAATCCAAGGGGAGGAAATGCTAAGGCTCTTGATGAAAAAGACTGTTCGGACTTTCGCCTGTTTTGCGGCGAGAACGGCATTGAGCAGATACTTTGTCATGCGCCTTATACTCTTAATACATGTTCAAAAGATGAAAATATAAGGACGTTTGCGAAAAACACCATGAAAGACGATCTGATGCGTATGGAATATGTGCCGGGGAACATGTATAACTTCCATCCGGGAAGTCATGTGGGACAGGGCACGGAAAAAGGAATTGAATTTATTGCGGAGGCGCTTAACGAAGTCATGACGGAAGACATGCATACCACCGTATTGCTTGAAACCATGGCAGGCAAGGGAACGGAAATAGGATCGAGGTTTGAAGAAATTGCCGAAATAATAAAGAGAACAAAGTCAGGCGATAAACTGGGAGTATGTATGGATACATGTCATGTATATGATGCGGGTTATGACATAGTTAACGACTTGGACGGAGTTATGGAAGAATTCGACAAAATAATAGGATTGGACAGATTAAAAGCGATTCACATAAACGATTCAAAGAACCCTTTTGAAAGTCACAAAGACAGACATGAAAAAATAGGCGAAGGTTCCATAGGCACGGAAGCATTTGAGAGAATAATAAATCACGAATGCCTGAGGGAACTGCCGTTTTACCTTGAAACACCCAACGATGAAGCGGGATATGCAGGAGAGATTTCCATGCTTAAAAATCTTTACAAAAATATATAATTGCAGTTACAATATAACGTTGTAGTTATATATTATTATCAGTAACAGATTTAATATGTTTTAGTGATAATTCAAATATAGTTATTAAACTGCACATGACAATGTGCAGTTTTTATTGTGGAGTCATAAATGAAATTAATTATACAGATTCCGTGTTATAACGAGGCGGAAACTTTAACGATTGCACTTAACGCTTTGCCAAAGCATATAGACGGAATAGACGAGATAGAATATCTTGTCATAGATGACGGAAGCAAGGATGATACAGAGAGAGTGGCAAGAGAATGGGGAGTTAACTACATAGTTAAACAGAGGAGAAACAAGGGTCTTGCCAAGGGATTTATGAAAGGACTTGATTTCTGTCTAAAAAACGGCGCAGACATAATAGTCAACACAGATGCCGATAATCAATATGTAGCTGACGATATAGAGAAAATCGTAAGACCGATTATTGAAAAGAAGGCGCATATTGTCATAGGCGAGAGACCTATTGACGAAACGGAACATTTTTCTCCGCTTAAGAAGAAACTCCAGCATTTCGGAAGTTGGGTTGTAAGAAAGGCCAGCGGAACGGACATTCCGGATGCTCCGAGCGGATTCAGAGCTTTTTCCAGACAGGCCGCATTAAAAATGTATGTTATAAATGAATATACATACACGCTGGAAACAATAGTACAGGCAGGACAGGAAAAGATGACCATAATGTCCGTTCCTATAAGAACCAATCCGGAACTCAGGGAGTCCAGACTGTTCAAGAGTATGGGAGGATATGTTCGCCGTTCCATGATGACCATTATAAGAGCGACACTTGTATATAAACCTCTTAAATTCTTTATGACCCTCGGACTTATCCTGGGCGGAATCGGAGTGGGATTCTATATACGATATCTTGTTTTTTATTTTATGGGTCTCGGAGCGGGACATACGCAGGGACTTATATTTGCTTCAACACTGATTATACTCGGATTCATATCCATAATAGCGGGATTACTCGGAGATCTGTTCTCAGCCAACCGAAAGCTGCTGCAGGAAGTCAGATACCATAACCGAAAGCGGGAATTTGACGCCGCCTGCGGCAAGGATCCGAAAGACTACGAGGATATTGAATTTATCAATATAAAAAAAGAAAAGGATATTCAGAAAGATACTTCTGATGAAACTGACATTAATACATAAAAGTTGCCGTTTTACCGGTATAACGATTAATAATGCCGTTGTGCTTGCGCTTTAAACGGCGGTTCTTCACAACAGGAGAGAAAATATGTCTAAGCGAAGGGTATTGATAATTGCAACCACATTCCCAAGGTGGAAGGGTGACAGGGAACCCAGATTTATACTGGATTTTGCCAAGTCTTTATTGCCGTATGCAGATGTTACCGTATTGGTTCCGTCATCTCCGGGAGCTCTTGACAGAGAAGTTATGGAGGGTGTAAACATCGAACGCTTCCATTATTTCCCGATACACGAAAGAGAGACACTTACGGCACCGGGAGCCATGGTATCGAGAATAAAGCAGGATAAGAAACGCGGATTGCTTTTACCTTTTTTCTATAATGCATTTGTAAATGAGATAAAAAAGAGAATCGGTACATTTGACATATTACATGCCAACTGGGTTATACCCGGAGGTTACATCGCTTACAAGGCACTGAAAATGACGAATGTTCCGTATGTTATTACATGCCACGGAAGTGATATTAACAGTATGAATAATCCCGTATTCAGAGATATGAAAAAAAAGGCGCTGTCAAACGCTTGGGGAGTAACCGCCGTTTCTTCCGAGCTTATGGATAACACATGCAAAATATACAACAACGGAAATAACGCCGTCATATCCATGGGAGTGGATGTTAATCAATTCGGGGAACAGCATCGCAGAGAGAATTACTTTAAGCAAAACGGAAGAAAAGTCGCTCTGTTTGTAGGTCGTCTGACGGAGGTTAAAGGTGCTGCGTACGCCATTGAAGCAATGCAATATGTCCCTGATACGAGATTGGTAATTACGGGTGACGGAGAGCTTAAGAAAGAATTAAAAAGTCTCGCCGCAGAACTTAAAAACAAACTGAGGGACATTAACTCGGATGTAGTATTTGCGGGAGCAAAGACACATGATGAGCTGAAAACTATGTATGCATCCGCGGATGCCTTCATTATGCCGAGCGTAACGGCAAAGTCGGGACAAAAAGAGGGCTTCGGACTTGTGCTTATTGAGGCTGCGGGATCAAAGCTTCCGATCGTGGCAAGTAATTCGGGAGGAATACCTACATTGATTAAAGACGGAGAGAACGGCCTTCTTGTTAAAGAAAGAGATGCACACGGAATATCAGAAGCACTTAAAAAAATATTTAATGATTCCGATTTACGGGATAAATTAAAGGAAAATGCATACAAGACCGCACTTGAATATGATTATTCTGTGATTGGTAGAAAATATGCGGAATTTATGAGGTTAATATGATCATAACACTTTCAATTGCGACAATGGTCATGCTGTGGCTGTTTTTTTCCGGAATATTCAACAGGAAAGACGGCACGACACTTGCGGCTCTCTCCTTTGGAAGCTATGTAATTTTATACATAATCAGCAGTGCCGTATTTTTATCGGTTGACAAATATACGATTAATAATGCATGCATACTTACTCTGGTCATATCCGGCTGTATATTCGGATTGGGATTGGCATTCAGGTTCTATCCGAAAGTCGATATATCCGTAAAGAGCATTCCGGATTGGGTTATTCCCGTGGTTATATTTGTGGGATTTGCCGTCGTTTTCGGAGAAAGATTCGGATATTTCGGAATGGGACAGGATGAAGGTGTTTACCAGGTTAAAGCGCTTGCCTATTTAAACGGTCAATTCGGCAATATATATACATATCCGGGAGTTGAGCACCTGACGGGCAATGTATTTACGGACGGAGTAGAAACATTGGACAAAAACGTCCTGGGTTACTACAGACTGTCAGATGATTCCACAAGAGCGGTAATTCACGGAGTTAACACATATCCCGCTTTGCTTGCATGGTGGGGCAGTATGTTCGGAGCGGCTCAAATGGGAGGCATCAATCTGGGATTGATGTTCGTATCCGTTGTTCTTGTGTATCAAATATGCAAAAAATTGGGGGCAGGTATATTCTTAAGCAGCGGAATAACCGTTTCTTTCTCGATTTCTCCCGTACTGGTTTGGGTTAATAAATCCACTTTAACCGAAAGCGTGCTCATAATGCTTATGCTGTTCTTTGCATATATGATTATATGCGGCATTAAACGAGATGAGGACATATATAACGGTCTTGTGTTTGATGAAGACGGGAGAAAGCAGAATATAATCAAGCTGTTTTCAACATTGCCTATAGGAGCATTTTGCCTTTTCCATATTTCAATATATACAATGCTTCCGATGTTTTTTGTAATATTCATTGTATTGTATATATATGACAGGTCGATTATATGGCTGTATAACAACCTTATAATACTCGGGGCATATGTTATCGGCTTTATGTTTATGCTAAGCTGGTCCGCCAGATATACAAATGGCAATTATAAATTTATTGAACGACTCGGAATAAGTACCGATAATATTGCTTTATTGGTTACCGTTGCGGTAATTATCGCTCTTGCGATAAATGTAACCGTTATGATATTCCATATATACAGAGCCAACAGACATTGGGAATTATCAGAGAGAGAAAGGGCTGCAAGGGCGAGAACGGCAAAAATAATATTTTCATGGGTTATCAGAGCGTTTCTCGTCATTGCCCTTGGAATGTTCTTCAGAGCCTACAGAAACGGTTCATATGCTTCTCTGGGAGTAAGCGATATATATTCCACATCATTTTATTCATACGCAAGTCAGACGGCATTTGCGGCCATGATTGTTGCATTGATTGTTTTGGTTATATACCCGAATGTAATATTAAAATCAGGGGCAAACATGACAATCGGAATTGTATTTCTGTATGCGGTTGTCCTTTACTCCGTAGTAATGAACGTATCCATAGGATATTATTACTATTATGCAAGATATACGGCCGTATATTCGGTGTTCATATTGCTGCTGTTCGGAATTATACTGGCTCAAATACCTAAGTCCGCAGGTATGTGGATCAGAGTGGGAACTTCGTTCGGTATGGTAATATGGTCGTCAATTCTGTTTATGAAGCCTTTGGAATATCTTCGCAATTACAAAGACGATACGAGAATGTCCTTTGAGGAACTGGAAAAGGTGGGAGAACAGTTTAAAAAAGGCGACTCCGTAATAGTGAGCAACAACGAATTACCTGCGCTGTATACATATTTGTCGATTGTAAAGGGACTAGACGTATATCCGATTATATATGACAGCCTCAGTTCCACATATGACATTGTAAAAGAACACTCTCAGGGAAATATTTACTTTATCGGTCAATCGGCTTCCGCCGAAGAGATAAATAAAAACATCGTTCAGGGACAGACGGAGGCCAATCTTCTCGGAGTTGCTCTGTATAATGATGTTGTTGACGTTATAAACGGAACGGATGATCTTCAAATGGAAAAAGTATCATCTGTTGAATCCAATCTGAGTATGCTGAATAAACCTAAAACCGTATACGGAGGATCAATGCTTCCTTATCCTATAGGATGTAATGAATTAAAGTATTATGTTGATATTTATCAAATAAATAAGTAAAATACAAGATTAAGGTAAAATATCTATATGGTTACTGACTATATAGATATTTTTTGTATATAAGCGATTCTGTGTTTATTAAGGATGGTTATGGACGATTCATTATATATATATAAATTAACACCGTTTTTATTGGAGAAGTTATGGGGCGGAACGAAGCTCCAAACAATGTACGGTAAAGGAGACAGCAGGTCATGTATAGCCGAAAGTTGGGAATTGTCGGCTCATGACGCCGGACCGTCAAAGGTATGCGGCGGCAAATATGACGGATTATCTTTAAAAGAGCTTATTGATGCTTTAGGCAGGGACGCCATGGGGGAAGCGGCGGCAGATGTGGTTAAATTCCCCCTGTTAATTAAATTTATTAATGCGGAGAAACCTCTTTCGATTCAAATTCATCCGAATGATGAATATGCCATGAAACATGAAAACGATTACGGCAAGAATGAAATGTGGTATGTAATAGATGCGGCTCCTGATTCATATTTGTATTACGGACTTAACAGACCTGTTACAAAGGAAGAATTGAGAGAGAGCATAGAAAACGGAAGACTTCCTGAGCTGCTGTGTAAGATGTCCGTTAAAAAGGGCGACGTGTTCTTTGTAAGGGCGGGCACAATACATGCAATCGGAGAAGGCCTTGTATTATGCGAAATTCAGGAAAGTTCAAATGTTACATACAGAATGTTTGACTATAACAGAGTAGACGCTAAGACTGGAAAGACGCGAGAATTACACGTTGATAAAGCCATAGACGTAACGGACATAGAACTTAATGTAAGAGCCGCAAAGGAGACCGCGTCTGAAAACAAATGCTCTCATTTCTGCAGACCGAATACTGAAAAGACAATGGTGGACTGTGAATTCTTTAAGACAGACCTGGTAAATGTCGACAATCATTTTGAGGTTGCAATAGACGGGAAGTCCTTTAAGGCGCTGGTATTCATTTCGGGAGAGGGAAATGTATATACCGGAACAAAGGAAGCTCCTTTGGAAGAAACGGTTCAGTCATATAAGGCGGGGGACGTGTTTTTTGTCCCTGCAGGCGATAAAACCGTATCCATAGACGGAAATTGCGAATGTATTATTGTTGAGTTGTAAAGATTTATGAAAAAGTTAAAGAATATAATTATTTACATTGTATGCGGAGTTCTCGTATTATTTTTCGGGGTTGTGCTGGTATTTGCCAAGAATCCCAAAATTTCGGATGAATACAGGCTGTATTATATCACCCATGATTTGAAAACATGGCCGGGAGAGGGCAATTTTACATATACGCCCGGAACGGTGGAATATATGGGAAAACCGCCCTTTGCAATATTCAAAAGATGCCTTCGCCTCGGAAGCGGATGGCTTAACGACGAGTTCGTCGGAACAGACGGAATAATTAACAGCGATACGGAGAGTTTTTTGTATTATAAATTTGATGAAAATATAAAAAACGGCAAGATGATTATTGATGTTTCCGGATTTCATAATCCTAACAGTGATTATGAAATTACGGAGCGGGATTCATCGGCTCAGATAGCGCGTACATTGTTTAAAAACGCATCTTATAATCCTGTTTCCGACAGAAAAGCCGAAGTTTATATAAAGGAACAGGGCGGAGATGATGTATATCTGGGAGAATTTGCCGGAGTAGGCCGATTTGAATTTAAGCTTCCGAGATTAGACAGGGGCAAGGTGTATGTGGTTACTTTAAAGGCTGAGAAGTATACATACAGAATAAAGAGCATAACAATTAATAATTGATTGGCATGGATATTATGGAAATGGAAAATGATAACAAAAAGCTTTTTTTCAGACTGCTTTTTGCTTTTTTAATAAGCAGAGCCGCATTTGTAATAATTTATTTTGTTGCAAGGGCAATTATGAATACAAACGATTCATTCGAGGTAATGTTCGGAAGATGGGACGCATTAAGATATATTAATCTTGCGGAACACGGATATACCTTGCCGGTAGTTCCGAACGAACCGCAAAATAACTGGGCATTTTTCCCGTTGTATCCTCTGCTTTGCATGGGACTAAGATTCATTACGTTCGGTATTATTCCGACATTTTATATAGGAATGATAATATCCAACGTATGTATATTTGCGGCGGCTTTTTTAGCGGTAAAGACAGTCCGCATGACGGGACTGACAAAGAACGAAAGGGATTTTTACGTAAGACCCAATCCGGACGGGAATAAGGTAACGGATTTCTTCAACGGCATATTTAAAGACGGAATGCTCATTGCATGGTTTATGTTTATGGGCCCGTTTACAATGTATATGGGAACGGCATATACGGAGGGTACATATATTTTATTTATAGTACTTTCGTTTTTCCTTATGAAGAAAAGGCGTTTCTTTCTTGCGGGACTTGCCATTGCGGGAGCCGGAGCGACAAGAAACATGGGAGTATTGCTTGTGGTTCCTCTCCTTATTGAAATGTATACGGACTGGATTCATACCACGGGAAGAAGAAATATATTCAGGTTTATAGGGCATATATTTGCGACGCCGGTCAAATTGCTTTCGGTAATAATTACGCCTATAGGAACGTTTTCTTATATGCTGTTCTTATATTTCTTTTGCGGAGATGCCCTCGCATTTAAAAATGTGCAGATAGCATGGAGAACCGAGGAACATTTCCCGATAATAGGAGTATTGGCGGATGCAATCGGAATGAAATCTGATATATATCACAAGCTTCTCGGATGGGTATGCATCGGCGCAATTGCGATATTTATTTATATGCTGATCAGAAGAATGTATTCGGAAGCGGTTTTCGGAGGGCTTACCCTTGCGGTTCCTCTTACGTCGGCTGTAATGAGTACGCCGAGATTTATAACCGGCGATTATGTAATATGGCTCGGCGCATATGATATACTTGCGAGACAAAACCATGTGGGACGCGTGATTACATGCAGTGCATTTGCCGCCGTGGAGGTGGTTCTTACATATATGTGGATAAGCGGAAATGTGGGAATGATATAGAAGAAAAAGAGGATTACGTCGTTAATCCTCTTTTTATGGTATTTTTACGAGAATATATGACCATATTGTGGTATTATGGAAGATAATTATGGTTCGATACAATATGATATGGAGTTATTAACATAATGAAGATAGAAATGCCCGGCGAAGTAAAATTTATTATATCAGAACTTGAAAATCATGATTATGAAGCCTTTGCCGTGGGCGGTTGTATAAGAGATTCGCTGCTCGGCAGAACGCCTGACGACTGGGACATAACAACATCGGCAACGCCGGAAGAAGTAAAGGAAATATTCCAAAGAACCGTAGATACGGGGATAAAGCACGGAACCGTCACGGTGCTCATAGGAAAAAAAGCTTTTGAGGTTACTACGTACAGGGTTGACGGAGCATATACGGACGGAAGACATCCGGAGAGCGTAAGATATTCCAAATATCTGAAAGAAGATCTGCGAAGAAGAGACTTTACGATAAATGCATTTGCATATAATGATGAATGCGGACTGAGAGACGAGTTTCTCGGATTTAGGGATCTGGAGTGGAAAATAATAAGAGCCGTCGGTAATCCCGAAGACAGATTCAGCGAAGATGCTTTGAGAATGATGAGAGCCATAAGATTTGCGGCTCAGCTCGGATTTAATATAGAACTTAATACTTATAATGCAATTATTAAGATGGCTCCGAACATAAAAAAGGTAAGCGCCGAAAGAATACAGGTTGAACTTACCAAAACTCTCATGTCGGATCATCCGGAAGTTACCGCAGAATATGCAAAAACGGGATTATTTGTGGAGATACTCCCGGTTCTGTATGATATTTTGTCAGGGATTTCAGCGCAAAAAACCTTGGGCCTTTTGAGATATGTGCCCAAAATGGCGATTATGAGGTATACGGCTCTGTTAAGGTACAGAAAACCGCAGGAAGCCCGCGCCGTACTCAGAAAACTGAAACTGGATAACTTTACGGTTAATACGGTGGTAAAGCTTATTGAACATCAAAATGACATCAACGACGTTATAGAGGAGAATGACATATCCGTAAGAGAGGCGATTAACAGATACGGGACGGAATTGCTTGAATTGATGTTTGAATTCGCCGAAGCGGACGGAAGAATGAAAAGAGATTATACGGGATTGAATTCACGGGGAAGGAATGTACACTTAAAAACCATAAAAAGGCTGTATGAGGAAATTCTTGACAGGGGTGATTGCGTCAGTCTCAAGGGATTGGCAGTCAACGGAAATGATTTGACCGAACTTGGAATTGTCGGCGAAAAAATAGGTGAAACCCTTAACTGGTTATTGCATATAGTAATGGAAAATCCCGCACTCAACAATAAAAACACACTTATTTCGTTTGTTGAAAACAGATAACAGATTGGAGTTAATTATGGATAGTACAGGGGATTTCAGAAAGATACCGTTTTCTCCGCCTGATATAACAGACGAAGAAATAAAAGAGGTTACAGACGCATTGAAATCCGGATGGATAACCACCGGTCCCAAAACCAAGGAATTGGAGAGAATAGTTGCAAAGAGGTGCAACACTGACAAAGCGGCATGTTTCTCATCATCAACAGCCGCGATGGAGATGACTCTCAGAATATTGGGAATAGGACAGGGGGATGAAGTTATTGTTCCGGCGTATACATATACGGCTACCGCAAGTGTGGTATGTCATGTAGGTGCAACTCCGGTTATGGCTGATGTTGAGAAGGGAACTTTTAAGATTGACAAAAAACAGATTAAAAATCTTATTAACGAGAGAACAAAAGCTATAATCCCTGTGGACTTTGCGGGAGTGATTGAAGATTATGATGAGATTACGGATATTGTTCAATCCGAAAAACATCTGTTTAAAGCAAAGGGAAAGTATCAGGAAGCTTACGGCAGACCGGTTATCATCGCTGATTCGGCTCACGGCTTCGGAGCAAGTCAAAAGGGAAAGATGAGCGGAGAAATCGCTGATTTTACTTCCTTCTCTTTCCATGCGGTGAAAAACTTCACCACCGCCGAGGGCGGAGCAATAACATGGAAAGAGCATGATGAAATTGACGGCGAAGAACTGTATAACAAATTTATGCTCTATTCATTGCACGGACAAAATAAAGATGCTCTTGCAAAATCCAGACTCGGATCATGGGAATACGATATTGTGGCACCTCTGTATAAGTGCAACATGACGGATATACAGGCAGCAATCGGAACAGCTCAGTCAAAGAGATATGATTCAATGCTTGCAAGAAGAAGAGAAATTATATCCATGTATGAAAACGGACTTAAGGGCGATATAGAGATTACGGAGCACATGGGAAAGGATTTTACGTCAAGCGGACATCTTATGATTGTGAGAATACCCGGACTTGACGAGGCCGAAAGGAATGAATTTATAGTACGCATGGCCGAGAGGGGAGTGGCATGTAACGTTCATTACAAGCCATTGCCGATGCTCAGTGCATATAAGAACATGGGATTTGACATAAAGGATTATCCAAATGCATATGATATGTATCGCTGCGAAATATCGTTGCCGCTTCATACGCTTTTAAGCGATGACGATGTTCGTTACGTTACAGATAAATTTAATGAAGTATACGGGGAGATGCCATGTCATTAATTCCATATCGGGAACTGCCGTCATTTATGAAAAATAAAAAAGTCAGAAAATATTATGATATTCTGAAAAAGAAAAGGCTCTACCTGAGCCTTAAAAGAATATTTGATTTCTATGCGGGAACGGCTCTTCTTGTTGTATTGGCCGTTCCGATGGGTGTTATAGCATACAAAATCAAAAAATCATCGGACGGAAGTATTTTATTTATTCAGGACAGAGTTACACAATATGGGAGAAAGTTTCCCATATGCAAATTCAGGACAATGACCGAGAATGCACACAAGGGAAGTTCTCTTACGGTGGGCAGGGACAGAAGAATAACAAAAATCGGCGAGACGCTTAGAAAATACAGGTTGGATGAAATACCGCAGCTGTTCAATATTATCGGCGGTGACATGTCATTTGTGGGTGCAAGACCGGAAGTTGAAAAATATGTCAGGCATTATACAGATGAAATGACGGCTACGCTTCTGATGCCCGCAGGTCTTACGTCAGCTGCAAGTATAGCATATAAGGATGAAGCGAAATTGCTTGACGGAGCAAAGGACCCGGATGATGTTTATATTCGAAAAGTTCTGCCGGAAAAAATGAAATATAATCTTGAAGGAATAAAAAAAGCATCGGTCGGAGAAGACTTATATATTTTGGCAAAAACCGTTTTTGCGGTAATGGATTAGGAGTAATATATGTTTATCACTTTTTGTATATTTGCTTACAACGAGGAAATGTACCTTCCTGAGCTTTTAAAATGTTTAAGAAGGCAGGATTATCCCCATGAAAACATTGAAGTTTTACTTATAGATTCAATGTCGGGCGATAATACCAAAGGAATGATGGAGCGGTTTGCGCTTCTTAACAAAGAAGATATTCCGGACATGGGTTTCAGAAATGTAAAAGTATGTTCAAACCCGGGAGTGACTCAGCCCTGTGCATGGAATGTGGCTCTTGACAACTACAGCGGTGAGGCGCTGCTCAGAGTGGATGCACACAGTGAGATACCGAATGATTTTATAAGAAAAAACGTTGAAAAACTGGAGGCCGGAGAATATGTATGCGGCGGACCGAGACCGGTTATAACAAAGAGCAGAAGCGGAATGTCCAAAACTCTTCTCATGGCCGAGACATCCGTGTTCGGCGCGGGCATTGCTCCGTACAGGCGCAGGCATAATTCTTCAAAACCCAAGTATGTAACATCGCTTTTTCATGCGGCTTTTAGAAGAGAAGTATTTGATAAGGTGGGAAGATACAACGAAAATCTTATCAGGACGGAAGATAACGATATGAATTACAGAATACGAAAAGCGGGTTTTAAGCTCGCTTATTACGATGACATTATTTCATATCAGGTTATAAGACCTACCCTTTTCGGAAGTATTAAACAAAAATACGGTAACGGATATTGGGTTGCGAGAACGTTATTCGTAAATCCAAAATGTATAAGACCGTTCCACCTGGCACCTCTCGCTTTCTTAACAACTGTTGTTTCAACATTTATGATGTACAGAATTACAAAGAGCGAGTATGCAAGAAAGATGCTTATGCTCGTATGTAAATCATACGGCGGAATGGCGCTTGTAATGTCTTTGTCCGCCATGATAAAAAACAAAAAGGACTTTAATCTGACGACTCTCCTTCTTCCGTTTCTTTTCTGTGCCATGCACACGGCGTACGGATTGGGAAGTGCAGTGGGCATTGTTAAGGGCTTTTTGGAAAGGAAATAAATTGGAACGAGATCAAAACAAGAATAAAAGGCAATTGTTTATAAGGCGGTTAATTCTGTTTATTGTCGATATATTCGTTTTGAATGCCTCCGTAATATTGGCGCTGCTTATGAGATTCGACGTCTCGATACTGTCCATACCGGATCATTATGCCGAAATATATAAGCATACGGCCATTGTTTATACGGCCGCATCCATAGCGTTATTTTGGTTCTTTAAGCTGTATCACAGCTTATGGAGATATGCATCCATATCCGAACTGTATAAGATAACTTTGGCCTGTCTCTCTTCCGTGGGAGTATATATATTGATTACTCTTGTCACGGGAAACCCGCTTCCGAAAACGGTGTATTTCATGCAATTCTGCTTTATGCTGTTGGGAGTCACGGCGTCAAGATTCATATACAGACTTTTGAGAATATTCTTAAAGCGGGAAAAACACCTGGAAGGTTCCGTAAGAATTATGATTATAGGCGCCGGAGAAGCAGCCAATACGCTTCTCAGAGAATTTCAGGATTCTCGTTATCTTACAAATCAGGATGTTGTATGCATCATTGATGACGATTCCGCTAAATGGGGAAGATATATACGAGGCGTAAAGGTTGTCGGCGGAAGAGACAGCATTAAAGAATATGCCAAAAGATATAATATCGATCAGATTATATTTGCAATTCCTTCAATGGAAAATGCCGAGAAAAGCAAGATTCTCAACATTTGCAAGGATACGGACTGCGAATTAAAGATTGTTCCCGGTGTATATCAGATGGTAGACGGTGAAATAAATGTCAAGGATATAAGAAATGTTGACGTTCTTGACCTTTTGGGCAGAGACCCCATAACAGTGGACATGGACTCCATTATGGGATATGTATCAGGGAAAACCATACTTGTTACCGGGGGAGGAGGGTCCATAGGATCTGAATTATGCAGACAGCTCGCAAGTCATAACCCGAAGTTACTTATAATATTTGACATATATGAGAATAATGCATATGACATACAGCAGGAATTAAAGAAGTCAATGCCGAATGTTCATATAGAAACACTTATAGGTTCTGTCCGTAACGAAGAGAAAATGGATAACCTGTTTAAGAAATATCGTCCGGACATAGTATATCATGCGGCCGCTCATAAACATGTGCCTCTTATGGAGGACAGCCCTAACGAAGCTGTTAAAAACAATGTCATAGGTACATGGAATGTTGCTAAAATGGCTGACAGATATAAAGCTGAGAAATTCGTTCTCATATCTACCGATAAGGCTGTTAATCCGACTAATGTTATGGGAGCCACAAAGCGTATATGCGAAATGATAGTTCAAATGTATGCGGAGGCATCAGAAACAGGATTTGTGGCCGTAAGATTCGGTAACGTATTGGGAAGCAACGGATCCGTAATACCGTTATTCAAAAAGCAGATCGAAGCGGGAGGTCCCGTTACGGTTACGCATCCCGACATAATAAGATATTTCATGACAATACCGGAGGCCGTATCCTTGGTGCTTCAGGCCGGAGCATATGCCAAAGGCGGTGAGATATTTGTTCTTGATATGGGAGATCCCGTAAAAATAGACGATCTTGCAAAAAATCTTATCAGACTTTCCGGGTATACTCTGGGTGTGGATATGAATATAGAGTATACGGGATTAAGACCCGGAGAGAAATTATATGAAGAGTTGCTTATGGACGAAGAAGGATTACAGGATACCGCAAATAAGCTTATACACATAGGCAAGCCTATCATTATAGAGGATAAAATGAGATTCTATGACAATTTGAGACGTTTAAAGATTCTTGCATACAGCGAAGTGGAAGATATCAGACCGGTTATTATGAATATCGTTCCGACGTTCCATCCTAATAAGAATTAAATTGAAGAATAAGAGCTAAACATTTGCCGGTATTCTGCGGTGATTTCGTTAAACAATAAAACGCCGTTTGTTTTGTCTGAACGACAAAATAAACGGCGTTTTATTGTTTAACCTAAAGGCTTTAATGAATTACAGGTAATTCACAATATGGGATATCCTGTTCAAATATTTAAATATTATCTGAAAATTATTTTCTCTTCTTTTTTTGTCTGAAGAATTTATCCAATATGCTTACATGTATTTTTTTATTCTGTATTCTGCTCTTTTCAAGATGGATAACGTGATTCAGGTAATACTTTTGTACGTCAAAACTTTCTTTTCCCTTTGATTCCGGCATTGTATATTCACCGTCGGAGAGCATGATACGTCTGTTTACGTTATCGGCAAGGGAACGGCGGATGTATCTGTTGAGAAAGGCCTTTATTTCGGTGCTGTTTATGGGACAGGCGATTTCGGTTCTCTTGTTTTGGTTTCTCGTCATTATATCTGCCGATGAAATATACATTTTCTGATCTTCGCCCTTTCCGAAAGAATATATTCTGGAATGTTCCAGGAAACGGCCGACTATGCTGTTTACGGTAACATTATCGGTTTTGTCTTTGATACCGGGTAAGATACAGCATATTCCCCGTATAATCAGTATAACCTTAACTCCTGCCCTGGAGGCTTCCGAGAATTTGTCAATTAATTCTCTGTCCGTTACGGCATTGGCTTTTATTATTATCTGACCTTGAGTTCCCTTGGCTATTTCTTCGTCAATTAATGCGCATAATCTGTTCTTCATGGAATACGGCGCCACCATTAAATGCTTATAATTGCCTTTCAGGTTACCGATCATCATATTTTGAAAGAATTCTATTGCATCTGCGGCTATATTGCGATCGGCCGTCATAAGGCTGAAATCGGTATAAATTGTCGATGTCTTTTCATTATAATTACCGGTACCGATTTGAGTAACGTAAGATATTTTATTTCCGGATTTTTTTGTAATAAGACATATCTTGGAATGACACTTAAAACCTTCCCTTCCGTAAATTATCTTGCAACCGGCGTGCTCAAGTTCCTTTGCCCATTCAATATTGTTTTCTTCGTCAAATCGGGCGCGAAGCTCCATAAGCACCGTAACTTCTTTTCCGTTTTCTGCGGCTTCACACAACAGTCTGGCTATTACGGAATGTTTTGCAAGTCTGTATACCGTCATCTTTATTGATACTACTTCCGGATCGTTTGCGGCCTCTTTTAACAGGTCAAAAAAGGGCTGCATGGACTGATACGGAAAGAACAGAAGTACATCACGCTGCTCAATCTGTTCCCACATGGATTGTTGAGGTATCAGATAATCGGGATATTTTGGATTGTATAACGGATAGTAGAGGGAACGGCTTTTAGGTTTCAGCGAATATGCATATTCAAGATTAAGGGGACATTCGCATCTGAAAACCTGCTCCTTTTTTATGGAGAGTTTCTTAATGAGCATTTCTTCAAGCTTTTCGGAATCTCCGTTTATCTCCAATCTGACAGGCGCAAGGCGCTTTCTCTTCTTTAGGACTTTTTCCATATGGGCAATCATATCCGTACCGTCGTCGTCAAACTTTTCTTCATCAAGAGTTATGTCGGCGTTTCTGGTAACGCGGAAAATTATGCTGTCTATTACGTCATAAGAAGGGAATATCTTTTTAATATATGACTTAATGACTTCCTCGGTTCGTATATATCGGCATCCGTCGCCGGGGAGCATAATAATTCTCGGAACGGAATCGGGAATTTCAACAAGTCCGACACGCTCATTCTTTTTTTCTTCCAGTAATGCGGCAATGTATATGTTTTTATTTATTATCTCCGGAAAAGGATGGCTGGAATTGACTATTTGCGGTGAAATAAGAGGTTTGATATATTCCTTTGAATAGTCTATAACATACTCTCTTTCCGCATCGGTAAGTTCGTCAAATAACAGCTCGATGACGCCTCTGTTTGACAGCTCTTTGGTTACGTTGCCGTAAATCATATCCCTTTTTTTATACAGAGGTCTGACGGTGAAAAATATGTTGTTTAGCTGTTCTTCGGGAGTATCACCCGATTTGGAGTCTATGTAATCCGGAGTAATTGCGGCAAGATCGAAGAGACTGCCTACACGTACCATGAAGAATTCATCCAGATTGCTTGTGAAAATAGATATAAATCGGAATCTTTCCATAAGGGGGACAGAACTGTTTTCGGCTTCGGAAAGAACTCGATCGTTAAAGCGCAGCCAACTCAGTTCACGATTTTGCGTAAAAGAAAGATCCGTCAATTTTTTATTCTCTGACATAAATATCCCTCCCTTAAACCGTATTTTCCTATAAAAATTTCCTTCGCTTTGGTATGTTTGGCAATTCCCGTAAGAAATATAGTTCCGGGTATGATGGTATGTATACGATCCGGGCAGACCTTTAACACAAGGTTTCTTGCCTCGGTAGATTTACTTTTAAGCAATCGAACCGTTTCAATAAGTTCTTTTGGGGCTAAATTTTGGTTATCCCGGGGCTTTTTAAAGTAACGGTTGCAGATTTTTAAAACGGCTCTGGCGGTTCCGCCTATGAAGCATATCTGTTCCGTTCTCATGTCATTAAGTTCGGGATCGGACAATAATTCTCCGACGGTATGCTCTATGGAAGAAAGCTCGTTTTTGGTAGGCCATATTTTGGAAACATTGGCCTTAAACAGACTGAGAGAGCCTAAAGGATAGCTTTTTGAACCGTATATGTCACCGTCCTTGATCCGTACAAATTCCACGCTTCCTCCGCCTATATCGACCATGAGACCGTTTTCGAGGTTGGTCTCATTGTGCACGCCGATATAACCTATACGGCCTTCATCTTCTCCAGATAAAACCTGTATTTTCACACCTGTTCTTTCATGCACCTGTTGAACCGTATATTCGGTGTTGTCAATGTTACGCAAAGCGGCGGTACCGAGCACGACGGGATTATCCATGCCGAGTCTTGATAAAATGGTGAGGAATTCATCCAATACATCACATATTTTATCAATGCCGTCTTCGGTCATTTTGTTATCCGCAATGTAGTTTATAAGTCCGGCCATTTCTTTCTCTGAGAAGAGCTGTGTAAAGCCGCCTTTTTTATCGGTACGGTATACCGACATTCTGATGGAGTTGGATCCGATATCAATTATTGAGTAATTCATTGTTTTCTCCCACTGAATAATATTTAACAATAATATAATACTACTTTTTACACGATATAAAGTCACGGGCATGTAAATTTTGTGTAAAGTGAGGGTTTATTTTTACAATATGTACCCATTGTTATAAGTCGCATAAATATTTTACACGGATATAATACGGACATTATACGGATATGACACGGTTGTGATATAAAAATCAAAGCCTGAGTTTTATTATTTGATTTATTCCGGTGAAATACATATTCAAAAATAAGGAGGTAAACATGAGTTATAAAACCGTAATCATAGATTATGCTCCGAAAACAAAGAGCATGTCTTCCGCAATAGAGAGTAAGGCAAATGAAATGGCTGAAAACGGATATGAACTTGTAACAATGTCTATTACAAATTCAGCGAAAGCAATACTTGTTTTTAAAACAACGGATGAGCAGACAGAATCATCAGACGGCAAAATATAAAAATTTACTTATCGAAAGGGAAAATCATATGAAAAAGCGACTTATTGCCGGAACGTTACTCAGTACAATTATAACCGGGGCGTCAGTTACGGCGCCTTTCATGGCGCAAATGTCATATGCGGGAGAGAGCAATTCGGCAGTTCTGATAAATGAGGTGAATTCTTCGCCTGACGACTGGGTGGAGTTAATTAATACGGGTTCATCCGATGTGGACCTGTCGGGATATGAAATAAGGGACAATTCTGACGATCACAGATGGAAATTCCCTACGGGCACGGTTATCAAAGCCGGAGGACGTTACGTTGCGGATGCACAGGATAACGGTCTCATTTATTCCGGAAGCTCCTATACTGAGGGAACATTTGAAACCGCCATAGGAATAGGAAGCGGCGATTCAATAAGGCTCTATGACAATAACGGAGTACTTTTGGATCAATGTTCATGGGAGAAACATGCTTCATATAACGGTGATACGGCGTTGGCTTCAATAGGAAGATATCCGGAGGGAACCGGCGAATTCCAAGTTATGAAAGAGACAAAAAATGCTCCTAACGAACTGTTTGAGGATAAAAGTGATACGCCTTCGGATACTCCAAAGACAGATGAGCCCGAAACGATAAACTGGCCGGGACCGGACGAAGTGAAAACAATAGATAAAGAAGCCATGTTTTTAAAGGATTCTTCGGGGCTTGATTTTCATAACGGACAGCTGTATGCGGTTGACAACGGTACCGGGAAATTCTGGATTATGGATGTTTCAAAGGACGGAAATATCAGTTTTGCAAGCGGATTTGAAAACGGTAAAAGAGTTCGCTTTCAAAAGGATGCCGCAGATCCCGACGCCGCAGGTCCCGATACAGAGGGTATAACCGTAGACGGAAAAGGTCTTGTATATGTGGCCGCCGAAAGAGACAACAGCGCAAAGAACGTAAATAATAATACAGTGCTTATGGTGGATCCGAATGCGGAGGGAGAGGACCTTACGGCGTTAAAAGAATGGAATCTCACGTCATCTCTTCCTCAGGTTAAGGCCAACATGGGTATTGAGGCCGTTGAATGGGTATCTGCGGAAGATATATCAGGCAAACTAACGGATAAAAATACCGGAAGCATATTTGACATTGCCGATTATCCAAATGCATATTCCGGTGGAATATTCTTTGTTGCTCTGGAAGATAACGGACACGTATATGCATATGTGTTAAATGAAGACGGAAGTTCTGTTCAGATTGCGGATATTGATTCAAAGCTGGGCGGAGCAATGGGACTTGATTACGACAAATATGAGAAATGTCTGTGGGTTGCGGCGGACAACGGCTTTGGAAATAAAAGCGCAAAAATAACATTTAACGGAAGCGAAAACCCTGATATTTATCATGTTCTTCCGGCTTCGGGGGTTGACGTTACGGCAAATAACGAGGGATTTGCCGTTGCGGATGCGGATTATACCGTTGACGGAGCACGGCCTGTGTTCAGATTTAACGACGGCGTTGAGTCGGGAGCTTTGACGGAAGGATATTTGTATTGCGATTATACTGCTGATTCCGTGTCAAATTCGGAAGATACGGATAAAAATAATAACGGCAATGAGGACAATACTTATGTTGATAAAGAGAGTGTAAATACTTATCAGGATAATGCAGATAACGCAAATAACGAAAATAAGACAGATAATGTAAATAACGCATATAAGGCAGATAATGCTGTCGGTTCGCCAAAGACGGGCGACAATAACGGCATAATACTTTACATTATTCTTTTATCCGCAGTGGGAGGAGCGATTTCCGTAATGCTTGTCCGCAGACTGCATAAAGCAAAAGAGAACTGAATATTTCACAAAACATTTTAAGATGCAGAAAATAAAAAGGCGTTCCGCCGGGTTTCCCGCGTAACGCCTTTTTATGTACGGTTATACCGGATATATCAGTAATACCGCATATTATACATTCAAATATCAATATCTATTGTTTCTTTACTTGCGTTATATTCCTTAACTTTCTCCTGGATACGATCAACGGGAGTAAGAAGATTGCTGATAGAAGCATCGTGATTGATGGTATCTATAATAAGAGCAATATATTTACTTACATCAACATTGATATACCATGGCTTTTTGAGAAGTTCTTCAGACTGATAAATAAGATTGGTTGTAAGTACCTTGTCGATAATACCGTCCTTGTGAGCCTGATCGAATTTGTCAAATCCGTTTGTAAAAAGACCGAAAGTTGTAGCGCAGAATACTCTTCTTGCCTTTCTTGCCTTAAGTTCGGCAGCCACTTCAAGCATACTTTCTCCCGAAGAAATCATATCGTCTATAATAACCACATCCTTGCCCTCAACGTTTGTTCCGAGGAATTCGTGAGCAACTATAGGATTTCTTCCGTCAACAACCTTTGTATAATCTCTTCTTTTGTAGAACATCCCCATGTCAAGACCGAGAATGTTGGCAAAGTATACGGCTCTTCCCATGCCGCCTTCATCGGGGCTGATAACCATCATATGGTCTGAGTCGATGGTAAGATCGCTTACATTGAGAAGGAGATATTTAATGAACTGATATGTGCATGACACTGATTCAAATCCGCTGAGAGGAATTGAATTTTGAACTCTCGGATCATGAGCATCAAATGTAATAATGTTGTCAACGCCCATGGCCACAAGCTCCTGGAGCATATATGCACAGTCGAGAGATTCGCGGGCAGTCTTTTTATGTTGTCTGCTTTCATAGAGGAAAGGCATAATAACATTTATTCTTCTTGCCTTACCGCTTGCGGCGGCAATAACACGCTTAACGTCGGCATAGTGGTCGTCAGGGGACATATGGTTAATAAAACCGCCCATTTTATATGTAAGACTGTTATTTACAACATCAACCATAATAAACAGGTCGTTTCCTCTTACGGAGCTGTTGATAACGGCTTTCGCCTCGCCTGATCCGAAACGTGGGGTCTCAACCGGGATAATGTAAGAGTCTTTTTTATATCCGTTTAAATTTGTGGAATCGGATCTTCTGTTTCTCCATTCCACAAGGTATTTGTCAACCTTTTCACCGAGTGCGGAGCAGCTCTTTAAAGGTATGATTCCAAGTGAACCGTAAGGTATATTTTCAATATGGCGTTCGTCGCGTGGCATATAATATGTCCTCCCCAATAATTATTCAAGAATATACATTAAAAAAATATTAACCTTTATAAATGATTAAGTCAAACGGTATTTATAAATAAGTGGATGTATATGTATACATATTTGAATGCGGATTACAGATATTTGTCTCTTAATACATATCTGAGATCGTTGCCGACTATTTTTCGTATATTATACAGGTTGACCAGTCTTGAAAAGGTTCTTTCGGTATATACATCTCTTAATTCCTTAAGAGACAGATTGGTGGAAATGATTGTGGACTTATTGTTAAGAAGTCTGTCATTTATAATGTTGAAAAGCTTATTGACGGTGAATTGATTGGGATATTCCGTTCCCAAATCATCTATAATAAGCAAATCGCAATATACGATATCTTCCCGACCGAGTCCATCGGAGGAAGAGTCATCGTAGAAGCCGTTTCTTGCAATATCTTTACGAAGGCTGTCGAACAGATCCGTTGCGGTAAAGTAAATTACGCTGTGTACACCTTTGATAAGCTCCGAAGCAATACAATTCGATAAAAATGTTTTTCCGACGCCGGCTTTTCCGTAAAACAGAAAATTGCCGTGCTTTTTGTCGAAATCCCGAACGAAGTTCTTTGTTTCATTAACGAGTTTTCCCATATATTCTCTGGGAGAGACGCCTGAGAGCTCCTCTGAAGGAGTATCCGGATAAAGGCTTAAATCAAATGTATTAAAGTTCTCACCCGATGTAATATTTTTAAGGTTTGAGTCGCCGTATATAAGCTCTATCGCTTTTTTCTTAAAACATTCGCATTGAGACTTCATGCTGTATTCCGTTATATTGTCCACATAACCGGTATCTTTGCACTTAGGGCAGGTGTATATAGGATCGAGATAATTCGGATCGTTATATAATCGAACCAAGATTTCTTTTTTGGCATTTTCGGCATCCCGCAGATTTGCGTCCAAATCTTTTTTTATTTCTTTTTTTTCATCATCCGTTATTCCGGGAGAAAGTATCCGTTTTGAAGCTTCTACCGATAATTCGCTTATCTTTTTATCAAATTCGAAATATTCGGGGGCTTTTGCCAAAACATCTTTAATCCTGTCGTCAAGAATATGCCTGTTTTTAATTCGTATAAGGTCATATTGACGTGTAACGGCGTTATATTGTTGATTAGTAAGAGGCATATGCTACTCCTTATCAGTTGTCGGTGCGGTATTTCTTGGGAGCAATAAGTTCTTCCTCAAGCTTGTCAAAATCAATGTTGTCTCTCTGGTTCTCATAGTTAAATGACGCATTGACTTTTTTTGTATTGCAATATTTGGAATATTTTTTGCTTTCGGAGTTTCTGTGTTCCGTATCCAGCTTTAAAACATCTTCCATGGTGGAAACATTTCTGCTGTACCATTCTGAAAGAATTTTGTCGGTGTAACCGAAGGCCGGTTCGTGGCATATTCTCATGGTTCTGTTACAGGCCTCTATAATAAGGTCGCTGTTGGTATGGAACATGTCATACCATTTATCTACATTCTCAAGTTCCTCGTCGTTAAGATCTCTGTTTCTTATGCCATAGGCCCGGATAACACGACCGTAGTAATCCGTGAAATTTTTGAGATAATTATCGGCATCTTCCCTGTTTCTTATGTGATTACGGTTCCAGTCAACGGCTATTTTTTCCAGATAACGCAGGTTCTTTTTGTGGTGCTCCGCGGCGTATATAAGCAGATGTTCAACAAGATCCACATTTCCGTACAGATGATTGTATATGGATATAAGACGTTCTCTGTTAGACTCGTTGACCTGTATGTCAAGATATTTCTCGGCATAAAATACAACTTCTTTTATGGAATCGTGTTCAGGCATAAGAGCCTTCATTGCATTGTTCTTTATATCTTCGTATATCTGCTGCCTTCTCGGATTATTGGTATCGCCTGCGGCGGCCGGCGCAGGTTTTCCGGTGACATCGCTGACGTCTCTTCCGTCATGACCGGGATACGTGCGTATTGTATCGGAGTCGGCGCCGGGAGGAATAATGCCGTCGATTCGTTTCGGGATAACGGTCCTTCGACGGGAGCCGTTATTTCTTCTGTCGGCGTCATTTATAACTATTCCGGTTATATTGTTGTTGTTATCCAAAGACAATGATATAAGACCTTCGGACTGCCAATACAAAAGGGCAGATTCAAGTGTAAATGCATCAATTCCCAATATGATTCCGATGGATTCCATGGAGCTGATAGTAATATTCTGTTGTGTAAGACTCAAAAGATAAACATATACCTTGAAAGTCGTTCCGTCAGTGCCGATATATTTATCGATAAAGTCATTGGATATGTTTGTGTACATGTTAGTCTTGTTAGAAGAAATAGCTATATTTCCCATCAGAATCTCCTTAACAATTATAAATTTTCATACGTATACTGTATGCCTTACGACATGAGAATACATTTACGGTATGACGTTATTTAAGCATCAATTCACCTACTTTGTATACATCTCCCGCTCCCATTGTAAGCACACAGTCCCCCGGCTTTGCATGTTCCTTAACGTAGCGCGCTATATCTTCAAAGGAGTTGATGCATACGCAGTCCGCTCCTCCGTCGGAAATAAGAGCAGCAAGATCTTCAGAATGAACGCCGTAGATATCTTCCTCTCTTGCCGGATATATCTTGGCGATAATAACATGGTCTCCGTCTCCGAGGGAAAGGCACTCTGCGAATTCGTTTAAAAGAGCTTTCGTTCTTGTGTATGTATGCGGCTGAAAAACGACCCATAGGCTGTTGCGCTCCGTATTTTTTATTGCGGACAAGGTAGCTCTTATTTCATCGGGGTGGTGAGCGTAATCGTCTATTATGGTTATGCCGTTTACCTCACCTTTATATTCGTATCTTCTTTTTGTTCCGGTAAATTGTGAAAGCCCTTTTGCAATGCTCTCAAAATCAACTCCGTTAATATGAGCGGCGGCAGCGGCGGCAAGGGAATTTAATACATTGTGAAATCCGGGAACATGAAGCTGTATTTTAACGGATTCTTCCCCCTTACATACAAGAGTATACGAAGCAAAGCCGTTTTTATCATATGCGACATCCGCTGCATAATAATCGCTTTCGGAATTCGGACCGAAAGTAACAAAGTCTGAAATTCCTTCGGGTTTAAAGAAATCAATGTTTTCTATTTCGCTGTTAATTACGACTTTGCCCGTACTTTTCGGAACCAGTTCCGCAAATCGCCTGAATGAATTTCTTATGTCCTCAAGATCCTTAAAGAAATCGAGATGATCCGGCGCAATGTTAAGTATGACGGCGGTAGTAGGGAAGAAAGACAGAAAACTGTTGGTATATTCACAGCTCTCCACCGCAATAACATCTTTTTTTCCTATCCTTATGTTGCCGAAAGCGGGCAGAATACCGCCGAGAGAAACCGTTGGGTCGGCTTCCGCGCTTATGAGAATCTGAGCAAGCATGGCAGTGGTTGTCGTTTTGCCGTGAGTTCCGGATACGCAAATTGATTTATTATAGCTTTTCATAAGCTGTCCGAGTATATCGGCGCGTGTTTCCATTGGGATATTTCTCTTTACACATTCCGAAAATTCGGGATTATCCGGATGAATGGCGGCGGTATAAACCACAAGATCGATGTCATCCGTAATATTTTCGGCTTTCTGAGGAGTCATAACCTTTGCGCCCATGGCTTCAAGTTCTTCCGTAACGGCAGATCTATTCATGTCGGAACCCGTAACCTTAAATCCGTTGGAAAGCAATATATGAGCTATTCCGCTCATGCTTATTCCTCCTATCCCGATAAAATGGACATGGATTGGATTATTTAAATCTAAATTATAAACACTCATAGTTATCTCCTAAGTAAAATAAATAATGCAACAGAAAGAGAATGTGCAGCTGCTACTTCCTTTTATTTATGGTTTTGAGTTCGCCTATGATTTTTTTTCTGTTGACAATAAGCCTGTTTACGGCCCTGTACATCAGAAAACCGGGTCTTAAAAACTTGTGCTTATACAGAAACGGATGGGCTTCCCTGTAGTAACTTTCATTCGGGAACAGTCTGCTGTTGTAATATTTCAGTTTATTTGCAAAGGTCATTTTATCACTGCCGGTGATTTTTTTGAACTTACTCTTAACAAATTCCTCGTCCGTACCGTATGCACCGGTGTGAGACAGGAACACAAGAAATCTTCTTTGAGAAGGCGTCAGCACCTCTATTGCACTTAATGCGGCGTCCGGGTCCGCAAATAACAGCTTTGAGACATTTCGGCACATAACTTCAAAACCGCGAATTCCAAGCTTTTCCAACTCATCGGAAATATATTTCCTGTCTAATATATCGCCGTATGCTTTGTTGAATATATATACGTCGGTAAGAGACCTTACGCCGGTTCCGCCCTCTTTGAAATGCTTGTATGCATGAGCCGTCATATATATGTAAAAATCCTCATTGTTAAAATGAAATCCGTATTCCGAGTCAGGATCTTTTATGAGCCTTCTTTTTACATCGGAGTAATAATCGGCAAATTTTTCACTGAAGGTGTATTGGAACAGTCTTGTGTGAAATTCAAAGTTATAAACCGGCGCCTTGGTATATTCGTCGTGATTGGTAACACCCGCAAAGTGAATATTATAACCGCGGTTGAGCATATATTTTTTAATATCTTCCCTGTATCGATCGTCAATGAGCAAATCGTTATCGGCCATTTCCCTCATTTCGTAGTGAGGGTACAGATCCTGGAGTATAACACCCTTAAGGGGAATATGCCAAATGCCTTTTTGTTCAAGAAAGGCGCATATCTGCGACCTCTCGGCATCAAATAATGCACGCCGTTTAAATGCGGTAACGGCGGACATATCCCATGCCAGTTTATAGTCGTTTGTCAGCCTGTCATCGTCACATTTATCAAATGCAAACGACACAATGGATGTAACGCTGTGCAGCTTGCTGAGTTCGAAAATTCGGAACAGTTCATTGTCCGGCACAGACTTCATATTCGGAGCCTTGTCATTAAGAGCGCATGCCGTAAGATAGATCAGACTCTTAAATCCGGGATTGTAATCTTTAGACATAAAAACACCTTTAAATACTGTATTTTCCGCTTCCGTAACTATTGTGAGATTCCGTATACGAAAAGCAGGATATTATTTTATATATTAGCACATATGAGAAGAAAAAAAGTCACAAATCTTCCCGCCTGTGTCTAAACTTAATTAAGTAATTAAATATCCGGTAAATTATGGGATAATTAATTTGGCTTTTTACTTTTACGGCGTATAATTAGAGCCATATGACTGCGATAATTTACGGTTTTTATTTTTATCGAATGGAGGGATTATGAAACTTAAGAAAACATTTTGTACACAAAAGGTGGCGGACGGACAGATTATGGTTCCTGTCGATAACTCGGAAAGCAGTTTTAAGGGAATCGTAAGAAGTAATTCAACGGCGGCATTTGTTGTCGACATGTTAAAGGAAGGCACAACTAAGGAAGAAATATTGCAAAAACTGACGGATACATATGATGCTCCCGTCGAAAAGCTGGAATCGGACCTGGACAAGGTCTTGGAAAAGCTCAAAAGCATAGATGCCATAGAGGACTGATTATGCGTGTTGTTGTATCTCCGGAGCAGGCTGTGCTTGACATTGCCGGTCTGCAGAAGAATAAAAGCAATTCATACAGATTATTAAAATGGACGGTATTCATTCCTTATGAAGACGGATTTGCCGTAAATAATTATATGTCGGGGGAACTTTTGTATATCGGAATTGATGAATTTAACCGATGTTTATCAAAAGATGCCGCCGTTTTGTTACGGGCCTCGGAAAATCCGGAAAATGATACGGTTATTAGGATTGACGGCCGTATTAAAGCCGTATTGAACGGATTTTTGAAGAATTTGGGATGGGAAGACATTTCAAAAGACGAATTATTGTCGCATCTGCTTAAACATTGGTTTATTGTTCCTGCGGATTTTGACGAGAAAAATCTTGTGGAAGAATTGAGACTTGCCTGCAAGCTTATAAACAAAAAAAGAGGAATAACATCATATAAGATACTTACCACCACAAGATGCAATGCCAGGTGTTTTTATTGTTATGAGCATGGGATAAAGTACAGGGATATGACGGAGGAAACGGCCGGAAAGATAGTTGATTATATTAAGACTCATCATAACGGCAGGCACGTAACTTTGAGCTGGTTCGGGGGAGAGCCCCTGATGCGCCCAGATATCATTGATATAATATGCGAAGGTCTGGCAGACGGGAACATAGAATATTCGTCGGTAATGATAAGCAACGGATATATATTTAATGACGAACTTATTAAGCGCGCAAAAGACAAATGGAATCTCAAAAACATACAGATTACACTTGACGGCACAAGAGACGTATATAATAAAACAAAGAATTATTATAATAAAAATGATGCCGATATATATAATTATGCCGGTAAATACGTAAATGAAGAGATTTCGGCACATCCCTATGACAGGGTAATAAGAAATATACATATGCTTTCGGATAATAACATAAGCGTCAACATACGTCTTAATGTCGGGGCTTATAATTATGACGATATGGATAAGTTTGCGGATATTCTCGGACATGAGTTTTCCGATGTTAACAGGGTTACGGCGTATGTGGGAGGTCTGTTTGAAGAAATGGATCGGGAAGAAGACTCAAAGAAAGACCTTGTTAACAACATCATTAAATTATCGGATAAATTAAACAATCTCGGACTGGGTTCATATTTGAAATCAGGACTGAAATTGAGAATAACAGGCTGTATGGCGGATAATGACAATCATGTTGGATTCGGTCCGGACGGACTTATTATCAAGTGCGAACACTTCCTCGACGACAAAACCATAGGACATATAGACAGCGATTATACGGACATGGAGGCCGTGGAGGAGTGGAAGGAACGGGAAGAAGAGGGAGCCGAATGTGATTCGTGTCCGGCATACCCTGCGTGTTATAAATTAAAAAACTGCCCTATAAGCCATTCATGTTCAGTTTCGGAAAGAGATGAGATTATTGCTCAGAACAAACGAACCATACTTCATGAATTATCCGTTGAAAAAGAGCGGAAAGAAACAAAGGCTACACAATAAGTGAAGTGTAAAAATACTGACACGAGGACGATTTAGAATATTGACGAAGGCGTGTGTTTTTCGTTATTTTTTAATGAGAAACTACATAGATCATGTATGTGAGATACCATTTGTTATACGTTTTAAAATGTGTTCAAGGGGGTACCAATGCAAAAAGAAGAATATTTTGAATCGGACATAGTGACAGACTCTGAAGATTTTATTACAAACGGCGGCGTTTACGATTGTTCGGACGATTATCAAAGCGATGACGATGACTATGACTGCGAATGCGAGTGTGAAGATGACGATGACTGCGAATGTGAAAGAGAATACTCAAGATCGTCATACAGGTCATCGGGAAGAAGTTCCTCATCAGGAAGAAGTTCCATATTCGGTTCGGGTAAAAAAACGGGCAAAAGATCGGCTTTCGGCTCATCCGGAAGCAGAAGCAGGGATTATGATTATGATTGTGACTGCGATTGCGATGACGATGACCATGATTGCGACTGAATGAGTTAAAAGCATATGAGCATATAAACGCAGCGGGATATTCGGATTATATCGACGTGTATTATTAAGTGTTAAAACACAATAATACAAAAGATTTAATGCAGGCGGTCAATGTGTCAGAAGTATGCATAAAAACAGGTAAAAACGGGCGATTCTACGGCTGTGAAAAAGTTGACATTAATGCCGTTCTAAGATATGATAACAGAAGTATCAACACACAGAATTTCGTGCGCAAAGATGCGAAGAAATTCGTGTCTTTATTTAAATAAAAATTATATTTCAGAGAGGTGCGGCTGTGCAGAAAAAAGAGTACGAAGAAATGAATATGGATATCCTTAACATTGATTCAAGCGATATTATCACAAAGAGTGATTGCTATGACTGTGCATGTAATACACAGGGTGAATGTGAAAAGGATTATAAATACAATCCATAATTACATTTTGATCTTACCTCCAAGCCGAAAGGCTTGGAGGTTTTTTCTAACGGAGTGACGATGAAGGAGTTTTATATTAATATTGCGGATACAAGGATTTGTATAAAGCCCATGTATGAGGCGATATATGAATTCTGTAAAGATTATATATGCACGGAAGACAAAGCGGATATTACGCTGGTGACGGAGCCTGAAGACATAGCCTTTGAGAGAGCATATGAGGAAACCCACGGAATACATAAGCAGACCATACCTAAGGATTACCCGGATTCATATTTGGAAATAATCTCCGTATACAGAAAAATTGCGGAGGAACTTATAGACAGAGACATCATACTGCTGCACGGTTCATCCGTATCAATAGACGGAAACGGAATTATATTTACAGCCGACAGCGGCGTGGGGAAGTCTACACATTCAAAACATTGGCAGGAGTGTTTCGGAGACAGGGTTGTTATGATAAATGACGACAAACCTCTCGTTAAAGTAAGCGGGAGCGGCGCAGCCGTTTACGGAACCCCATGGTCCGGGAAACTGGGTCGAAACAGCAATATAAAGGTTCCTTTGAAATTTATTTTCAAACTGAACAGGGGAGAGAACCGGGTAGAGAGTATCGGTAAAAATGAAATGTGGGGCATCTTAATGCAGCAGGTATATAAAAGCAAAGATGCGGGAAAGATGCAAAAGACCATAAGTCTTATTGATATGCTTACGGCAAATGTCCCCGTATATAATATATATTGCACCGATTCCGTCGACTCGGCAAAATGTGTATATGAATATATAAAAGATTATATTTGAGTAGTTCACTTAAATAATTAAACCCGCGGACAGCGGGATATATTTTTATTATAAATAATCGGATATTATCAATAATTGCAGACGACAGACATAATTGATTGAATTTATGAATACGACAATAAGAGAGCAGCTGGAAAAACACGGTAACTTTCTGTATCCCAACAAGGGCGTAAGCATGAGACCGCTCATAAAAGAGGGACGGGATGTTATGATAATAGAAAAGAGAAATACGGGACAACGCCTTAAAAAATATGACGTTGTCCTTTTTGAGCGCCCAAACGGTGAAAATGTAATGCATCGAATTGTGGACGTTCTGGAAGACGGTTATCTCATCCTCGGGGATAACTGCATTAATAAAGAATATGTAAAGGAAGATGCCGTCATCGGAATAATGACGGGGCTCATAAGGAACAATAAAACAATAAAGGTGACGGACATCGGTTACAGGTTATACAGCAGACTGTGGTATGCGCTGTATCCTTTGAGACGCCCTTTAATGAGAATAAGAAACAGGAACGGTGATTAATATGAAGTTAATAGCGGGACTCGGCAATCCGGGAGCCGAATATGAAAATACAAGACACAACATTGGTTTTGAAGTAATTGACAGGATATCGGGAAAGTACAATATTGCGGTAAAAAGTATGGAGAAGCACGGTCTTGTGGGGAAGGGAATGATCGGAAGCGAAAAAGTCATTCTCGTAAAACCGCAGACATTTATGAATCTGTCAGGCGTATGTGTGGCCGGACTTGCGGATTACTATTCTTTGGATATAAGCGATGTGCTGATTATATATGACGACGTGTCGCTTGACATCGGCAAAATAAGAATACGACCTAACGGAAGCGCGGGAGGACACAACGGAATAAAAAATCTGATAAATGAACTGGGTACGCAGGATTTCCA
The DNA here is from genome assembly GCF_054657495.1 of Howardella ureilytica. Classification (NCBI taxonomy): domain Bacteria; kingdom Bacillati; phylum Bacillota; class Clostridia; order Eubacteriales; genus Howardella; species Howardella ureilytica. The sequence goes on along the minus strand of NZ_BAAHYP010000009.1, from coordinate 28,169 downwards.
AAGGATTAGAGTGGGAGTCGGGAAGAAACCCATGCATTACGATTTGGCTGACTGGGTACTGGGACACTTCAAAAAGGATGAGCGTGAAATAATGGACAAATCCGTCGGACTGGCAGCGGAGGCTGTTGAATCAATCCTTGACAGGGGAATCGGATTTGCAATGAATATGTATAACGGATTGTGATTATGAAAGACTTTTTAAATATTTCACATGAATTCAGCGGAATAAACAAAGGCGCTGAGGTACTTAAGGATAACGGAACAGTACATTTTACGGGATTAAGCGGCGTACAGGTCGCTCATATTTCGGAATCGGTAAGACAGCGGACAGGCGCGGAAGCCCATGTAATAATTGTAAGCGACGAGCAAAAGGCTATAACAATGACGGGCGACATGGCTTTTCTGGGAATAAACGCCGTATATTATCCCGCAAAAGACGCGATATTCTACAATGTGGGAATGCATGGCAACGAGATAATGTATAAAAGGCTTGGATGCATAAGCAGATATATTGAATGTACGGAGAACAATGAGCCCATAACGGTTGTTACAACCGCAGATGCATGCCTTGATATGCTTATACCCATTGAAAAATACAAAAAGTCAATAAAGTATATATATGCAAATGATGAGACGGACACGGACAGACTGGCTGAAGAACTTGTGAAAATGGGATATGAACGCCGAAGTATTGTCAATGAAGCCGGGCAATTCGCAATAAGAGGCGGAATTATTGATATATTCGACGTAACGTCAGATACTCCCGTAAGAATAGAATTATGGGGAGACAGCGTGGAAAGCATAAGAACATTTAATGCGGAAACTCAGAAGAGTATTTCGGAAACGAACATGCTGAGAATATTCCCCGCCACGGATATGTTGTTTTCCGATGAGGAGATACGGGATGCGGCAGGATATATTTTGTCGGATATTGCCGTAAGACTTGACGAATTGGGAGACAACAATACAAAAAAGGATGCGGTTACATATGAGAGATGCAACAGACTCAGAGCGCTTGCCGCCGTTGCCGAAAGCAATTCGCCCAATCCGAAATTCATATCATATTATGAAAAGAACATATCGTATTTATTGGATTATTTCGGAGACAATACTCTCATTTCCGTTGTTGAGCCTATGCTTATTACGGAGCGCTTCGAAGAATTAAATTCGGAATATATGTCAAGCATGGAGAGCAGATATGCGGAAGGTTACTGTCTGGAGTCACAAACTCACGGGCTTAAAAACATTCTTGATATGTACAAATCTCTTAAAAGCCGAAAATGCTGTGTTTTTACGTCATTTGACAGCAGGCTCCGTGACATTGAAGCTGACTGTACGATAAATATAAGAGCCGTTTCATCGGAAAATTATAATAATGCTTTCGATTTGCTCATTAAAGAATTGAAAAGTTACCAAAAGAGAAATTACCGCATCTGCCTCGTTACAAGTTCAACTGCAAGAAAAGAAAGGCTTATAAAAGAGCTGTCGGACAATGAAATCAGAGCATATAATTCGTCGGATTACGGCGAGTTGGTGCCAGGAACGACGGCGGTTATGTTGGGAGGCTTAAGCGAGGGTTTTGAATATCCAGAAAATAAATTTGTATGTATATCGGAAAATGACATATTCAAAGATAAAAAGAGAAAGAAGCAGAAAAGAAAGCATATAGACATTACGGAGCTGGATATGGTTCCGGGAGATTTCGTTGTTCACGAAAGTCACGGAATAGGTATATACAGGGGCATAGAGCGGATTAAGACCGACAATGTTTATAAGGATTACGTAAAAATAGAATATGCCGGAAACAGCGCCGTATATGTTCTTGCAACTCAGGCTGACGTGCTGCAAAAATATGCCAATGCGGATACGGATAAAAAACCAACGGTCAATAAATTGGGAAGTGTTGCATGGAGCAATGCAAAAAGAAGGGCAAAAGAGTCTGCGGAAAAAACGGCCAAAGACCTTATTGAGATATATGCACGCAGAATGCAGCTTAAGGGATACAGATTCAGTGAAGACGACGAATGGCAGAGAGAATTTGAAGAGCTGTTTCCGTATGAGGAAACCGATGACCAGCTGGCTGCGGTGGAAGACATTAAGTCCGATATGGAAAGCGACAGAATAATGGACAGGCTTATATGCGGAGACGTCGGATTCGGCAAGACGGAAGTTGCCATGAGAGCAGCGTTTAAAGCGGTAAACGACGGAAAGCAGGTGGCGTTTCTTGCACCGACGACAATACTTGCAAGACAGCAATATCTGTCTTTTGTTAATAGATTTTCGTCATTTCCGGTTAAAATAGCTCATATGTCGGGGTTTTGTACGGCAGCCGAAAACAGAGCCGTTGCAAAAGATGTTGCCGCGGGCAATACGGACATTGTAATAGGCACCCACAGAATATTGTCAAAGGACATGGCTTTTAAAGATCTGGGACTTCTGATAATTGACGAAGAACAGCGCTTCGGAGTTGCACATAAAGAAAAACTGAAAAAACTCAAAGCAAATGTTGACGTGCTGGCCCTGTCCGCGACTCCGATTCCGCGAACGCTCAATATGAGCCTTGCGGGTATAAGGGACATGAGCACTCTTGAAGAACCGCCGGTAGACCGAATGCCCATACAGACCTTTGTTACGGAACACAATATGCAGATTGTGAAAGAGGCCATAACAAGAGAGGTGGCAAGAGGCGGTCAGGTATATTACGTAAATAACAGGGTTCAGGGCATAGAAAACGTTACGAGGGAATTAGAGGAAATGATGCCGGACGTAACATTTGCATATGCTCACGGTCAAATGGACAAAAAACAGCTTGAAAGAGTAATGCTCTCATTTACAGAGGGAGAGACGGATGTGCTTGTTTCCACCACAATAGTGGAAACGGGAATGGATATAGCAAATGTTAATACCATTATTATAGAAGATGCGGATAAATTCGGACTTTCTCAGCTGTATCAGCTCAGAGGCCGCGTCGGAAGATCCGGCAGAAGTTCATATTCATTTCTGCTCTACAGAAGAGACAGGGCAATTACGGAAACCGCTCTTAAAAGACTGAATGCACTAAGAGAACTTACGGACTTGGGATCAGGATATAAGATTGCCATGAAGGATCTGGAAATCAGGGGCGCAGGCAATCTCTTGGGTAAAACACAGCACGGCTTCATATCTTCGGTGGGTTTTGAAATGTATACAAAACTTATTAACAATGCGGTCGCCGAACTTAAAGGGGAACCCGTTAAAGAAAATGAATATGAAACCACCGTTGATTTGAATGTGGATGCATATGTTCCCAATGATTACATAACAAAAGAAACTCAGAAACTGGAAATCTATAAACGCATATCTAACATAAATTCCCATGAAGACGTATCGGATATGTTGGATGAATTAAATGACAGATACGGAGCCGTTCCCAAAGAAACGGTTAACCTGTTGAACATTGCATATATTAAATCTCTGGCTCACGGTAAATTTATAACCGAAATAAGAGGCGGGAAGAAAAACGGCAAATGGACAACGGCGGCATATCTGTACAGGGACGCTCCCGTTGAATTTCAAAATGAAATAAAAAGTTTTTGCGAAAAGGCGGGAGGTTCCTTTCTGTTTATTGAGGGGGAAGATAAGTGCCTTATGTGGTCATATCCGACTGCAAAGGTGAACAATACCGGTGAATATTTGGATTTGATTGTTAAAACATTAGTAAAATTAAACGTATAACTTGTTTAAATGATTATGTTTATACATTGTATGAACATAGTCTACAGACTAAGGGGGACGATTATGTATATTTCCGAAAAAGACATGGATAAATATCAGGGCATGGGAGAAAGAAATAAAAAGGGAAAAACTCTGAAGGAATTTCTTGAAGAATACAATCCGAATAAATACCCTAATCCCAGCGTTACCGTGGATATGGCGATATTTGCCGTTGAGTCTCTCGATTCATTCGACGCAGATTCAATGAGAAAGTTTATGAGTGACGTCAGATTCGGTAAAGATACCGACAAGGAGCTTAAAATACTTCTCATAAAAAGAGGGGATCATCCGTACATGGGATGGTGGGCAACGCCGGGAGGCTTTGTCGGATATAAGGAAGAAATAGAAGCGGCGGCATACAGAGAGCTGAAAGAGGAAACGGGATGCTCTGACGCGCTGCTTACGGAAGTATGTGTTTGCGGCGACGTATACAGAGATCCGAGAACAAGAGTGATAAGTACGTTATATACGGGAATCCTGGATTCCGGAGAAATCGAATACGAAGCCGGAGACGACGCGGCGGATGCTCTTTTATTTACGGTAAAAGTAAGGGAGTGCATCGGTACGGAGAAAAAAGAGAATAACGGTGAAACGGAAAAAATATATAAGAGATATTTATTGTCTCTGGAAAATGAAGAAAACGGCATAAAATTGAGCGCCGGTGTCGGCTCAACCACACAAAGGGACCGTTTTTTTGAAAAAACAGAATACAAAGTGGAGGAAAAGAACGGAATAAGTGCAGATCACGGAGCGTTAATAATGTATGCGCTTGACAGATTTACGCGTTTATGAAGTTGAAACGCCATTATGATAGTGTTATACTTTACAAGATTATGAGAAATAAGCACGGAAAGTGTGCTAAGAGGGGAATGTAGTTAGATGAGCAGTTATATAATAAAGGGCAAGGTGCCTCTGAGAGGCAAGGTACATATAAGCGGCGCCAAAAACGCCGTACTCGGAATACTCGCTGCGGCAACCATGGCGGATGAAACCGTAACGGTTGAGAATGTTCCGGATGTTAACGATGCCAATGTGGTTTTGGAAGCTTTATCGGCCATAGGTGCTAAAGTAAAGCACACGGCGGCCCATACGGTGGATATTGACGGGAGCACCATATCTAATTACACGGTTGATTATGAAAGTATAAGAAGAATAAGGGCGTCATACTATCTTATAGGCGCTTTGCTCGGTAAGTATAAGGAAGCAAAAGTGGCGCTTCCCGGGGGATGTGATATAGGAAGCAGACCCATAGACCTTCACATTAAAGGGTTCAAAGCTCTCGGGGCGGATGTTGAGCTGCTTCCGGGCGGATTTATATATGTTAAGGCAGAAAAGCTTACGGGAGCCAACATATTTTTCGATACGGTTTCCGTCGGAGCGACGATTAATCTTATGCTTGCATCATGCATGGCCGAAGGAGAAACCATCCTTGAGAATGCGGCAAAAGAGCCTCATATAGTTGATGTCGCAAACTTCCTTAACGCAATGGGAGCGAATATTAAGGGCGCTGGCACTGATATAATAAGAATAAAGGGAGTGGAAAAGCTTCACGGTACATCATATTCAATAATTCCCGATCAGATTGAAGCTGGGACGTTTATGATTGCGGCTGCCGTAACCGGCGGAGACGTGACGGTGTGTGATGTTATCCCTAAGCACCTGGAATCCATATCGGCCAAGCTTATTGAAATGGGTTGTATTGTTGAAGAAGGCGACGAAACTGTCAGAGTTATCGCCAATGACAGATTAAAGGCAACCAATATCAAAACTCTTCCATATCCGGGATTTCCTACGGATATGCAGCCTCAAATGGCTGTGGCGCTGTCTCTTGCAACGGGGTCAAGTATTGTCACAGAAAGTGTATTTGAAAACAGATTCAGATATATAGACGAATTGGCAAAACTCGGAGGCAAGGCAAAGGTTGACGGAGGTACGGCGTACATAGAAGGTGTCGACGGATTTTCGGGAGCCAAGCTTATTGCTCCGGATTTAAGAGCGGGGGCTGCGCTTGTTCTTGCCGCACTTGCGGCGGAGGGGATATCGGAAGTCGAAGATATCGTATACATTAAGCGCGGTTATGAAGACTTTGCAGGTAAACTCAGAGGTATCGGCGCATTAATAGAAGAAGTTAATTCTGAAAGAGATGCTCAGAAGTTTAGATTAAAAGTTGGATAATTCCGAAAGCCCGTCGACAAGACGGGCTTTTTTGAAAATAACCGCACACGCACACGAGAGGAGGTCAACGGATGAAGCTCAGAACGAAAGTCATGATAGCGTTTCTGATTATGACTTTGATGCCTGTTTTACTGTTTTGGCTGGTATTTCAGGTTACGACAAAATATCAGATGAGAACAATCAGAGAAACATACGGTCTGCCGGACGATTATCAGTTGAGATATTTGGACATTTACTCTCCCGTCACGATTCTCGGACAGGTAAGCGAACAGTCATATACGGACATAAGCCGTGTGGCAAAGAAAGATCCGGAAAAGTTTCTGGACAGGTCATATTTGGATGGACTCAATTATGCGCTCTCATCTAAAGCATCTTCAATCGTGGTTACATTTAACGGGAAAGTGACATACAACTCGTCGGGATATGAACTTGATGAAATAAAAGAACTTGTTCCTCAGAGTACAGTAATATCAAATCTCGGAAACGCAGGCGTATATAAGGCTCAAAAATACCAATGTCTTATAAGGGCCGTGGAATATGTTACGCCGGAAGGAGAAGGAACTGTTTACATATTGACTTCCATGAATGAAGTTATACCGGAATTGAGAAACTTTATAATAGAAATAATTATCATAATAATAGAGATTCTTATTTTTACGGCGGTCATATTATATTTTTGGATTAACATATCCTTTGTTAAGCCTGTTTCCAAGCTGAAGCTCGCAACCAAGAACATAAAAGAGGGCAACCTGGATTTTAAAATAGATACGGGAGCAAAGGATGAGATGGGTGACCTGTGCCGCGGATTCGAGGCCATGAGAGTACAGCTGAAGGAATCAAAAGAGGAACGGGAGAGATATGATAAGGAGGAGAAAGAACTTATCAGAAACATTTCCCATGACTTAAAGACGCCTCTTACATCCATAAAAGGATATATAGAGGGACTGATAGACGGTGTGGCATCAACCGATGAAAAGAGGATGAAGTATTATCATACCATTAAGAACAAGGCGGAGGACATGGATAGGCTCATAGAGCAGCTTACGCTGTTTTCAAGACTGGATAACAACAGAATTCCGTATGAATTCAGAAGAATAAACGTAATCAAGTATTTTAATGACTGCATAAGCGAGATTAAGATGGATCTGGAAGCTCAGGGCATAACTCTTAATTACAAGACCAACTGTAAAGAAGATATGGAGGTTATGGCAGATCCGATTCAGCTTAAGAGAGTAATAAATAATCTTATAAGCAATTCCGTCAAATATAAATCCAACGAAAGGCCTTGTGTAATAGGTATTTCCGTATTTGATGAGGGAGATTATCTTCACATTGAAGAGAGTGATAACGGAAAGGGAATTGCAGAGAAGGATCTTTCGAGAATATTTGACAGATTTTACAGAACGGATGAATCCAGAACGAGTCCTCAGTCAGGTTCCGGCATAGGACTCGCCATTGTAAAGAAGATTATAGAGGACCACAACGGAAGAATATGGGTTGAGAGTATTGAGAATCAGGGTACAACATTCCATATTAATCTTCTGAGATACAAAGAGGGAGAGCAGCTTACACTGCCTGACAACCAAAGAAAATCCAAAAAAAGAAAATAAAACATTAACAGGGTTTATTTTTATAAAGCATCTATAAATTATATTAACATTTATAATAAAAAGCATATTTTTATCAATTTGTGTTATATAATTATCATATTGTTTTAGAAAATATAATTGGAGTTCATATTAATAAAATACGCATTTTATTATACGTTTAACCGGTTCGACATAACTGTATCGGCTGTCGGAGAATAAGGTGCGGATTTTATAAAAGACTCGGAGAGGGGACTGAATGAGTAAAGTATTAATTGTGGAAGATGAAGATGCAATCGCTGAGATTGAAAGAGATTATCTTGAACTTTCGGGCTTCGATGTAACATTGGCCTCTGACGGAAAAGAAGGGCTTGATATTGCCCTTAAGGAAGATTTTGATATTATAATTCTCGATATAATGCTCCCGGGAATGGACGGATTTGATATTTGTAAAGAAATCCGTAAGGAAAAGGATATTCCTATAATAATGGTATCCGCCAAAAAAGAGGATATTGACAAGATAAGAGGGCTTGGAATCGGAGCGGACGATTATATGACAAAGCCGTTCAGTCCGAGCGAACTCGTTGCGAGAGTAAAGACTCATCTTGCAAGATATGAAAGACTTCTTACCAATAATAAACCTGAAAATGAGATTATTGAGATAAGAGGAATAAAGATAGACAAGACCGCCCGCAGGGTATTTGTAAACGGGGAAGAGAAGAGCTTTACAACGAAAGAGTTTGATTTACTTACATTCCTTGCGGAACATCCAAATCATGTATACACAAAGGAAGAATTATTCAGAGAAATCTGGGATATGGATTCCATAGGTGACATAGCAACGGTTACGGTTCATATTAAAAAAATCCGTGAGAAGATTGAAGCGGATACGTCCAATCCTCAATATATAGAAACAATATGGGGAGTGGGATACAGGTTTAAAGGCTGATAACCGATTTATACCGCGTCGTAATTGTTACTTCAAACGTCATATAATGATATTTGAAGTAAGGGTTACGGCGCTTTTTTGTGATTAAAGCCTTAAGTTCGGCAATTTGAAAATATGCAAATGAGAGAATGAATATATGGTATTCTTATATAAATTATTTGCGGATTAAAACCGCACAAAAGATCAATGACAAATATTTTTAAAGAAACGGGAAAATTATGATATTTTATTTGCTTGGAAAGAGCGGATCCGGCAAGGACACAATATTAAAAGAGCTGTTGAAGGATGAAGAATTGTCGCTTCGTCCGTTTACGCTTTATACAACAAGACCCATACGTCCCGGAGAGAAAAACGGAAGGGAATATAATTTTATAACGGAAGAAGAAGCAAAGGAGCTTGAAAGGTCGAAGCGGCTTATAGAAATGCGTGTTTATAATACCGTATACGGTCCATGGAAATATATGTCGTATGACAACATAAGCATAACCGACGGAGATGAATACAGAGAAAAAATATTGCCGGAATGCAATTACATTACCATAGGAACATTGGAATCATATATTAAATATGCAGATTACTACGGCAATGAAAACGTAATACCTGTTTATATAAGCGCAGATCGGGACATACGAAGAGAGAGAGCGTGTTTAAGACTTATAAAAAGACAGGATACATCGGATGAGAGTGCCAGTAAACAGGTACATGAATACGGCGCCGATATTTCCGAAGACGGTACTTTCAAGACCCTGTCAAAATCCGAACTTGATGAGATAGACAGAAGACTTAAGGCGGATGAGGCGGATTTCAGCGACGATAATTTGAAAAAATGCGGCATAGACATGTCCTTTGACAATTCCGGAAAGCTTGAAGATTGCGTGAATAAAATAAAAGAGCACATAACAGATATATTGAGGACTAAAGAAATAAAACCCTGAGGAAATGCGAAAAGTGCCGGAAATATTTAAGACGGCAAAGTTGTACAATATAAAAAATATATTAATGAAAGCAGAAACACATAATAAAAATTTTATTTCTGTATATAATCGGTTAATTGTATAGTTAATCTTTTCGAAAAAGTAGTAAAATAAAATTAAATATTTTTGTTAATAATTAATGATCAATATAGCTTACTAAAGTTAAAGAAGGGATTAGACTATGGGAAGAAAATTTAATAAGAAATTTTTAGCCGTTTTTGCCGCGGGAGCAATTTCAGTTACCGCAGGAGTTGCACCTTTACTTTCAAATGCAGCTAACGTAATGGCGGAGACCAATATCATTGTGAATCCTCTCGGTGAGAATGATTCCGCAAATGACGGAACTCCGAGAGTTGTATATGATCCTTCCGTTACAAGCGGCATGACAGGTAAAAGCGATGCCGATATCATTGCGGAATATAATCCGAGCGATCAGGCTTCAGTTACTCAGACTCAGGCAGATTTGCTTGACAGAAAGAGTAGCACCGGCAGCGTGGAAGTAAGACAGGGCACTAAGGGAGATGTTTTTGAACTCTTTCAGGTTGCACAGGCCATAGACAGATCTCAGGAAGTAACAAAAGTTGAGCCTGCCGGCGGAGAGTATGGGACAAACAGAGATACAACTTTATACAGCGTTGATAAGACAAAACCTCTGGGCGGTGAAGTTAATATCCGTCCTACGGATCACTTCGCGCGTTTCCTGTCCACGGATACATACAATAGGGAATCTCAATATATTTCAAACTGGGATCAATACAGAAACTTTGAAAGCACCACATCATGGACGGATGGCTCAGGTGCATCCCACAACTATACGGACGAACAGAAGAAGCAGATTATCAAGGACCTCATGTATGATTACAGCAACTACATTGCCGTAATGGAAAAAGCAGGCAAGCTTACAAGAATTTGGCCTACAAATGTCGAAGTCGGAAAGGCATATGACGCTGCAACGGGAGCCCTTGTTGAAAGCAGTACGGTTGCGAATACGGTTGCAGACATAAACACGTCGACAAAGATTGACAACCTCCCTATGGGTCAGTATATTCTCGTAGGTTTTTATAATCCTACACTTGCGGAGACACAGACTAATACCGGATTTGCATATCAGGTTATGACCGTGACCTTCGCTCCGCTTCCGGGCGCAACATCATCGCCTGTAGGATTAAATGACAATAAAACGCCGCGTACCGTACAGGTTGATTATACCGGTAAGAGATCTTATGTAAGAAATAAGATTGTCATGAGTAAGAAATCGCCTGTTACGGTTCAGAAGATTGCCAATAATGTTACGACCAACGGAACTTCGTCCATAGCCAACGATAATACTGTTCAAATAGGCGATACGGTTCGTTATACGGTTGCCGGCGTTATTCCGGATCTTCCGGATAAGGCCGAGTATCATGCATATATGTTTGACGATACCCTTCCTGAGGGAATCTCACTTAATAAAACAGAAGACGGCAGCAAGTATGACGTATCCATGTACGGAACAAGAGATCTGTCAAAACTTACGGATAGTAATGCGTCAGTAAAGCTTACAAACGGAATAGATTTATCGGGAGAAGCTGACAAGGCTGCAGCCATACAGCAGCACATTACGGCAAAAGACTGCGATTTTGTATATTACTACGATGAGACTACACGTAAGCTTCATGCAGAGACAATAGAGTCGGATACTCAGACATATGCCGATACGGAAATGTATGCATTTGTACTTCAATACAATACAACCGTCAACGGCAACATAAAGAGACTTGACAGAGCTGCTGAAGCAGCGGGAGTAACAACGGATAATTCCAACCTTAATACGGTTGTATACAGCTATCCTAAGAATGCGTTGAAGAGAGCAGACGGTTTCAATACGGTTACAACGACGGAAAATGTATACAGCTACGGACTGGAGCTTCATAAGGTAGACGCCGAAAATAAAGATGCGGGCATAAAGGATGTTGAATTTAAGTTATATTCCAAGCTTGACGATGCAAGCACTGCTGATGTAAATGAAGAGACGCCGCTGTATTTTGTGGAGAAGGTTAAAGGTCAGGCGGGAGCATATAGGGTTGCCAACAAGACTGACGAGGGAGCGCTTGATCATGTTACGACGGGTGCCGACGGATATATTCGTATTGACGGACTCGGAACGGCTTCATACTATGTAAGAGAGACTCGTGTTCCTGCCGAATACAGACAGGATCTTACGGATCATCAGTTTACACTTGTGGATGCATCAGGCAAAGATGCCGATAAGGTAAAGAACATTACATATAACGGCGGACTTGATGCAACACAGGGTTCTCAATCGGACGGCATCCTTGACGATACCACAACTACCGTAAGCCAGGTAGGTAACTTTGACAGAATAGCTCTTGATAAGTCCGTATTACACTTAAGAATTACGAATGTTAAGACCACTACCACCAACCTTCCTTTCACCGGGGGTATCGGTTCTTATGTATTCATAATCGTAGGTCTCGGAGTAATGGCCGGAGCTGTGGTTGCGTTCTTTGTAATCAAGAGAAAGAAAGACAGTGACGAAAGCACTGAAGGATAACACTTAATGTGGATAATGTAACCGGTTTGTATAAAATATTATAAAATACAAACTAATTTCCTGAATTGTATAGTGATATATAAATAAAAGAACTTATAATCAAAATTAAGTCAACAGGCAATATGAGAATATTTTCATATTGTTTTGTGGATTATCCCCCATGAGCGAAGCGGCTGTTTATCGGTCGTCAGCTGAAAAAGACCGTAAGGAGATGTTAAACATTTCCTTACGGTCTTTTTATGTAAAAATATATATCAAATTACGGAAGTTGCAATCAGAATTATTAAAATAATCAACACTATGACAAATACCGGAGCGCCGAACAGTATGCCGAGTATTTTGAAGGGAAGTGTAACAAAGAAAAGGAGTATTCTGAATGCAATCCAGAGAAGTGCAATTGTAATTAAAGCAATAAGCATTTAAGACCTCCTTATATTAATACGGCGTTATAAATAACATATTATATCAATTATACAATTCATATTACGGTAATAGGTTATTATAGTTTAATATTCTATAATAACCTATTGTTATAAGTATAAACTATATTATATAATGCGAATATTAAGTTACGGAAAACAATCGGAATTACATTTCCGACGGCTTTTCCACAGAGAGGATAATATAAATGAAGACCATTGAGGAAATAGAATTAAGTTTAAGAAAGAAGTTTCACAAGAAGATATTTTCTAAGTTTGCAAAAGCTCTCAATACATATGAGATGCTTAAAGAGGGAGATAAGGTTGCCGTATGCATATCCGGCGGCAAAGATTCATTTCTCCTTGCAAAATGCTTTCAGGAATTAAAACGACATAATAAATTTCCGTTTGAAGTCATATTTTTGACAATGGATCCCGGATATAATGAAGCAAACCGAAAAAAGATAGAAGAAAATGCCGAAAACCTGGGAATTCCCCTTCAGATATTCGATTCGGAAATATATGATACGGTTTTTAACATAGAGCAGTCCCCGTGTTACTTATGCGCAAGAATGAGAAGAGGACATCTGTATGCAAAGGCCAAGGAACTGGGGTGCAACAAGATAGCGCTGGGACACCATTATGATGACGTTATAGAAACGACCATGATGGGTCTGTTGTACGGCTCCCAGATACAGACCATGATGCCTAAGCTCCACAGTGCAAACTTTGACGGAATGGAACTGATAAGACCATTCTATCTTGTCAGGGAAGAGGATATTATGCATTGGCGAGATTATAATGAACTTACCTTTTTAAATTGCGCATGCAGATTTACGGAAGCATGCTCAAGCGTTAAAAGGCAGAGTGATTTTGATTTAAACAGTACCATGGGTGAAATTGCCGATACATCCAAGAGAGCCGAAGTAAAGAAGCTTATAAAAGCCATGAAGGTTATTAATCCTTATGTTGACGGCAATATTTTCAGAAGCATGGAAAATGTAAATATTGATACGGTTGTAGCCTATAAAAAGGACGGAGTTTATCACTCCTTTTTAGATGATTATGACAGATAAGGACAGGGAAGATGACATTACAGCAATTAAGATATGTTGCGGCTGTTGCCGACAACAAATCCATAAATAAGGCCGCCGCGTCTTTGTTTATAACGCAGCCCAGTCTTTCGGGAGCCATTAAAGAACTTGAAAATGAAATCGGTATACAGATATTTATACGATCAAGCAGAGGAATCATACTTACCGCGGAAGGAGAAGAGTTTCTCGGATATGCAAGGCAGATGCTTGAATACAATAAGCTGATTGAAGACAGGTATATAGAGAAGAAGCAGTTAAGAAAAAAATTCAGCGTATCTACACAGCATTATTCGTTTGCGGTTGAAGCATTTATGCATATTGTCAGAAATTTCGGAATGGATGAATATGAATTTGCCATAAGAGAGACAAAGACATATGAAGTAATAGAAGACGTAAAAATGCTAAAGAGCGAAATAGGCGTCATTTATATGAATGATTTTAACAGGGATGTTCTGGGTAAGATTTTAAGAAGGGAAAGTATTGAATTCATACCTCTGTTTGACTGTTCCATATATGCATATATTTCAGCGGACCATCCTCTTGCGGGGAGGGCAGAAGTAAGCCTTGATGACCTGGCGGATTATCCGTGTCTGTCTTTTGAACAGGGTAACCAGAATTCATTTTATTTTGCCGAAGAAGTTCTCAGTACTCTAGATTACAGACAGATCATTAAAGCCAACGACAGGGCAACCATGTTAAACTTAATGCAGGGACTCCACGGATATACTTTGTGTTCGGGAATAATATGTAACGAACTTAACGGAGACGGTTATACCGCCGTGCCGTTTAAGACGGATGAAATAATGACCATAGGGTATATCAAGCGTGCGGATGTGCCTCTTAACGAGCTTGGCAAAATGTATGTTGATGAATTGGGTACATATAAAGACAGGGTTTATAAGGCGTGATTATGAATGATAAGAAATATGCCGTACTCATAGACGGAGACAATGTATCCTCCGAATATATGAGTACCATTCAAAGAGAAATAATAAGTAAGTACGGAGCTCCCACATATAAGAGGGTATACGGTGACTGGACATCCCCGAGATTTAAGGGATGGAGGGAGACCATAACACAATTTCCCCTTGTTCCGATTCAGCAGTTTAATAATTCAAAAGGAAAAAATGCAACGGATATTACTTTGATAATTGACGCCATGGATATTTTGTATACGGGAAACGTAGACGGTTTTTGCATAGTGTCGAATGACGGAGACTTTACAAAGCTTGCAACAAGACTTAAGGAATCCGGCAAAGAAGTTATAGGAATGGGACTCAGCACAGCTCAGGAATTATTTAAAAGAACATGTACAAGATTCGTAAATCTTGAAGTTGCAAAAAAGAATAATGAAAACATTCCGGAACTTGACGATGAAGGCGAAAATTCCGACGACACGGTTCATGGCACGGAAGAAATGTCGGGAAGGTCCGAAACCGGCGGCGGAATGACCGATAATCTGTCGGATAAGGCTGTATCCTATAACGGAGAAGCAAAGTCCGGCGGGAACAATGACGGCGACTCCGACCGGGCGGAAGAAGTTTTGAAAAAATCGGAAACACTGCCTAAAGAGAAGATTATTAAAGCTATAATCGGAATAATCATAGAAAATGATAATCAGGGAAGGAATACATATCTCGGAGAGGTGGGAAGCAAGCTTGTAATGTTATACCCGGACTTTGATGTGAGAAATTACGGATATTCAAAGCTTGCAACCATGATAGAAGAGACAAATGTATTGGAATTGATTAAGGACAATACGGAATATAGTGTTAAAATTAAGAAAGACGAATATCTTGAGGCCAGTATCAACAACTCAATCATTAAGTTTGTGAGAGAATACGGTTCTGAGAATGTGGATCTGTCTGAGATAGGTAAGAAGATACGGGAAATTTATCCCGACTTTAACGTTAAGCGATTCGGATATGCCACGTTGAGAAAGTATCTTTCGAACATCAGGGAGCTGGAAGTGTCGGAAGACGGCAAAAGCGTAAGGATTGCCCGCTGAGACACCTCGTTTATTAATGGAACACATGGGAGGTAAATATGGAAAAAATAGCAAGTTTTACGGTAAATCATTTGGATTTGCTTCCGGGAATATATGTATCAAGGAAGGATTATATAGGCGACAACGTAATAACGACATTTGATTTAAGAGTAATAAGACCTAATGTTGAACCGCCGATGGATACTGCGGGAATTCATACCGTGGAGCATATTTTCGCAACATTTTTAAGAAATCATAAGGAGTGGGCAGATAAGACCGTATATTTCGGCCCCATGGGATGCAGAACCGGATTTTATGTAATATTTTCGGGAGACCTTGAATCCGCCGATATTGTAGATGTAATAAGAGAGGGTGCCGAATATATCATTAATTTTAATGAGGAAATTCCGGGATGTTCTCCGAGGGACTGCGGCAACTACCTTGATAACAATCTTGAATGGGCTAAATGCTACATGAGAAAGTATATGAAGGAAGTTCTTGAGAATCCGAAGCCTGAAAATCTTGTATATCCGGATTGAAAAATAATGGATTATAAACATCGTACATAAAAACGATAATATAAAACAATAAAAAGAAGAATGTCACTTTGCTTAACGTAATCTTTCGCCGAAGCGGTATCGAAACCGGGCGAAAAATCCGTTAAAACACGGACATTCTTCTTTTTATATTAATTTATGATATTTTCTAAGCTTACGTGAGCGAATTATCCGTAAGGATGAAGTCTCGCATATGATTAATTTAATCATAAACGTATCAATCTTATGCGGCTGTGATTTATTGAATCGTAACAGTACCGCCGCTTACTGGAGTTTCGCTTACCAATGCTCCCTGTATCACGAAGCGCTCGTTATAATCGGTTTCTTCACAGCTTGAAAGAGTTACAATCTGTGTCGTATTCGATATGTCGACGCCTGTATCGTATATGCTTTCGCTCTGCCAGCGTTTGGCATATTCCAACATATAAGGCACGCTTGAAAAATTAAATGTATATACATCACTGTCCGGAGGAGTGTTGTGTACACTGAATATCTTATATGTCTTTATTGAATTCTCCGTATAGATATAGAAGGTATCATTATTGCCGCTTCTGTAGAAATCGGCGCTTTTATATTCTTTGTGAGAACCGAACATGGAACCGTTTTTCATATAATGCCCGTAAAGCAGTATGTGACTTGCATCCATGCCGTCTTTTATTCCGGCTTCCTCAAAAACGGTGCCTCCGATACTGGAACTTCCGTCAAATGCATGGTGAAGATAATAATCGTTATCTCTGCCGCTTACTATCGGAAGCTTGGAATCCAGGGACGGAATATAAAGAAGTCCCAAAGTATCCGAATTAATGTTTTTTGCGGCATTAAAATCAAATGTAAATGATTCTGAGCCTTCGTTTTTGCCGTCGGAATCATTTTCGTCGCCGTTGGATTTAATTATGTTATCCACGACCTGATTGTTGACGTCATCGATGTGTTTGTATTCGAGATTGGATTTAACGATCATAAATACGGAAAACGCCGCAACCGCAATACATGCAATTATGATAATCGTAAATATTATATTGCTTTTCTTTTTTGATTTAGCCATTAAAAATCCCTTGATTAAGCTTTGTTATCCGAACCAAAGAGTCTGATCTTTTCACATACCTTTTCAACTATGGCTTCGCATCCCGGCTTAAGGAGCTTTCTCGGATCGAATCCCTTGCCCTCTAAGTCCTTTCCTGCTTCGATGTAACCGCGAACACCCTCGGCAAATGCTATCTGGCATTCCGTATTTACGTTTATTTTCGCAACTCCGAGAGAGATTGCTTTCTTTATCATATCTTCGGGAATGCCCGTGCCCCCGTGAAGAACGAGAGGAAGTGTGCCTGTCTTGGCCTTAACGCTTTCAAGAACATCAAAGCGAAGTCCCGGCCAGTTGGCAGGATATTTGCCGTGAATGTTGCCGATGCCGGCCGCAAGCATATCAACTCCGAGAGATGCAATGGAGGCGCATTCTTCGGGATCGGCGCATTCGCCCATACCTACAACTCCGTCCTCTTCTCCGCCGATGGCGCCGACTTCGGCTTCAAGGCTCATGCCCTTTTCGGCACAGATGCGAACAAGCTCTTTTGTTTTTTCAACATTTTCCTCAATGGAGTATGATGAACCGTCGAACATGATTGAAGAGAAGCCCGCATCTATACATGCGAGGCAGCCCTCATATGTTCCGTGGTCAAGGTGGAGAGCAACAGGTACTGTTATACCCATGTCATCAACCATGGCGTCAACCATTCTCGCAACTGTCTTAAATCCCGTCATGTACTTGGCAGCGCCTTCGGATACTCCGAGGATAACAGGGGATTTCATCTGCTCTGCGGCCTGTAAGATGGATTTGGTCCACTCTAAGTTGTTGATATTGAAGTGGCCTATGGCATATTTGCCCTCAACAGCCTTGTTCATCATCTCTTTTGCATTTGATAACATAGCAATATTCCTTTCTTGGCAAGCTTCAATTACATTTTTTCAGGTTCCGGATATTCTTCGCCGAATGTTTCAACGGTAACTTCTTCCATAACCTGGTCTTCTCTCGGCTTATCCATTGGATTCGTAGAAACTTCCGCAATTTTGTCAAGTACGTCTTCACCTTCGATAAGCCTGCCGAATGCGGCATACTTTCCGTCAAGGAAAGGCTGATCCTTATGCATAATGAAGAACTGAGAACCTGCTGAGTTGTATGAAGAAGATCTTGCCATGGAAAGCACTCCTCTTTCATGCTTGAGATCGTTCATTACGTTGTTGTCCGTGAATTCACCCTTGATTGAATATCCCGGACCGCCGGTTCCGTTGCCCTTAGGACATCCGCCCTGAATCATAAAGTCTTTAATAACTCTGTGGAATGTAAGACCGTTGTAAAAGCCTTTGTTGATAAGGCTGATGAAGTTGTTAACGGCGATCGGAGCCTTGTCCGGATAAAGTTCCAGCTTCATAACTCCTCCGTCAGCCATTTTAATTGTAACTATAGGATTCTTTGCCATAATAAAATCTCCTTAAAATATATTCGGACGTACAGTCCGTAATGCAAATTTATTCGCATAATCGTTCTTATTATAGCATTATTTTTATGCAATGTGTGTTTAAGGCAGGTATATAATAGTAAAAATATTATTAAGATATTGAAAACATATGTGAACTGAATTATCATTAAACAATAGTTTTGTAAAACAATGTTTTCGGTATTCGGAATTATGTTCGGATACGGTGTTTATGTTAAATTAAGGAGATATTTATCATGTTTGACCAGCTTGAGATTGTAAATGTCATAGGCAGAGAGATTATAGATTCAAGAGGTAATCCTACGGTAGAGGCAGAGGTTATCCTTGCGGACGGAACAGTGGGCAGAGGAGCTTCTCCGAGCGGTGCTTCCACAGGTGAGTTTGAGGCACTTGAACTCAGAGACAAGGATCCGGCCAGATATCTCGGCAAGGGTGTTCTTAAGGCTGTTGAAAATGTTAATACCGTTATTGCGGACGCTCTTATAGGAATGGATGCATCGGATACATATGCCGTAGACAAGGTAATGATTGATCTTGACGGAACAAAGGATAAATCCAACCTGGGAGCCAATGCAATTCTCGCCGTTTCCATTGCTGCAGCAAGAGCGGCTTCAATTTCACTGGGTATCCCTCTTTATAAGTTCCTCGGCGGATCAAACGGCAACAGACTTCCGGTTCCTATGATGAACATTTTAAACGGAGGAGCTCATGCGGCCAATACGGTGGACGTTCAGGAGTTTATGATTATGCCCGTAGGCGCCGAAAGCTTCAGAGAAGGTCTCAGATGGTGCTGCGAAGTATATCACAAACTCGGTTCGCTTATTAAGGCGAGAGGCCTTTCGACATCAGTAGGCGATGAGGGAGGTTTCGCTCCTGACATGAACAGTGACGAAGAGACGATTGAGCTTATTTTGGAAGCCGTTAAGGAATCCGGCTTTGAACCTTATAAGGATTTCGTTATTGCACTTGATGCGGCATCAAGCGAATGGAAGACAGGCAAGGTGGGAGAATATAAGCTCCCTAAGTCCGGAAAGACATTCACATCCGCCGAGCTTGTTGAGCATTGGGCAAGTCTCTGCGACAAATACCCTATCTATTCAATCGAGGACGGTCTTGATGAAGAAGATTGGGAAGGCTGGAAGATTTATACCGAAAAACTCGGAGGAAAGGTACAGCTCGTAGGCGACGACTTATTTGTTACCAATACCGAGAGACTTGCAAAGGGTATTGAACTCGGATGCGGAAACTCAATTCTTATTAAGCCTAACCAGATCGGAAGTGTTTCAGAGACTCTTGAAGCAATAAAAATGGCTCATGCCAACGGTTATACGGCAATTTCATCACACCGTTCCGGTGAAACAGCCGATACAACCATTGCCGACCTGGCGGTAGCTCTTAATACATGTCAGATAAAGACGGGAGCTCCGGCAAGAGGAGAGAGAACTGCTAAGTATAATCAGCTTCTTCGCATTGAGGAAGAACTGGGAGATGCAGCCGTTTATCCGGGAATCAAAGCATTTAACATAAAGAGATAATAAGGAATTATATGTGTTTCGTAATAATGTAAGTCTTTAAAGTTAATATGCCGTTTATCGGCTTTAAAAAGGAATTGTTCACAACTGCGGACAATTCCTTTTTTTGTACTAAATCCGCTTGAAAACAAACATATAAGTAACGCGAAAAAAAAACGACAATATATAATATATATGTAAAAAATATATGTAAAAAATTCAAAATTATAAAACAGACTTATAAAGATTTGTTTTGGGAGGATTTATATGAGTAAGCGAAAGCTTTTAAAAAACAGAGTATTACTCAGCTTTGTTGCAATAGGTTTAACGGCAGGGACCGGAGCGGGAGTGATTGCTCAGGCCATGCCTTATACGGTGACATATGCGCAGGATATTCCCGTGCCTGCGAAAGGTGCGGCAGCGGCAGTTCTCGGAAGACTTGCTCCTATAGCTGTTACATTTATAGGCAAGAATGTTATTGAGGCACTCAAAGAATCATCGGATACAAGTGACGGAACGATGTCGGGAATTATTTCATTTGCGGAGATGATGTTATATAACAATCAGGGATATACCAACAGAAGTCTCGTTAAAATGTGCAATCAGATTCTCAATACCGTAAGCGCCATAAGAAGCGATATATCAAAGAATCAGGCAAAGACAACCGCGGCACTCAGTAAGATAAGCCAGCAGATATCACAGCAGAATATAAATGACGACAGAAAGCAGCTTAATAATTTCTATGATAAGTACAACGATCTGCTTAAAAAATACGAAAATCTTACGGATAAGGCAAAAGTAAGCGGAGAAGCTGCCGAAAGCGGAAGAGAGCTTACCCAGCAGGAAAAAAATGACCTGGAAGACGCATATAAAGAAGTTAACGACTTCTATAAAAGTCTTACAATATCAAATGCTGACGGCAACACCACATTGTCATTTAATTTTACAAACGATCTTTTGGAGGTTTTGAATGTTGTAAGCGCATTTTCGCCTTCTCAGGAGCTTTCGTTGGATTTGAATGACAGAACCGGATGGGGTAATAAACGAAGCGGAACACAGACATATCTTGACCATATGTATGAGCTTGTCGGTAATGCATCAGCATTCGAACATACCGCATATGAGACCATGTCTTCGGCCATGAACGAAACAGCATCCATATTTTCCATATATCTTATGGCTTACAGATATTACGTGGAATATAAAGTTCAGCTGCTTAACAGCGATCCTTCTTATACGGAACAAAACAGAGATGCCGAGATACGCAAAAGCTGGAATGAGTATTATGAAGCTCAGAGACGAGTAATAAGAGCCATAGATCAAATGGTTGCCGAATATGATACCGTAATGTCCGGCTGGATGAATCCTTACGATTCGGTACAGAATATGAAAATGGATTATAAATCCGGCGATCATCACTATGCATACAAAGAATTTGAATTCCCGGGCTCTGATGTGGTTGACAAACAAGCTAATATGTATGCAAATCATACAAGTCAATTTATGAAAATGTATGTTGTGAAGCCTCTCAACAATAAAGAGACTTCATATGCCATAAACACCTGGGACAGCGGCAATAATATTGTCGCAAAAGATATAACATACGATTCGGGCAAAGATTTTATCGGAAGCAGATGTTATGCTCTTAATCAGGACTATTACAATTTAAAGCAGACAAGCGGAGAAGATGCCGGATATTCGACCATCACACAAAGTACGGATCTTTCAGACCTTGTGTCGACTTCGGCATACGACAAGTATCAAAATAACATTGTGGAGTACCTTAAGTCTTCAATCACGGATGGGGAAGCGGGAAGCGTAACCCTGCCGAGTGTGGAATCAAAGGGCTACAGCACGGATGATAAAGTTAAAAGAACGGGTGCATTTGCGCTCCTTTACAACAGGAATTCCTGGACAGGTGCAAGTATGGATCTGTCATTGTTTAATATTTCCATATCATATGACGTAAACAACAAGAAAAACAGCGAAATAGGGATGTCTGCCGGAGACATATACCAGGGAAAATATTCCGCGACGGAAAGTCAGCCTTTATATGTGTTTATGAAATCCGATGCGGCAAAGAGAACAATATCGGAGAATACGGAGAACGGAAAGACACAGATTTTCAGCGTGGAGAAGAGCACTGCTCCCGTATCGAATGTAAATGTTACGGAGACAGTGACACCTGTCGCTTCCGGATCTTCCGTAGCATCCGGTAAAGCCATGAGACTTGTTGTTACTCCGGACAGCGGAAAAGTTCTTGACAGCATAGAAATGTATGATGCTGACGGCAACCTGCTTCATTCATTGGTGGAAGACAGAGAACATGCGGATTTGCTTGTAAGGGAGAGCGACGGCTCATACGTGGTTGATTTCTCCTCTCCTTATCAAAATGTGACATTTAAGGTTGTGTGTTCCGATGACGAAACGCCTTCGGGAACAGTTAATCTTGTTCCGCAGGAAGACGGAGATATTCAGTTTGTGTCTCATAACGCTATACGTCAAAAAGACTACAATGCGGGAGATACGGTTGAATTCAGCGTAAGACCTTACAGCGGTAAACTCGTAAAAAGTGTATTGGTAAGGGATGAATCGGGACATGACATAGCCGTAAATTTATCAAACGAAATTCCTTATATGCCTAATGAGCAGACATATACATTCGTTATGCCTAAGGGAAACGTAACTGTTGCGGCAACGTTTGACAACGGCAATACGGTTACATTTGCAAATTCAGCCAACGGACATCTGGAAACGGATATGAATGTGGTGTACAGCAAGTGGACACAATATTCGGTCACATATAAAAAAGATGATGTGGTTTCATTGAAGGCGGTGCCTGAAGAGGGATACTACGTAAGCAATATAACGGCAAGAACGGTAAACGGAGCGGCTCCGGTGAAGATGACAACCGTAAACGACGACGGAGTAACATTTACCATGCCGAACGATTCGGTGGAGGTAACGGCGGAATTTTCAAAGAGTACGGAACCTAATGTATATCTTGAAAATAACAGATACGGCGTAATAAGCTTTGAAGACGCCGACGGCAACACGGCTAACAGCAACAGAAAGCCGTATAAAAAGGGAGAAACCGTTACTCTTAACGTAAATGCGGACGACAAGTGGAAAAATCTTATCGGATTTGATGTCTACATGTATGACGGAAGCAAAGTTGATTACAATTACGATAAGAATACTAATAAGTTGACATTTACCATGCCTGACGGAAAGGTCAACGTAAGAAATAATTTCTTCGGCGGAGAAGGTACTGCGGAGAGCCCTTATATCATATCCAAAAGCGAAGATTTGCTTAACTTTGAACTGTTTTGCGAAAAGAACGAATCAGCTTTAAACGGAATTAACTTTAAGATAACAGGAGACATAGACGCAGCATATATACAGCACAGATATACAAGCCCGGTCTTCGGAGGTATATTGGACGGCGGCGGTCATAAAATAAGTAATTTGAGCAATTCTTTGGTAAGTACTTTGACTGCTTCCGGAACCGTTAAAAATATCATTCTTGAGAACAGCAATGTTGCGAAAAGCGAATATTCGGGAGCCGCGGCAGATATCAACAACGGTACGATAGATAAAGTTATGGCTCTTACTCCTTCCGTAAGCGGCACATCTTCCTCAAGCGGTCTTGTTGTACCGGACGGAGTTCTTCCCGGTCCGTCAACCGGACAGGGAACCGTGGGAGGACTTGTAGGTAAGAATAACGGAACAATCAAAAATTCCGCCGTAAGATACGGTACATTTGCGGATTATTCCGCTATGGGAGGTCTTGCGGGCGAACAGACAGCCGACGGCTCGATAAAAGATTCTTATGCGGTATCGGAAACCGCAGGTGAAGATGCGGTGGTCGGACACGGAGCTTCCGAAGGCGTTGTTAACAATGTATTCTATTGCAAAGACACGATTAAGGACGGAACGACATCAAAGGTCGGAACGGCAGTGCCGATGTCTGATATGTCCCGTGGATATGTTGCATTTGAACTGAATCACGGAGTAACAGACGGAACTCAGACATGGTATCAGAATATTGACAGGGGAACGCCTCAGCAATTTCCTGAGTACAGCGGCAATACCGTATACGGAAACGGCGTATATTACAATAATTACAGTGCGGACGGATTTGACGAGAACGGCAATTATACGGCCGCAATCAAAAATCAGGACGGAACATATGAGATATACAATGCGGGACAACTGTTCTGGTTTGCGTCTCTTGTAAACGGCGACACATCTCATGCTTCGTTTGACGGACAGGATACGGGTGCCAAGGCTGTCTTAAAGACGGATATTGATTTGGGCGGAAGAGAGTGGACTCCTATCGGAAAGAACGGAACGGACTACAGAGGTATATTCGACGGCAACGGACATACAATAAGTAACATGTCAATAAAGACAGCCGATACATATCTCGGACTGTTCGGTCATACCGTAGGTGCCGATATTAAAAATGTTACCGTAGGAGGAAAGATAGCAACTTCGTTTGATTTGACGGATCACTATGTGGGAGGCGTTGTCGGATATTGCGAGGGAGGCAATATATTCAATGTCGTATCCGAAACGGATATGGACCTTACTCAGAATGACGGTACGAAATATTTATATGTCGGCGGTATCGCAGGTCAGGCAAGAACGGTAAAAACCATAGATAAATCCGCCAACAAGGGAAATATTAAATTAACGGTTAAGAGTAAATCGGCGAGCAAGACAAAAGATTACATGGTTCAGGCCGGAGGTATTGCCGGTTCATATTTCGATTATGATATAACAGGCAATAAATATGCGGGAAGTTCCGTAACGGATGTTGCAAATTACGGAAATATCACAAGTGAAGCGACGTCTTCCGCCGTAACGGATGTCGGAGGAATTTTCGGTTCATGCCGTTTCGATACTTCGGATGCTCATCTTAAAGGCGCCGTTAATACAGGCACTCTTAAAGGAACTCTTAAGCAGGGAAATGTGCAAAATTCACCGTATGTCGGAGGAATTATCGGCAATTTAACCGTTAAGGACAGCAACAATAAGACGCCTGTAAGCGAAGCATATTGGCTCGCAGGAAGTGCAAATACCAATAAAGGAATAGGTCACGGAAGCGGCAGTACTACGGAAGTTTCAGCAGAGCAAATGGCGTCCGGAGATATAGCGTGGAAACTCAATACATACAGTGAAACCGTTGAGAACAGAAGGGTATGGTCTCAGGAGGGAAGTTATCCGGTATTGTCGGATGAAGCCCATACTCCGATATACAGAGTGAAATACAGTTATTACAGACCTAACGGAGAAACGGAGGATATTTCCTCAAACTATGTAAAGGGAGGAGAATTATTAAAACTTGCTTCCGCTCCGGAGTACAGGAAAAAAGCGTTTATAGGTTGGCTTAACGAAAAAGGCATACTTATAAATGACAATGAAGTTGTCAACAGCGACAGGAACCTGTATGCGGCATATAAAGATTATAAAAACCTGAGCTCTTCATCATCGGGAGTAAATACGGGAGACAGGACTCAATCACCGGTTATGTGGATTATTGCGGGCGCAGGCGCCGCAGCTGCTGCTTTGATGTCCGTATTCATAAGAAGAAAGAAAACTTCCGAATCGGAAAAATAAGCTTACTAAAAAAGCAATCTGATTATTATCAGAGCATATATAATAAAATATAAAAATAAAAAGTCATTGACGGCGAATGAATCATCTGTTAGTTCCAGAAGAATCATAAGCCGTCAATGACTTTTTTAACAGCGGAGATGGAGGGATTTGAACCCCCGCACGCCTTTCGACGCCTATCGGATTTCGAATCCGAACCCTTCAGCCTCTTGGGTACATCTCCGTAAAAGAAATAATTTAAAATACAAAACCACAGCTTTAGCTGTGGTTTAGAAACTGGGCTTGAGGGATTCGAACCCCCGAATGCTGGAATCAGAATCCAGTGCCTTACCGCTTGGCGAAAGCCCAATATAAAATATTGTCCGTTAGCAACAAAAGGAATTATATAATAAGATAGAGCTAAATGCAATACTTAATTTTTATATTTTAAAATATAAAAATCTCAATTTTTTAATTATTAAATAAATACAAATAAACATAAAAACAATGTATTTAGAAAGATATTAATATATAATGATTAAAGTGTCAAAAGTGCCTTTTGCCACTTTAATCATATATTACTTATATATGGACTTTGCTCATATGTAACAGAGTGATAGAATATATGTCGCATTAATGCGATAATATGCGGCCGGTATTATGCCCATATGTTTTGTGCCGATGCGGTGAGTTCGTACACGGCTCGGCATCTGTTCATATTATAATCAGGCCGTCAAATAAAGGATTTAAAATGATAGAGTTATGTAAAAGACAAATACTGCCTGCGTTCAAGAAAATGGAGCAGGGACTGTATGTGGGAAACGAAGCGGATAAGGTTCTTCTGCCGAACAAGGAAGTTCCGGATGGCGTTGCAGCGGGGGATCTTCTGGATGTGTATATTTATCTTGATTCAAAAGACAGATATACCGCAACCCTTAAGTCGCCCAAGATAGAATTGGACAGTGTTGCGATGCTTCGGGTAACGGATGTGACGGATATCGGGGCGTTTCTTGATTGGGGATTGGACAAGGATTTGTTTCTTCCCTTTAAAGAGCAGATATACAAAGTTAAAAAAGGCGACATTATTCCGGTTATGCTTTATCTTGATAAGTCATATCGTCCCGCCGCAACAATGTATGTCTATAACAATTTAAAGACAGGCGGAGGATATGTGAAGGATTCCGCGGTTTCGGGAACGGTAATAAGGATTAATCCGGATATCGGAGTGTATGTCGCTGTGGATGATAAGTATTACGGAATGATACCCGCAAGGGAGGTCGGAAGTGATATAAAGTTAGGAGACAAAATACACGGAAGAGTTGCATTTGTAAGAGATGACGGCAAGTATATGATATCACTCAGACAGAAAGCGTATATTCAGATAGACGCAGATTCGGCTAAAATTCTTGATATATTGAAGGAATCCGGATCGGTGCCTTACGGCGATAAATCAGATGCAAATGATATAAAAAGAGTGTTTAACATGAGCAAGGGAGCATTTAAAAGAGCCATAGGTCACCTGTATAAAAACGGGGTGATAGAGCTTGAACCCGAAAAAATTAAATTAAAAGAGGTATGATTATGCAGAGAGTAATTAAGACAGACAGAGCACCCGGGGCAATAGGACCTTATTCACAGGCGATTGAAGTAAACGGAATGTTATATACATCGGGAGTTATTCCGGTTGATCCCGCCACTGGAGAAATCGGTAACTCCATTGAACAGCAGGCGGAGCAGGCGTTTACCAATATTTGTAATCTGGTTGAAGACGCAGGCTCTTCGGTTGATAAGATTATTAAGACAACCGTATTTATCAAAAACATGGATGATTTCGGCAAGATAAACGATATCTACATGAAGCATTTTAAGGAGCCGTTTCCTGCCCGTTCATGTGTTGAAGTCGCAAGATTACCGAAGGATGTTTTATTGGAGATAGAGTGTATTGCCGTGATGTAATGCGGTTTTATTCACATTGAAATATTTTCTTAACATTTTTTTAACATATTAAAAAGCGTATTTTGCTTTATTTTATTTTTATTATGCTTTAGAATATAACGGGTCGTTGTATTTTTCGAGGAATGTAAGTTATGTTATCTAAGTATTTACTGCAGACAACGTTGGAAACGGCTAAAAGAATCAATAATATTGATTCTGCCGTTTTAGAGGCCGGAGGAATAGTATCGGCAAATACTTTCATGCCCGAAAAGGATATTTTATCGAAAGCGACGGAAGAATTCAGCAATCTCACATCGGATAAGTCATGTTATTCCGATGGATATCTGAAGATATATCTCATAGAGTCTCCAAACGGTTTTAAAAGGGCTCTTTTAATCATAGGGGAAGTTCCCGATAATCTTTGTATTACGCTTTTGGAACAGATTAAACAATTCTGCGAATTATACGAATGTACCGACGGCAGAGATACCTTTGTGAAGCGGCTGTTAAAAAGAGAGCTTCCGAATAGGGATATTTCTTCGGAGTGTGCAAAAAATATTAGACCGACATCGGTCTAACGTG
>NZ_BAAHYP010000008.1:0-84622 GCF_054657495.1 Howardella ureilytica | reverse complement strand
GTATACAAAATAAAAATAAGGCGTTTTATCGCCTTATTTTTTATTTATTGTTATATGTAAGATAATTCTCTATATCTTCAAGAAGATCGTCAACGTCCACGCCATGTACCGCAGCCGCCTCTTCGATTGTCTCATCCGCTGAGAAATGGCATCCGAAACAATGCATTCCCATTGCAGAGAAAAGCTGTACAAGGCCTTGGTCAATCTGAAGAGCTTCTCCGATTGTAGTATCTTTTGTAACTCTGCTCATAATATCACCTCCCGCATAATTCATAATAATATTGGTAAAATATCATTTATAAAAAGTAATGTCAACAAACCGCAATACAACATATAGATATTTTCAATAAAGAAGTTTTCAACTGTTCTTAAAAAGAAATTTCCGAAAAAATTTGCCGTAAAATGTTATATCTTTAATGTTTATTCTCCCAATTCCTCCCATTTAACATACAGTTCGGATAATTCATCGTTATAAGCACTCTGTTCTTTAAATAACTTTTGTAATTCGGAAACATTACTTGCAATTGACGGTTCCGACATTTTTATCTCAAGTTCTCCTATCTTTTCCTCCAACTTCGCTATACGTTCTTCACATTTTTCTAATTCTCTTTCACGTTTTTTGCGATTACCGGCCTGTTTTTTCATTTCCTGCCAGTCGAGTTTACCCTTATTATCCTCCGAAACATTATTCGATGGAGAAATGTCTCGATTATTTGTATTTTTTTCTGATTTTTTTTGAAGATAATAATCATAATTTCCGAGATATTCGGTAAATTTCTTATCAGAGAGTTCAAGTATCTTTCCGGCAGTTCTGTTTATAAAATACCTGTCATGTGATACATATAATACGGTACCCTCATAGGCTTCCAAGGCATCTTCCAGTATTTCCTTTGAGTTAACATCCAGGTGATTGGTAGGTTCGTCCAATATAAGAAAGTTGGCGTTACTGAGCATAAGTTTTGCAAGAGACACCCTTCCTCTTTCGCCTCCGCTCAAATCTCCTATACGTTTAAATACATCTTCGCCGGTAAATAAAAACGCCGCAAGAGTATTACGTATTTCCGTATTTGTCAATTCCGGATATTCGTCCGACAGTTCGTCAAACAGTGTTTTTTCACTGTGAAGCACCTGATGTTCCTGATCGTAATATCCGGTTTCAACCTTACTTCCAAGCCGTACTTCTCCGCTGTCGTATGATTCAAGGCCTCTTATTATTTTCATAAGAGTTGTTTTACCGCTTCCGTTTTCTCCTATGACGGCAACATGTTCTCCCCTTTTTATCTCTATATTCACATTTGAAAACAATACTTTATCTTCATAAGACTTGGAAAGATTTTTTATTGTCAATACATCATTACCGCTTATTACCCTTGGAGTAAGAGACAGTCTCATGTCGGCATTAAGTTCTGCGGGCTTTTCAAGCATGTCCGTCTTTTCCAGCGCCTTTTCTCTGCTTTCCGCTCTCTTAATGCTTTTTTCTCTGTTGAACTGTTTAAGCTTATCTATTACCTTTCTTTGATGCTCTATTTCTCTTTGCTGATTAAAATATGCATTCATTTGAGCCTGTCTCATTTGCTTCTTTTTCTTGGAATACTCGGTATAATTACCGGAAAATAAATTTGCTTTTCCGTTTTCTACCTCGATTACTTTATCTGCAATACGATCCAGGAAAAATCTGTCATGGGATACAACAAGAACAGCTCCGTTATAACCCGTAAGATAATTAATAAGATAATCCATGGATTTTATGTCCAGATGGTTTGTAGGCTCATCCAATATTATCAAATCCGGCTTTACAAGAAGGAGTCTTGCCAGAGCTGCCCTTGTTTTTTGACCTCCCGACAGAGTACTTACGGACCTGTTAAAATCCTTATCTCCGAAGCCCAACCCATAAAGAGTTCCTTTTATTTCGCTTATATATGTATATCCGTCATTTTTCTCAAACAGGTGCGTCAGATTTGTATATTTATCCATCAGTCTTTGAAGATGCACACCGTCTGCATGTTTCATTTTCTCTTCACATTTTCTTAATGAATGTTCCAAGTCAATGACTTCTTTTTTTATGGATAACAGTTCATCATATATGGTTTTATCACTGTTGATAAAGCTGTCCTGAGACAAATATCCCATCCTCTTTCCCTTAGACAATGCCGCAACACCTTCATCCGCATCACACTCTCCGGCAATAATCTTCAGTAGAGTTGTTTTGCCCGCTCCGTTTATGCCTGTTATCGCAACCTTTTCCTTATCTTCTATATTAAAGCTTATATTTTCTAATATCTTTTTATCTCCATATGATTTGGAGATATTCTGACATGAAAGTACCATACATATTCCTCGATTCCAAATATTGTGTCATACAGTATAACATGATATTACTGTCAAAAGTGCTTTTCTACAGTCGTAAGAAAAGTAATAATGAAACGCCGTAAATGATACGTTTAAGTAAGGCATATCATTTACGGCGTTTATTAATCTGCATAACCATTATTCTGCAGCTTTTTTCTTATCATTAATTACTTTTTCAAGTTTAATCTTTACGGCGTTTTTGTAATCTTCCGATATTCCGCTGTTATCCGTCGGAATGGCGTCCACCTCGGAATAAATTTTATTTAAATACTCCAAAGGAACATCCTTTGACTCCACATAATCGGATGACAAATGAATTGTCGTTGTTTTGTTTTCCGTTTTAACTTCAGCGTCTCTCAATTTATATACGGAGCCGTCATCATTTACCGGATTAATATAGCTGATATTATAAGAACCTTTTGACAGTTCAACTCCGCCGTTCTCAATATTTGAAGGTTCTATTGCATAATATATATCCTTAGGTCCCGTAATATGAGCAATAATAGGAGTTGATTTATCAGTCCACCTGTCGTCTATATTAACCGCAAATTTATAAAATGATGATTGGGCACATCCGCTTAAAAAAAGTGATGACACTATACTTACCGCCGCCACGGGGACAGCTAACAGTTTATTCATATTTACTCACTTTCCGTATATATATGATGAAATTCCATCAACCGTTTTCAATAATTTTATCGGATAATTTCGCAAATTGTTCCAGAGAAAGCGCCTCCCCTCTCACACTTTCGGATAATCCCAATTCGTTTAACGACTTAAGAATCGTTTCTTTTGCTATATCCGTTGAGCCGCTTACACTGTTAACCAATGTTTTTCTTCTTTGAGAAAATGCCGCTTTTATAATTTTGAACATCTTAGTTTCGTCTTTTGTCTTAACCGGCGGCTTGTCGTAAATATCCATTCTTATAACGGCGGAGTCAACATTCGGCTTCGGCATAAAACAACTTGACGGTACATTCATGACAATATTTGCATCCGAATAATAATTAATCGACAGCGTTATTGCGCCGTAGTCTTTATTACCCGGTTCGGCACCCAATCTTTCCGCCACTTCCTTTTGGATCATGACCGTTATGGATTCAATAACCGAATTATTATTTTTTTCAAGTAATTCCATTATAATCGGCGTGGTAATGTAATACGGCAAATTCGCCACAACTTTTAATTTTCCGTCGTGTGAATATTTTTCACATAATTCTTCTATATTACATTTTAAAATATCACTGTTAATTACGGTAACATTATCATAATCTTTGAGTGTAAATGTAAGCACGTCAATAAGTCTTTTGTCTATCTCGACCGCTATAACATTTTTTGCATGCTCACAAAGTACCTGTGTCATCGTCCCGATGCCCGGTCCGATTTCAAGTACCGTATCTTCTTTTGTAATTCCGGCGTTTTTTACTATATTGTTAACCGTATTGCCGTCTATAAGGAAGTTTTGACCGTACTTTTTCGCAAATGAGAAACCAAACATTTCAAGTACGGCCCTGGTTTCCGTAGGATTAGATAGATATGCCATATAATTTCTTTGCATTTGAAGTTGTTACTTCTATTACTTCCTCCGGGTCAATATTTTTAATTTGAGCAATCTTCTCGACTATAAAAGGGAGATTAAGTGAAGAATTGCGTTTTCCTCTGTTAGGTTCGGGAGAGAGATACGGGCAGTCGGTTTCCAAAACAATTCTTGATATAGGTGTGTCCTCCACCGCTTCAACCAGCTTTTTGGCATTTTTAAACGTAACAACGCCGCCTATACCTAAGTAGTAATCCATTTTTATAAATTCTCTCGCACTCTCTTTGGAATATGAGTAACAGTGCATAATGCTCGGCGGGAGCTTCCCCGCATATTCTTTCAATATTATCTCGGTATCCCTCTCAGCTTCCCTTGAATGGATAACGACGGGCATTGACAATTCCTTTGCCATGTCAAGCTGTGCCCTGAACCATACGGCCTGTACATCCTTTTCACATGTCATATTGTGGTAATCAAGTCCTATCTCTCCGACGGCAACGACCTTTTTGTGATTTTTTATCATATTATACATTTCTCCGATAACTTTGTTATCTGATGTATTTTTGCTGTCGCCGCCTTCAAAAAAATCCTCTATGCAATCCGGATGTATTCCGACGGTAGCATAAACTATATTATGACTTTCGGATAATTCCACTGCCTTCTTACATGAATCGAAGCTTGCTCCTATGTCGACAATTCCGGAATATCCCTGTTTCTCCAACTCCGACAGAATCTCTTCTCTGTCTCCGTCAAATGCTTCATCGTCATAATGAGCATGAGTATCAAATATTCCTCTCATCTTATCTCACTTCCCGCAATAATGTCCTTATCCAATGTGAGTACCGAAAGATTACCCTTGTCATCAGACGCTGCAAGTATCATTCCCTGAGATTCAACTCCGCAAAGCTTTACGGGTTTAAGATTAGTAATAACGGCAACCTTTTTCCCAACCATTTCTTCAGGTTTATAATATTCCGAGATTCCCGATACAATCTGTCTCATCTCTTCGCCGATTCTTATCTGTGATACAAGAAGCTTCTTTGATTTTGGCACGGGCTCACATTTGATTACTTCTCCGACTCTCAGCTGTACTTTCTCAAAGTCGTCGATACCTATTTCAGGCTTGATTTCCACTTCCGGATAATCAGGCTTTGCGGCCTTTCTTTGTTTTTCTTCTATTTCTTCAACAAGTTTCTTAGTTTCTTCGAAATCCTTTCGCATAAACAATGTTTCCGGATTTTCGGTTACATTGTATTCTTTTATCAAACCGAATTCGCCGAGCTTATCATACTCTCTTACTCCGTCATCGGGATTTGAGAAAAATTCAGACATGATTGCCCTTGACGTGGACGGCATAAACGGTACAAGAAGATTGGCTCCTATTGTAATGCTTTCCGCCAAGTTATATAAAACTTCCGATAATCTTTCTTTTGAAATCTCTTCCTTCCCGAGAATCCACGGCTCGGTTTCATCAATATATTTATTACACCTTTTGAATATTTTAAATACTTCCGTAAGAGCATCCGCAACTCTGAGATCCTTCATCTTCTCTTCAATGATACCCTTCGCCGATGTAACGACTTCTTTAAGAGATTGATCAATTTCATATCCGTCCCCTGAAATCAATCCTTCCTGTGCGGTTGACGTTACGCCTGTCTGCTTAAGATTTCCTCCAAGGTATTTACCTGCCATTGAAACGGTACGTTTTACGAGATTGCCGAGTGTATTGGCAAGTTCGGAATCATATCTTTCAAGCATAAGGTCCCATGAAATTACACCGTCGTTCTCAAACGGCATCTCATGAAGGCAAAAATATCTTACGGCGTCAACGCCGAATATATCCACAATATCGTCCGCATAGATAACATTTCCCTTTGATTTACTCATCTTTCCGTCGTTTTTAAGAAGCCACGGATGACCGAACACCTGCTTTGGAAGAGGTAAATCAAGAGCCATGAGCATAATAGGCCAATAAATGGTATGGAACCTTAATATATCTTTTCCTATTAAATGCAAATCTGCAGGCCAATACTTATTATATAATTCATCTGAATTACCGTCTGCATCATAACCCAGTCCTGTGATATAGTTTGTAAGAGCATCGATCCATACATAAATTACATGTTTAGGATCAAAATCCACGGGTATACCCCATTTAAATGACGTTCTTGAAACGCACAGGTCCTTTAATCCCGGCTTGATGAAATTGTTAACCATTTCATTCTTTCTTGATTCAGGCTGAATGAAATTCGGATGTTCCTCAATATGCTTTAATAATCTGTCGGCATATTTACTCATTTCGAAAAAGTATGCTTCTTCTTCGGCAGGATATACATCTCCTCCGCAGTCCGGACACTTTCCGTCAACAAGCTGCTGTTCCGTAAAAAACGATTCACATGCCTTACAATACATGCCCTTGTAAACGCCTTTGTAAATATCGCCCTTTTCATATAATTTTTTAAATATCTTCTGAACCTGAACTTTATGGTATTCATCTGTGGTTCTTACGAATTTGTCATATGACATGTCAACAAGGTCATAGATTCTCTTTATTTCCGCACTGACTTTATCTACATATTCTTTAGGCGTTACACCTGCGGCTATGGCCTTGTCTTCGATTTTTTGCCCGTGTTCGTCCGTTCCGGTCTGAAGTCTTGCGTCGTATCCCTGCAATCTTTTATATCTTACAATTGCATCCGCAAGAATCATTTCGTATGTATTGCCTATATGCGGCTTCCCGGACGCATATGCAATGGCAGTAGTTATATAATATGTCCCTTTTTTATTATTTTCTGACATTTACTCACTCCTATATTAACAGCAAAATGTATATCCCATTCTTCCGCCTGTCATCATGCTGCAGGCATTAATACCGACACAAACGGCTGCCGGAAGACAAATAAACGCCTGATTCATCATGCCCTTTCTTCCGTATCGCCTGCCGTTATATGCATAACCGGCGCCTCCGCCGTATAACTGTCTATATAAATTGTTATAAGTTTCATTATCCGGATCCATCTGTTTGGCTCTCGCAGCCATTTCCAAAGCAGCCGAACTGTTGCCGAGACCGCTTTGAACAAATGACATAACAAAGTACCACCTGGCATCTCTTTCACTCAGCGCATTTAATATGTTCAATGCTTCATTGTATGCACCGGCAACGGTATAATTAATTGCGGCACGAAGTCTTTGCGAAGTCTGGTCATCCCCCCATTTCCGCGCTTCATCGGCATAATTGGAGGAGTATCCGCCTCCGAAGTTGAAAGCGTCCCACCAGTTGCCTCCGCCTCCGTAATTTTCATAGTCTCCGGAATATCCGCCGCCGTATCCTCCGCCGGAAGTACTGTGTCCTCCGTAGTAACCTGTTCCGCCGTATCCCCCGGATGTGGCTTTGCCGGATCTGATTCTCATTATATTGTCATATGCCATCTGAACCTTCTTGAAGTTTTCCTCAGCCGCTTCCTGTTCCTGTTTTGATTTATTCACATTTGCATCAGGGTGATATTTTCGGCTGAGCCTTCTGTATGCCTTTTTCACTTCGTCATCACTTGCAGACGGTGATATTCCAAGAACTTTATATGGATCCATGTTTACCTCTTTATTTTACGTTTATCGGCATGCAGCTCATCCCATCTGAGCCAGACACCGGCATATATTATGTTTCTAAGCAATTCGGCGTTTTTTACAATGGGCAGCCTTTCGAAAATATCCGCTGCTTTCGCCATTGAAATATTAAGTATTGCTTCAACATATTTGTCAAATTCCGCATTGTTACCAAAACTTCTTTTTTTATAACTCAGAGGATTATATTCTTTTTTGCGTTCATCCCTGTCTAAGTCATCATATGCATCCATTATATATATAAATTCGCCAAGTGCATATCCTAAATTATAAAGCGCGTCTTTCCAGTAATCATTTTTGTATACAAAACATTCGCCAAGCACCTCACCAAAGGCTCCGGATACGCTGTCCAGGTTTTCGCACCTGTTCTTTTCCAGAGAACTTAACTTTGAAAGTGCTTTCATAATACGCACCGACTTATTGCGATATTTATCATTTACCGCCTTAAACCTTCCGTACAGCAGTGTTCTCATGGTTCGTGAAGTAAGCTTCCCGTCATCATGCACATCGTCGTTTATTTTATGCCATGCCATAAGCACATTCATGTCTGCGGCATAATCCGTAATTTCGGATTTGTCAAACCTGTGCCTTTGAATGGGATGAATAATACATCTGCCACTCATATGGGAAATTTTAGGCTCATAAAGTCCCTCAAGCAATAAAACCAAAAATGTCATATCATGCTCGAGGGTCATCTGTGCTATTCTGCCGTGTCTTTTAACAAGTGAATCGCACAGACCGCAGTACGCTCCCCTGTAAACAGACAATTCTTTTACTTTCAATTCCGGTTCATTTATTCGTATATATCCATACATTATCGGTTTTTCTCTTTATTAATATCGTCGATTAAAAGTTCAATATCTTCTTCCGACAGTCCCGAAACAGCCGCAAGTGAGGATATGTCCAGATTTGCATTTTCCTCTATGAGGCGTCTTGCAACCAATATCGCGTTTTCTCTGTCATCTTCTAAAATTCTGCTCATATCATTACCTCTTTTTATATATGCCGTTTCGCTTAATTAAATACTTTAATCCCATGTACATATTATCGACAATTTTCTCTATTCATATATAAGCTCTGTTAATCCGGAATCTCCTATATCCAAGTCAATCTTTCCGGCAAAGCTTTCCCTTATTTCGGATATGAATATATCTTTTGCTTCATTTGTACAAACCAGGTGTATTCTGCACATATTTGTGTATTCAATGCTCGTTATTCTTAAAATTTTCAAAGACTTTCCGTTTCCGGATGTAATTTGAATTTCATTATTATCGGCATATAATTCGTTTACAAGCCTTGTATTTAATTGATTTATTTTATATTTAAATTCTTCGAGATTTGAATATTCCACGTCCGCGTATATGTTAACTCCGTCCGTATATACGGCAACTTCTGAATTCTCCAAAGCAAGCTTAGCCGATTCTGTATATGCTCTTACAAGTCCTCCGGTACCAAGCAAAACACCTCCGAAATATCTTGTAACTATTATTATACAGTTTGTAAGATTCATATTGCGCAACAGATCCAGCAGCGGTCTTCCCGCCGTTCCCTGAGGTTCGCCGTCGTCCGAATATTTTATTTTTGCGCCGTTGTCCGCAATATATGCATATACCCAATGCTTTGCCGCATAGTGCGTATGTTTTGTGTTTGCAATATAATGCTCGGCTTCTTCCGCACTGTCAATATGGTAAACTTCCGATAAAAACTTTGACTTTTTTTCAATCAATTCGCCAAATCCCGGTTTTTTTAAGATTGTATTCATATCAATGTGTACTCACATATGCCGTAGCTTCGTTGTAATACTTACTGTCGGCAAATTTATCGATTATTATTCTGTAATATTCCTTTGCTTTATCCGCATTGTTCGTGGATTCATATGACTTGGCAGTATAATATACCGCATCAACTAAACTGTCATTCGCCTTATATGCCTTTGACGAAAGTCTTGCCGCATTTTCAAAATCACCGGAATTGTATGCACTTATTCCGTTATTTAGGAGTTGCTCCGCTCCCTGGGCATAAGTCTTGTCTTTCAATGTATTGTACAGATTTTTTGCGGCATCGTTAGGCAACACATCCGCGCTGTCCAAATCCGTAAGCAGTTCTACGGTTCCCGGAATATCGTTGGAAATAAATTTGTCGGATGCTTCCACAAGGGTTGTCATATATTTATTGACCCCGCCGTCTCCGCTTATTTCATTTACCTGATTTTTTAATGCATCTCTCTCTTTAGTTATTGAATCAACTTTGGAATTGGCTTCCGTAAGCTTTGAATTGGCATCCGAAAGCTGATTGCTGTAATCCTGTATGGTGTTGTTATAATCCGCAACCACCAGTCTTTCCTTTGCCGGAACTATAAGGAAAAAAATAACCGCCGCCCCTATGGCAATACCTATAATTATGTTAATTATTGAAAATGTCGCCATATTGGTCTTCTTATGTGATGTTTCCGGAATAATTACGTCATCTCCGCTTAAAGGCGCTCTTTCATCTGCGTTATCGTCTTCGGCAAGAAGTGTATCAATAGGAGTTTTCGGCTGTTTTTTTATTTTTTTCAGTTTCTGCAGTTTTTGAAGCAGG
Organism: Howardella ureilytica; assembly: GCF_054657495.1. NCBI lineage: Bacteria > Bacillati > Bacillota > Clostridia > Eubacteriales > Howardella > Howardella ureilytica. The sequence continues at coordinate 74,535 of NZ_BAAHYP010000008.1, read as the reverse complement.
CTCGCAGCCACGGTATTGCCCGTATCAACGCTTAAAGCCTGGTTCAAAGCCTTTTCGCTTTTCATATATGCATCTTTGTACATATAAAAAAGTCCCATGAGTGCCTGCGCCTTGGAAAAATTAGGGAATTTTTGAACGACGTTCTTAAGTTGAATCATTGCTATATCTAAACTTCCGTTATGAGCATATTCAAGGACCTCATTATATTTTCTTACCATGGCTGTTTGCTCGTTGAATTCGGACGAATCCGATTCTATATATTCAACATATTCTGTCGCTCTGTTATTTTCTCCCTTAAATTTTCTGCTTATAATCCACTGACTTACACCCTCTACCACATCTCCTCTTTCGTAATAGCAAAGCCCCAAAAGATTTCTGGCATTTATATTTCTTTTATCCAAAAAAAGACTTGTTTTAAGAAGGCTTATGGCACCTGTTAAATTTCTTGACTTTGCCTTTTCGAGGGCGGCATTATAATATGAGTTGGATCTTGCAGCACATTTTTTATAAAATGACACATCCTGACCGCATTCCGGGCAAAAATCACTTTTCAACAGCTCTGCACCACAAATGTTACATTTCATTTACTGTTCCCCTTACTTACTTCTTATCATTATTAATAAGGTTATGCTTATCTACATCTTCCAGCATCTTATAGAATAAATCCGTCATGTCGGGTGCATCTCCCTCATATATTGCGGTTTCGGCTTCGTCCACTTCCAGACTCGGACGAAATTTTTTTAATTCTTCTTCAAAATCTATCATTGCTCTTCTTCCCTGATTAAATCTTCCACTATTGCAGCCAAGTACAGTGAACCGGCAAAAAATAAATATCTTTTTTTTATGCCTTTTAATTCATTGTGACGTTTTATTGCATTACGTATTGCCGCATAAACATCATTTTCAACCGTTAAATTGCCGTCATCGCATACTCCGGATAAGATAAATTCTTTTTTGATAGTATCTTTATCAAGTGCCCTTGACGTATTATTCAGCTCCGTAATTACATAATCACTGAATACATTTGATTTGACAACGGTTCTTATCATTTCTCCGAAATTTTTGTCGGATACGACACTGAATACCAATGTTGCGTCTGCCCCGTGTGAAATGGCTCGGGCGCTCTCCGTAAATCTCTTTATTCCCTGCGGATTATGCGCTCCGTCCAGATAAATTCCGTCCCCCATACATTGCATTCTTGCAGACCATCTGACCTTATATAATGCGTCTTTAAGCAGCACTATATCGTTATCATTTAATTTACGTCCGAATCTTTTTAAAAATATTGCAATTGCGGTAAGTGCAACGGAAGCATTTTCCGCCTGATATAAGGCCGCCGTATCCAATTTAAAAATAACATTTTTATAATAATCATTTTGAAGTGAAAAATCAATTGAACCGCCATTCATTATAATGCTTTTAATATTATTTTTATAAACCCATGTAATGCTGCATTTATTTTTAACGGCCTCTTTAGTATATATTACTTTAATCGCTTCATTGACATTATCGTCAATATCCGGATAAACAGATACCACATCGGCTCCGTCTCGTATTATTCCGGCTTTTTCATATGATATTTCTTCATATGTCTCACCGAGTATTGCGGTATGGTCCATGCCGACGGATGTAAGAACACATACATCCGGTCCGATTAAAGAAGTTGACGAATCATGCCTTCCTCCCAGTCCTGTTTCTATTACAAGCACATCAATTCCGCATTCCCTGTAATATATTATTGCCATTGCCTCAAGATACTCAAAATATCCCAGATTAAAGCCCTTTATTTCCTTAGCGACGGAAATAATCATTTCCTTAACCTTGTAATACAATCTCACAAAGTCATCAACGGAAATACATTCACCGTTTATTGCAATTCTCTCTCTTATGTCCGTAAGATGAGGTGATGTAAATGTCCCCACTTTAAATCCCAATGAGGCAAGTCCCGCGCTTATGTATGCGCATACCGATCCTTTACCGTTGGTACCGGCAACCTGAATAATGCGATATGCGTTTTCGGGATGTCCTGTTTTTTCCAGAAAAGCATCCATCCTGTCCCTTCCGTACTTAAGACCGTTTCCCGCATCCGTAAAAAACGGAAGTCTATTTAATTCTTCTTCTGTTTTCTGAAATTCTTTATTCATAATAGTCCCGCAATTTATTATGTTAATCAGTCATAAAAACAGACCGTATATGCGGTGTCCGTTGACGGATGTCGCATATCGGTCTGCTTTTATATTGTTATTCTTCTTCCGACTCAAGCTCCGAAGATTTTACCGTTGTACTTGTCTGAGCTTTTACATACTCATCGACATTTACTTTTTCGCCGGTTATTACCTTGTTCATAAGTTCCGAAGCTATGCCTACGGTATTTTCGTCAATAATATCAACCGAAACATTCTTAAGTCCGTATACCTGACAGTTCCTTACGGCAGGTTCTCCTTCAATTGCATATGATTGAATATGCCATTGTTCTCCTCCCGATAATTGAGAACGAATCAGAGACGTTAAAGATGTCACAGGCATATTGGTATATACCATGCTTGAAAATGCATCAAGTACGCCCGAATAATTGGTTAATATTCCCGGAGACGTAACTTTATTAATAATTCCGTTAAGTGCCGCCATCTGGTTTCTTCCTCTTTGGAAGTCGCCGTCCGCAAAATTATGTCTTTCTCTGCAGAACGCCAATGTCATGGCTCCGTCCATTTCGTTAGGTCCCTTTTCAAAGTGATACTGAATCGGAGCAGCATCCGTTCCGTTTGTAAATTCAACATCGGAATTAACCGTTATGCCGCCTAAGGCATCTACTACATTTACAACTCCCGTAAAGTTCAGCTTCATATAGAAATCTATAGGAACTCCGTAAAGTTCACTGAGTGCCTTTTCCGAATACTCAATGCCCGCAAGACCCGCGTGAGTCAGTTTATCATATCCTCTGTCTCCATCTGCGTCCTCAATCGTAATATAAGAATCTCTCGGAGTTGATACCAGCAGGATTTCTCTTGTTTTAGGGTTTGCAACCAATAAAATGTTAACATCGCTTCGTCCCGTGGATTTAATGTCACCCTGCTCGTCATTTCCGGATATGTATACAACAAACGGATTCTTCGATACGTCAATATCGCTTGCCGATGCGGTTATTTCCGTTGATATTGTGTATTGAGCCACTACCTTGGTCTCATTGTAATATGAGGAGTATGAATCCTTTATTACGGATTGGTAAATGCTGTCTTTAACAAGCAACGCCTGCGTATCGGTGTTGTCGTAAAGAGCTTCCAGCAGAGAATCCCAGTTATCAAACTTCGTAGTGTCAACAACGGTGCCGTTCTCTTCATTTATCATCCCTATTGCTTTTTTAGTTAACTCAACATCACTTGATTCATTATAGGAATATGTGTATTTAAGAGTATCTTTTATATTCTCCGCTTTATCCCTCTTAAGAACAACAACATCGACGGTGTCTTTCTTCACATATGTTCCGCCGGCTATGCTTCCGAAAGAATCCGCAATCTTGGAAGAAAATGCGAATCCGTATATGGAAACGACGGATAAAAATATGGCAATTATCTTACCTATCAGCTTATGCCTCGAAAATTGCGATATAAAGCAATATACCCATAATGCCGCAAGAACGACTACCACTATAATCGCATATAAATCCGGAATGAGTCTGAGCGGCAACATTCTGAAAAGAAACATAATTATACAAACGGCCATAATAATGGAAATAATTATACCCGCTATTGTGGATTGACCTCTTCTTCGTTTCTTTAACCCTTTTTTCGAAAGCTTCTTGGGATCAATCTTTACAAAGCTCATATCTGATTTTGCCTGTGAAAAAATAGACATTATCAACTTCCCTTCCTGAAAAATAAGTGAATTATATATCAAAATATACAGTTGTTATCTATTGTAGAAAATTACATCTATGAACTATACCATAAAGGATAAAAAAAATAAAGAAAAGCATTTAAATAAATGTTTTCACTGCTATTGCATTTTTATAATTTATTTTTTATACTTAACAAGTAATAAAATTAAGTAAATATCGTTTTTTATTTATTTTTTAAAAGCACGAAAGGATGAATGCTGATGGGATACATTGATGAAGTTTTAGAACAAGTTAAAGCTAAAAATGCACACGAACCTGAATTTCTTCAGGCTGTAACGGAAGTTTTTAACACCCTTCGCCCTGTTGTAGAGGCAAATGAGGAAACCTACAGAAAAGAAGCTCTCCTCGAAAGAATGGTTGAGCCTGACAGGATTATTTCTTTCAGGGTTCCATGGGTAGATGACAAGGGACAGGCTCAGGTAAACAGAGGTTACAGAGTTCAGTTTAATAATGTTATCGGACCTTACAAAGGCGGTCTCAGATTCCACCCTTCCGTAAACCAGAGTATTGTTAAATTTTTAGGTTTTGAGCAGTGCTTTAAGAACTCTCTTACATCTCTTCCTATGGGAGGCGGTAAGGGCGGATCCGACTTTGATCCTAAGGGTAAGTCAGACAGAGAGATTATGGCTTTTTGCCAGAGTTTCATGAGCGAATTATATAAACACATCGGCGCCGATACAGACGTTCCTGCCGGTGATATCGGAGTAGGCGCAAGAGAAATCGGATATATGTTCGGTCAATACAGAAAGCTTCGTACCGTATATGAAGGAGTGCTTACGGGAAAAGGACTTTCATACGGCGGATCTCTTGTGAGAAAAGAAGCTACCGGATACGGTGTTTTATATATTACGGATGAACTTCTTAAAAAGTTCGGAGACAGTTTGGAAGGCAAAATCGTTGACATTTCAGGTTCCGGTAATGTTGCTACTTATGCCATTCAGAAGGCTTCTCAGTTAGGCGCAAAAGTAGTTACATGTTCAGATTCAACAGGCTGGGTTTATGATCCGGAAGGTATAGATGTCGATCTTTTAATTGAATTAAAACAGGTTAAGAGAGCAAGATTAAGCGAATATGTTAAATCACGTCCGAATGCCGTATACCATGAAGGTCGCGGATTATGGACAACAAAATGCGACATTGCCATCCCATGTGCTACACAGAATGAGCTTCTCATTGACGACGCAAAGGCTTTGGTTGCCAACGGATGTAAATATGTTGTGGAAGGCGCTAACATGCCTACAACTCTGGATGCCACAGAATATTTCCAGGAGAACGGTGTATACTTTGTTCCGGGCAAAGCTGCCAACGCCGGCGGTGTTGCAACATCAGGTCTTGAAATGAGCCAGAACTCCGCAAGACTCAGCTGGTCCGCAGAAGAAGTTGATGAAAAGCTTCACGGTATTATGAAGAATATATTTAAAAATATTGATACTGCTGCAACTAAGTACGGTATGGAAAATAATTTCGTTGCAGGTGCCAATATTGCCGGTTTTGAAAAAATCGCAGACGCCATGATTGCTCAGGGTATCTGTTAATAACACATACAGCAAACAGATTTCAATAACATACGGTAATTTGAAAAAACGCTTGGACATAACCTGTCCAAGCGTTTTTGTTATAACAAATCCAAATGATAAATGTTAATTCCCGCCTTCAAGCAAAATCGTATTGCCTTCTCTCATTTCAACATTGGGAACTCCGCTTCCCTTTACAAAATTTTCATCTATTGTAATCTTACCGATGTTCCTGTCCTTCGGTATTTCGTACATCATATCCAACATGAGATTTTCCATAATAGCCCTCAGCGCTCTTGCACCCGTCTTTTTTTCGACAGCCTTTCTTGCAATCTCTCTGTATGCATCCTCCGTGAATTCCAAATCAACGTTATCAAGGTAGAATAACTTCTTATATTGCTTTGCAATGGCGTTTTTCGGTTCACTTATAATTTTAATAAGCATGTCTTCATCAAGAGAATGTAATGTACAGATAACCGGCAGTCTGCCGAGGAATTCCGGTATCATGCCGTACGCTTTAAGATCGTCAACCGTAACCTGACTTATTACTTCATCCGTATCCTTATATTCATTTTTTAATTCGGCATCAAAACCGATGGAGGCATTACCGGTTAATCTTTTTCTGATTACATCGTCAAGTCCGGAAAAAGCACCTCCGCATATGAATAAAATATTACTTGTATCTATTGTTATTATAGGAGAAAGACCGTTTTTAGGTCCTCCGTTTTCCGTAATCTCAACTTCACTTCCCTCTAAGAGTTTGAGCATCGCCTGCTGTACCGACTCTCCCCGGATATCACGAGTTCTCTCGTCCGCATGTTTTGCAATTTTATCTATTTCATCAACGAATACTATACCGCATTCCGTCTTGTCCTTATCTCCGCCTGATGCTTTATAAAGCTTTGAAATGACACTCTCAACATCCTCGCCGACAAATCCGGCTTCCGTAAGTGTTGTTGCATCGGCGATGGCAAGCGGAACACCAAGTATTTTTGCAAGAGTTTTTACGAGATATGTTTTACCGGAACCGGTAGGTCCTATCATCAGAATGTTTGATTTTTCCAGTTCAACGTCTCCGAATAACTCATTTATTCTTCCGTCCTGTACCATAGGTGTATTATGCGCACTTTCTCCCTCGTCATTATTTGCAATTCTCAGTCCCGCCTTAGACGCTATTCTTTTATAGTGATTATATACTGCTACGGATAATACTTTTTTAGCCTTCTCCTGCCCTATTACATAATCGTCCAGCTTTGATTTTAAAATGTGAGGCGGCATACCTGCCATACTTTTCAGCACTTCATTTACTTTCTTTTTCCTGTTGGCCTTTTCTTCTTTTATTTCTTCTTCGGTCTTTTTACTTTCCTGCTGTCTTCCTCCGAATATATTACCCAAATTAAAATCTCCGTATTTTGATGTAATAAGATCATTTACGGATTTCAGGCAATCGCTGCATACATAAAATCCGTTCGGCATATGTGTAAGTTTTCCGGCTTCTTTTTCCGATCTTCCGCATGAAAAACATCTTTTATCATTTACTGAATTTGAATTATTATCAGACATAACTACCTCCTATTTAATATAAGATTGCAGTCTAACCAATTCATGGTACATACTTATATTATTTATCAAAAAAACTCGCAGACTTATTTAGAAATGTCTGCGAGTATATACATACGAATTATTTCCAAATAATTGTATATATAATAAAACTAATTTTATAAATTAGCAACCGTATATACTGATTGCTAACAATTTAAGGAATTTTATATTTTTTTCACATTAATCGTTCTTTATTGATTCGGATGCAAATTCCACCGCAGCTTCAACATCGGCATCTTCTGTAGAATATCCGAAGTCTTTACCTGTTCTTTTCTTGATAAACTTCATAATTCTGTCAATAAAGTCAGGAGCGGCATTCATAATCTTTGTTAATGTATCCTGATCCTTAACCGGAACAACCCTCGTTATACCTTCATGGATTACAAGTACTGCCGTAGGTGAAAGTTTACCCTTCATTCCTCCTCCTGCACGAGTACTCTTTTCATTGGCAAATGCGCCGGCTGCCATACCGAAAGATACGTCCACTAAAGGAATAACAATCGTATCTTTTACCTGAATCGGTTCGCCCATAACCGTCTTTGCCGAAATATATGAATCCATGCCTTTAAATAAAGACTGAACCGTTTCATTAAATCCTGTTTTCATATTCTTTTCATCCGGTGTATTTGACATAATAATCTCCTTATCGCACTCTGTTGAGTATCAGTTTCTTAAAATCTTCGTTTCTGTAAATTTTCAATGCCGTAAGAGCAATCGGGCCTACACTAAAGCTTCCTTTAGCATGCAAATCCATTTCAAATTTTTTCTCTTCAAAATCCGGCCTGAAATCAATCCAATCCAATTGCAATAAACCGTAAAACACACTGTACCATGAAACCACGGTGCCTGTGCTGTATGCTTCTCCCGTTCCGGCCTGAATGACGAACGAGAATTCTTTAGGCTTTATTCTTCTCAATATCTTCATGATATTTACCCAGAGGAATGCATACAATTTTTTATGTTCTTCATCAAACCATACAGCTGTTTTTTCTTTTATGTTCTTAACAGAGGTAAATGCCTTCTTTACCTTATCAAGAATATTTCTGAAAATCCTGACTAAAAAGAATTCTTTCTTTTGCGAATTACCGCCGCCGCTATTGTTTTCGGATTGAAATGCCGCTTCACTGAATTCGTTATCAACTCTTCCGGCGGTATTTGATTTTTTATTCTCCGAAATACTTAAAGCTTTTTCTCCGTGTCTGCCTGCATCAAATGGTTTTCTGCCTTTTTTCTTTTTCCTACGCTTTTTCTTTTTATCGCTTGACAAAAGTGTAAAGTTAAATATTTTGACAGAATAAACCGGTTTGTTGTTAATTAATTCAAACCGTATTCTCACAATGTTAAACAGCCAATTGGCACTTGCCTTTGCTTTTATCTTTCCGTGATAACCTGCATCTATATTGTAAGTCATCGGATAGAAAAAAATAAGTAATATAATACCGGCTATGACGGCAGCTGTTATTCCTATTATCATTAGTATTGTAAGTATAATACTAAGCATATATTCTCCGTCATATTCTAAAATTAATAACCAAAATAGTTCCTTGTATCAAATGTATTAGTGTTATTATATATGTCCTGAACAATTTGTGACGCCAAATCAACGGCCTCACTTCTTCCGAGGGCAATTCCGACTACGATTATATCATCAACCGCAGACTTTTTAAACCTAAGCCCAAATGAAAACTTTCCCGCTTTAACGGTATAATCCCTAAGGGTTATCGCTCTTCTGATATCCAATATGTTTCCGTCTTCCTGCGGTAATGTAATACAATATAATCCGGGTTGAAACTGTCTTTTTTTCAACCCTTTTATTACATCCTTTTTTATGTTTTCCATACTTGCTCCGACATACAGTCGATCGCTGATTATAACCATAAATACCTGCCCCTTAATCAAGATAAGCATCTAAAACGGCTTTACATATTCGCTCAGGAACTATTGTGGAAACTTGCGAACGCTCAACAATACATGTGACCGCAATTTTAGGATTGTTCGCCGGAGCGTAACATGTAAACCACAAATGAGCAAGGTCATTGTTGTTGGCATATTCGGCTGTACCGGTCTTTCCGGCAACCGAATAATCGGCACTTCCGAATACACTTGCCGCTCCCCTGCTGACCATGTTCTTCATAAATCCCTGAACAGCCGCAACTTCCGATGCGTCGGCTATTCCGTTTTTATAAACGGTAGGCGCATTCTGCTTAACAACTTCTCCCGTTGATGAAACAACTTTGTCAATTAAATAAGGTTTCATCATAATACCGTCATTTGCAATAGTAGCTGTAATCATGGCCATCTGGAGAGGCGTCATGTAAAGATTTCCCTGACCGAATGATGTTTCCTGAATCTCTGAAATACTTGATTTTGAATTAAGATCGAATCTTGTTTTGCTGCTTTCTATTTCCACAGGCAACGCTTCATTCATGCCCAAACTCTCAGCCGTAGCTCTGAATCTTTCCATATCCAGCTTTAAACCGATATCCGAAAAGGCACAGTTACATGAATTAACAAATGCATCATTTAAATCTTCATGTCCGTGAGCCGTACGGTGATAACAATTCACCACCGTTCCCCCCGGAACCGATGTGGTACCTTCACATATATAAGAATAATCTTTATAATCATCCGGATGCTCTTTAACATATTCCAGAGCGGTTACTATTTTAAATGTGGAACCCGGAGCATACAAACCCTGTGAAGCTCTGTTAATAAGCACTGAATTCTCATCCGAAATACTTGCCCATTCATTATATTTTGTACCTGCTTCATTAGGGTTAAAATCAGGTTTTGAAACCATTGCCAAAACCTTACCCGTCTGAGTATCAACCGCTACAACGGCTCCCATATAATCACCGAGTGCGTCATATGCAGCCTGTTGAAGTTTCGGATCCAGAGTGGTATATACGTTGTCTCCGTAATATTCCTTTTCAGCCTTTCCGTCCCCCGATACTTCGACTTCCTGCTTGGATGTCGACGTGGTCAGTTCTTTGTTGGCTCCGCCCTCAAGTCCCGATCCCGCACCTCTGCTCATACCTACTACAAGAGAGAACAGATTATTTGTCGGATATTCTCTTACTTCTTTATTGTCTTCACCGACGCTTGTGGTAGCAAGTATCGTTCCGTCGTTTGCATAGATTGTTCCTCTTCTTACATCAGGTGATCGCTCCACTGCATTTCTCGGATTGTAAGGATTATCGGCAATGCTCTTTGCCTCCGATGAAGTAAAGAATACAGAATAAATAATCATTACAAAAAACAGACCTATGAAAACAAATGAAATAATATTTGTTTCAAGATTTCTTTTTTTTCTTGTATTTTCCGGCTTTACCACGGGTTTTGATAAAAACGAACCCTTTTCTTTTTTGGTTTCTTTATTTTCGATATTTTTATTATCTCTGTTCTTCAAGCTATCACCACCTTTTATGATATGATTTTAAAACTTAGAGTCGTCAAATTCATTATAATCATCTATGTTTTTAAAATCTTCCGGACTGTAATATTTGGTCTTACCCCTGTCGTCTACGGATTTTTCGGATGATAAGCCCTTTTTCTCTTTCGAAATGTCGGATTCAAAATCATCCTTTTTAAAATATTCGCTCATATCTTCATTTAAACCGGTTTCATTTTTATTGCTTACTTTGACTTTCTGTTCCCGTCTTCTGTAAGTAATGTCCGGTTTTGAGGATTCGCCGGAATCCTGTCTCATTGTATACATACCGTTGATTATCGCAAACATAATCAGTGAAACAACAAGCGAGCTTCCGCCGTAACTTACAAACGGAAGAGTAACTCCGGTGAGAGGAATAATCTTAAGCACTCCGCCTACCGTTAAGAACACCTGGAATGCATAAGTAACACCGAATCCGACTGCAACAAGCCTGTAAAACAGTGTATTACATCTCGACGCAATATTCATAATAAGAATCAGACAGTTGAGAGATACAAATAATACTCCGATGGCAACAATTATTCCCATTTCCTCTGAAATTGCCGCAAAAATCATATCATTTGCAACAAAAGGTATAGTATCCGGTCTTCCTCTCGTAAGTCCGACGCCGAACCATCCGCCTGCAGCAATGGAGAACAGAGCATATGCAATCTGATATCCCGAACCGTAAATATTTGACCACGGATCACGCCATGCAACCACACGTTTTATAACATGAGGGACAGTTTTTGCCGCTATTAAAGCTCCCAAAATCCCCAATCCGGTAGTACCTAAAAGAAGCACCAGTCTTCTTGTCGCAACAAATGTCATCATAATATATGCAACGAAGAATATAAGAGCCGCTCCAAGGTCGTTAGACGCAATAAATATTACTATGTGCGCCGCAGCCGCAATACTTGTCAACAACAGCTTTTTCCATGTAAGGGCCTTATTGTACATTGAAGCTATAAAGAACACAAACAGTATCTTTACGAATTCGGAAGGCTGTATCGTTATAGGACCCAGCGTAATATTAATCTTAGCGCCGTAAACCCTTGAGCTGAAGAAAAGCGCCAGAAGGAGAGTAAAGCTGACGGCGGCATATATCCACCCCAGATCTCTCATTTTTTTGAATTTCTTTATTATCATTGGGACAAAGAATGTAATTCCTATTCCGATACAGGCAAAAATAAATTGTCTTACGGCCTGATCGAAATTAAGCCTTGCTATAAATACATATCCCATCGACATCAGAAATATCATATTATTAACAAGCAATTTTGATGATTTCGGATATATAACATCGTATACCACCATCGTCGCAAATGCTAATCCGAATTCAAAACAATAAAGTATAAGGTACTTTATATCGTTGTTATTATTTAAAAATAATATTATATATCCCAATAAGTGAAATATAAATGTTGTTGTACTCTGTGTTGCATATATCGCCCTGCGTTTTTTATCATCACGTATCGTCGCTCCCGTAAATGATACAAGAACATAAATAGTTATGACTGCCGCAAAGATATATTTAGATATTTCAACTAAATCCATTCCTACCTCCAGGCTTTAGGCATAGTGTTACATATTTTCGACACTTCGTCGGCGGTTTCCGTGGTGAAATCGTATCTTATACTTCCGCATCCCAATTTTTTGGCCAATGAAACATCGATATTTTTTGCCTTACTGTCAAATATTGTAGTAAAGCAATAATCGCAAAGACACATCACACTGTATGATACATTGTTTTTTGTACTGTTATGCTTATTTCTTCCGTTTTGTATTATGGTTTCCGTTCCGAATAAATGATCGCATTTATTGAGAGTTTTCTTAATACATTGTTCGGACTGCATAACCGGCACTTTGCCGTAAACCGTCAATTCGGTTTCCGCAGGTATTGCATTTATCAGTTCATATAACTCATTTTCATCCAATTCAACAGGCGATGATATTCTGTCAATGCATATATCCTGATTTTCTTCCGATAAAAATATCCCTGTCTCTCTATTATATACATATATGTTACTGTCTAATACTGTTTTTTTTCCGCAATCTTTATTGCCCCCGCTGTTATATTCTTTAAATATAAGCAATTCTTCCATATTACGGATAAGCATTCCGTCAATCAAGTCATTACCGAGTATTGCATTCATCAGTTTTTCAGTCATTTCCACATTGGAATCTCTTACAATGGCCGGAAGTGCAATAAATACTTCTTTGTTATTTTCTTTTGCTTTTTTTATTATTTGAATACCGTCGTCTCTGTACGACCAACATTGATCTCTATATTCATAAATACAGTGATAAGATATGTATATCCTTGATATATTTTTTACATTTGCAACAATCTCTGCCTGCTCCGACGTATAAACCTGGACAGATATAAATGAATCTGCTCCGTCTTTGTGATATTCCGCATCAGAATAATCGTCATGCCGTACGGCTTCGCATTTTCTTGCGAATCTTGCTCTGACTTCATTTTCAAAAAGTTCTATTGCCTTATTTCTGACTTTGCCTATTTCACCGATTGAAATGAATATATCATCGTCCGCATGCGCATCCGCGGAAATCAGGGAATATTGAGTGCCTCCGAGTTTAGATGCTTTTTTTATTAACTCATCTTTCGTTACCGGCCTGTTCTCTGCCGGCTGAACAACTCCTCCTTCTGCGGTTGCGTAAATATATTCATCCAATAATTCGTTATATGCGGAAACAGTAATTTTTATATGTTCATTTTTTATAGCCGAAATGTTGATATTTATCTCCGTTTTTTTATTATTATCCGCAAAGTCTCTCAGGATTTCTCTCTCAACACGGGCATTATTTACTCTGTAAAGCACGGTGCCTCTGTTAAGATTATACCTGGACGGAAGATTTACGTTAAGAAGTTCTCCGACTTTTAGATCCTTTCCTCCGGTAAATGAATTTTCTCCGTCTATTTCAAATACATCTCCGTGATTTATATTTTCCAAAGCTTTAAAAGTTATATTTCCCTTTTTATTGTCAACAACTTCCAATGCCTTTGTACCCATGTGATTTGGGCGGTTTAAACTTATCATATCTCTTGATTTTTTGGTGTAATAATAACCCGATGTTTCAAAACCTCTGTTATATAAATCAAGCATGTCATTGATATCGTCACTGTCAACAACATATCCGTCTCTGCCGTAAGTAAAGTATCTGTCAATATATTCTCTGTACATATGAGTGATTCCTGCGGCATATTTTATGTTTTTCATTCGCCCTTCTATTTTCAGAGACGAAACGCCGCTGTCTAAAATGTCCGGCAGAGCCTGTATGGTCATAAGATCTTTCGGACTCAGAAGATATTCTGTCTTGCCGTCTTCACTTTTATACGGTAATCTGCAGGGTCCGGCGCAAGCCCCTCTGTTGGCGCTTCTTCCGCCGGCTTCATAACTCATAAAACATTGACCGGAATAACAATAACACAACGCTCCGTGTATAAACACTTCCAATTCAATATCACATTCATTATGTAAGCTTCGTATTTCACCAAGAGTCAGCTCTCTTGCAAGAACCACTCTCTCAGCTCCGTACTCTTTTAAATATTTAAGAAAATGTCTCCCTGTTACATTCATTTGAGTACTTATATGTATGGCCATATCCGGATAGTAACGCTTTATCATGCGCATCAAACCCATATCCTGAACAAGAACCGCGTCCAGCCCATATTCATACAGCGGTTTAAGATAATCCATGGCTTCGTATATTTCGTTATTTTTCAGAAGCGTATTAACCGTCAGGTAAATTTTTGCGCCTCTGTTATGTGCATAATCCAGTGCTTCTTTTATCTCATCCGTAGTGAAATTATTCGCAAAAGCCCTGGCACCGAACATCTGACCTCCGAGATATACGGCATCCGCCCCGGCATTTATAACCGCCTTACAGATATCCGGACTTCCCGCCGGCGCTAACAGCTCAACCTTATTCATGTTTATTCTCCTCATTCTGAGGTTTACTACATTCAGATTCGGCTTTTTTATCAAATACCGGAATATCAAATGCCTTATGCTTTATTTGAGAAAGATTTGTCTGTGTTTTTGCAAGTTCATGCTTAAGCGCATATATTTCTTCGTCTTTTTTACCGATGACGGATTTTAATTCCGTAATTTCTTCCAGAGCTTTAAAATAATCGTCCGCAATACTGAAACGCATCAAATATTCACGCAGTCTGCCGGAAAGTTCTCTGAAATTATCTTCTCCGTCCAAAGCCTGCTCTTTCAGGCTGACATAATCGGCTACTTTCATCATATATTCCCTACTCTCTTCTCCGGTAAGCAAATATGATTTTCCGTCCAGAGTGACCTCTATACTTACCTTTTCAGACATATCTACCTCCTATACAATAAAGACAATTAATTGAAATTATATATTTTATGGAACCTTTTTGCAAGAAAACAGGGTAATATATGGTTTCGTCAAAAAAGATGCCCGAATCGGGATAGCATTCCCGTAATCGGACATCTTTTAAAAACTTATGCACAATACACAAATTTTATTCGTATATATATTGTATTGAAATGTTGTCATCAACCGTGATATCGGCAACGGCACCGCTGATAATCGGTATTGCAGGCGGTAAATGGCCTATATCCGCATCCAATATCATATATTTATCAAATTCTCCCAATACGGATACGACCGCATTATATTCGCTTACTCCTATTTCTGTTTCATTAAAATGATAAGGTCTTCCGAAAATAAAGCCGTTTGCATGATTAAACCATCCTGCATTTTTTAGCTGAAACAAGCCTCTTCTTATTTGCAGCATGGATAAATCACAGCTTTCAAGGAACCAGATAATCCCGTCGTCTTTGTATTTCTCGGTAAATTCCTTAACTCTGTCGAATCTTGTTCCGCAAAGAGTTATTAACGTGTCAAGACATCCGCCGATTATTCTTCCCTTAAACCTTACGGGCGTACTTAACTTCTTAACTTCCGGCAACGGAATATTCAACTCTTCGGCGTTATTTATCATATCCGGAGAAGGTGCTTCAACAACAGGTGTGTTACCTTTATATATGTATAATCTCTTTGCTTCAGTTAAATTATAAGGCGCATACGGATTGACATCTGATTTAACGGAGTTTCTTTCCCACATATCGAACCCTTTTACGGAATCTGTCTTTCCGGTCAATATATCCATATCCTGTTGAAGCGATTTATCCCAAGGCTTCATACCGAAACTCGGAGCGCACGGAGCGTATATGGACGCAGTATCCAAAACCGTATTCAGCAAAAATGTGAAATTGGTGTTATCGGAATATCCCATATACCATTTCGGAGCACATTTCTTCAGACTTTCAAAATCAAGCTCAGCCATGGTATCGCACATTAGCTCTCCGCCTCCGACGGAAATTATCACATCGGATTTATCGTCGGAATATATATATTCAAGCTCTTTTGCACACTCTTTCGGATCCGTGCTTATCCCGATTCCGTCTGCCATGTAGCAGTTCGGCGTAACTTCCGTTTTGTATCCGAGTTCCTCAAACCTGCTTAATGCCTCTCTGAAACAGGATTTATACGGTTCCGTGGTGCATCCTAATGACGGAGCTGTAAATCCTATCGTTCCTCCGTTCTCCAAAAACTTTGGGTATTTCATATGCCCTCCATAATGTATGTTATGTGTGCGGATATATTTATACGGCGTATTTTTTTATCTGAGAAAGCGCATTGCCGCTTAGGAGAATGTCCATATGTTCCATAATATACGCAATCACATTGTCGTCGGCAACTTCAAAAGTGCCGTATTCCAAGGCTTTTATAAGAAATTTTTTATATTTCTCCGTAGACATTCTTGTTCTTAAAAGTACAAGGTAGTAGCTGTCGCCGTCCTTAAACAGCGTATTGTTGATTCCCCATGTTGAATCCACGGAACCTGCAAACATTTCAATATCCGCAAGAGAATCAAATCTGTACAATATCCTTTTGTCCAAGATGTCTTTATCCAGTTCAACCGGTTTTTTTGGCTTAACCATCTCATCTTCATCAACGAAATCCTCATCCATATCGCTGAATCCGCCGAATATATCGGATACAATGTCTTCACCGTCCTGTTTATTCTTGTAAGGGTTCCTTCCGTTTTTCATGTCTTCGTTGCCCTGAGGCTTTCTTCCGCTTACGGTTAAAAGAAAAGTATGATTAGGCTGCGGTACGAGTTGAACGGACATAATCGTATTGTCCATGTTGACACCTATTTGCTCTCTGGCCTTTTCCATAAGAGTGTCTAATAATGAATGAATTTTGTTTGTGTTATTCCCAAAAAAGTCTTCCATTGTTAAATTAAAATTATTCATGTCGTCTTTATTAAGAATTACCTGGAATTTAAAATCATTAATTTTTTTAAATTGCATTATGTACACCTCCCCTCATACCGTTTTGGGTATATAATTTAGTTAATTATATTATATATCTTATATAAGCTCCATTAACAATTTATTAACTTTATATATTAAAAAAGAAGCATTACTGTTTAGGCAATGCTTCTTTTTTATCATGTATCTTACAAGAATAATCAGTTGTTGATTAACTTATCATCTTCATTATTCCAGCTGTAAAGCTTTCTTACTTCCTCACCTACGACTTCAAGCTTTGTAGCTGCAGCATTCTTTCTGAGAGCATTAAGATGTACTCTGCCGCCTGCATCTGACATGTCAAGAAGGAAATCCTTTGCAAATGTTCCGTCCTGAATATCCTTTAATACGGCTTTCATGGCTTTCTTTGTCTCATCTGTAATGATCTTAGGACCTGTGATGTAATCACCGTATTCGGCAGTATTTGAAATAGAATAACGCATGCCCTTGAAACCTGACTGATAGATAAGGTCTACAATAAGTTTCATTTCATGTACGCACTCAAAGTATGCGTTTCTTGGATCATAACCCGCTTCAACAAGTGTATCGAAACCTGCCTGCATAAGAGCAGTAACACCGCCGCAAAGAACAGCCTGCTCACCGAAAAGGTCTGTCTCTGTTTCAGTCTTAAATGTTGTCTCAAGAACGCCTGCTCTTGCACCGCCGATACCTGCCGCATATGCCAACGCAATATCAAGAGCCTTGCCTGTAGCATCCTGATATACGGCAACGAGACAAGGTGTTCCCTTACCTTCCTGGTACTCACTTCTTACAGTATGACCCGGAGCCTTAGGAGCGATCATTGTAACATCTACATCTGCAGGAGGTGTAATAAGACCGTAATGAATGTTGAAACCGTGAGCAAACATAAGCATTGCACCTGACTTAATGTTTGGCTCAATATCTTTCTTGTACATATTTGCCTGAGATTCATCATTAATGAGAACCATAATAATATCAGCACTCTTAACTGCATCAGCTGTATTCATTACCGTAAGTCCCTGTGCCTCGGCCTTAGCCTTTGACTTTGAACCTTCATAAAGACCGATAACAACATCTACTCCGGACTCCTTTAAGTTTAAGCCGTGTGCATGTCCCTGGCTGCCGTAACCGATGATTGCTACCTTTTTACCGTCAAGTAATGATAAATCACAATCGTTCTGATAAAAAATTCTTGCTTCTGACATAATTATTGTCCTCCTGAGATTAAATATTATAATGATATCACATAATGTATAATCGAAATTATACATTACATGTCATTTGTTTGATTATTTTGCTCCTCTTTCGAGAGCTGTAATGCCTGTCCTTGCTATTTCAATAACATGATAACTGTTAAGCAAGCTGACAAATGCATTGAGTTTTGTCTGATCCCCCGTAAGTTCAATTACAACGGATTTCTCCGAGACATCCAGCACCTTTGCGTGGAAAATATTTGAAAGAGCCGCGATCTCGCTTCTTTTCGATGCGTCACACTCAACCTTTACAAGTATTAACTCTCTGCATACTGTTTCTGAAATAGGAAGTTCCTTGATTTCTTTTATATCTATAAGTTTGGCCAACTGCTTTTCAATCTGATCCAAGACATCTTCGTCACCGGTCGTGACAATCGTCATTCTTGAATAACTTGAATCGAGGGTCTCGCCTACGGTTAAAGATTCAATATTATATCCTCTTCTGCTGAAAAGACCGGAAACGCGGCTAAGCACACCAGAAGAATTCTCTACAAGCAATGAAAATACTGCTTTTCTCACCTTCGCACCTCCTATTTAAAATTACAGTTTAATAATAATAAGTAAAATATAACTTACTGTACAATTTAATAAGTAAATTGTCAATGTAACTTTATTTTTTTGTTTAATTTTTATACATTAGATAATCATCTATATAAATTAATAAAACGGATATGAAAAATGATTGTTATGTTACGTCAGTCTTCAGAATAATCATAAAGTTTTGTGGCCTTCACTTCTTCGGCCACTCTGTTTTTCACACTCAACATTTCAAACAAATAACCTTTATATTCAAAAGAAAACTTCTCTCCCTCTTTAGGTATATGTCCAAGATTATATGTTATAAAGCCGTTGACGGTTTCTATGTTGTCATTACCGAACTCTATGTCTAATGCATCTCCCGCTTCGGATAATTCCGTATGACCGTACAACAGATATGATCCGTCTTTTTGTTTATCAATGCCCGTATCGGGTTCATCGTGCTCATCCCATATATTTCCGACAATTTCTTCAAGCACGTCTTCCATCGTTACAATACCTGCGGTCTGTCCGTATTCATCCACCACCAAAACCATATGCGCTTTCTTGTGCTGCATCTCTTTAAAAAGCTTGCTTATAAGTCTTGTTTCAGGAACCGCTGAAACTTCCATAAGCAGCTCGTCACTTAAATTAAGTAATGTCTTTCCTCTGTTTTCGGGATTGGAGTAACATTTAACAAGGTCTCTTATATGATATATTCCGACAATGTTGTCGATGTTGTCAACATATACCGGGTATCTCGAAAAACCGTCCTGCATCGTTTTTTTGAATGTCTCATCAAGCGTTGCCTCGGCATCCATCGAAACAATGTTTTTTCTGTGGGTCATAACGTCCGAAACCGTCTTTTCTCCCAAATCAATGATATTATTAATCATTTCAACGGTATTTTCGGCTATTATGCCCGCTTCGTGACTCTCTTGAACAATATCTTTAATTTCCTCCGTTACTTCCTCATCGCTTTTTTTCTGCTTTGATTTTCTGAACACGGAAAAAAATCCTTTCTTTTCTCGGGGGTGATCGTCTTTCATATTAAATATCCTTTCATAAATTAACAATTACCACTTTTCATGAAAATGCTCATGCGTTTTTATATAATTACCGTTTTCATAATAATTTCTCGGAATACGTTTGGTTATTCCGCATACAAATTCATAATTAAATCTTCCGGAAATCGCAGATAAATCTTCGACCCGAATGGTTTCGTTACCGTCCGTGCCGATCATTGTAACCGTATCGCCTCTCTCTACGCCGTCAATATCGGTGCAATCCACCATAAGCTGGTCCATGCATATATTTCCGACTATATCTGCTTTCTTACCTTTTATAAGCACATAGCCTTTGTTTGATAAGCTTCTCGGATAACCGTCTGCATATCCTATGGATACGGTCGCTATCTTTCTGTCTTCATCCGCCACATATACTCCGCCGTAACCCACACTGTCTCCCTTATGTATTGTCTTAACCATGGAAACCCTGCTTTTCAAAGACATTGCGGGAACCAGCCCCGCCCTTTCTATCGGAACATCTTCCGACGGTTCAAGGCCGTACATTGCAATCCCTATTCTTACCATATCCATATTGGTTTTCGGCATATCTATGGCAGCAGCCGAATTGGCACAGTGGTGTATGTCAAATGTTACTCCTTCACATTTACACATCTCTATGAAGTCAGTAAACAGCTTGTATTGCTTTTCAGCCAACCCTTTGTCAACAGTATCTGATGAGAAAAAATGTGTAAATATGCCGTGTGCATCCACAGAGTCAAGATTTTTGATATATTTTACAAGCTCAACGCTTTCCTTAACCGGTTCAATACCGATTCTCCTCATTCCCGTATCCACTTTTATGTGGCATTTGGCGGTTTTTCCTGATTTACGGGCCGTTTCGGATAATATGTCGGCAGATTCTTTGTCGAATATGACAAGATCCACATCGTTGTTTATAAGATCTTCATATTCTTCATATGCCACAAATCCAAATATCAAAATCGGCTTTTTTATGCCGTTTTCTCTGAGATTGATTGCCTCGGGACCGGTAGCAACCGCAAAATAATCGGCTCTCGTTTCCAACGCTTTTGATACCGCCACATCACCGTGTCCGTATGCATCCGCCTTAACAACTATCAATGTCTTGGTTCCGGGCTTCGTCCTCTTCATAATATTGTCGACATTATTTTTTATTATGTCGAGATTAACATCTTCATAGGCTCGCTTATAATCATCCATTTCCATTGTCCTTAAATTATAAATACTTGAAGTATTTATTTTAGCACATTGCCAATCCCTTTAACAATATCAGTTGCACTCATGCTGTTATTCCCCTTCTCGTCTCTTGCACTTTCACCCGCAAGAGCGTGAAGAAGAACTCCTTTGGAAACATTTTCCAATTGCATTGCATTAATGCATTTTCTTTCTTCTTCTGTATCTGAATGTGAGTATTTAGGAGTACTCAGTACGGCGTTTGCAATTATTCCCGTAAGTACGTCTCCGGAACCTGCGGTGGCCATACCGTTACATCCGTAATTGTTGATAATCACTTTGTAACCGTCGGTAATTACCGTCTTTGCATCCTTTAAGACCAATACAACATTTAATCTTTTGGCCCATTTTTTTGCAACATTTACAATATCCGATTTAATTTCACTTACGTTTAATCCCGTCAGTCTGCTGAATTCTTTAATATGCGGAGTTATTACCGTATTATATTTTCTTCTCTTTGATAAAAATATATTTTTATTTCTTAACAGTTCATCGGAACATATGTTAAGTGCATCCGCATCAATAACCGTACATACTTCGGATGATTCCATAACGGCATGAACAATAGATTTTGCTTCCTTTCCCGTGCCGAGACCGGGACCAACAATTACCGAACTGAAGTTGTTTACGTTATCTCTTATCCAGTCACAGATTGCTTCCGTACCCTGAGTATCGTATAACTTAAGAACCGCTTCCGGAACAGAACTTAAAACGGCGGTTCTGTTGCTTATGTGAGTACACATTGTAACCTTTCCGGCACCTCCGTGTAACGCGGATGACAGGCTTAAGATACCTGCTCCTCCCATATTCTCGGAGCCTGCAACAATAAGTATATTACCGAATGTTCCTTTGTTGGAATTGTCCTCTCTCTTCTTCAAACTGTTAATATCGTCTTTCTCAAGCAAGAAATATGTATCCGCAACCTGCTTTTCAATAAATTCCGGAAATCCTATTTTGCAAACACATACATTGCCTGCATAATCTATTGCGGGATAGAGCGTCATCCCCAGCTTGTTCCTTCCAAAAGTCAATGTTTCGTCAGCCTTTACGGCGCATCCGAGAACTTTTCCGCTGTCTGCGGATATTCCGGACGGTATATCTGCGGAAATTACATATGCTCCCGAATTATTAATTTCTTCGATTGCGGTTTTATATTTACCTGATACATCCCTGTCAAGTCCGGTTCCGAATATTCCGTCAATAATAATTCCGTATCGTGACATATCCGGACAGTCGAAAAATATATTAATTCCGAGAGCGGACGCCATGTCCAACTGTTCTTTTAAGGAATTTTTAATATTATTTGAAATAACATAAATGTCGCAAACTATATTTTTTTCGTATAACTGTCTTGCGGCGGCAACACTGTCTCCCCCGTTGTTACCCGAACCGGCTACTGCCAGAATCTTTTTATTTTTCACGAAAAAATTGTCTTTTATGCAGTTGTTGTATATCTCTGCCGCTCTGCCCGAAATATGAAGCGCAGCCCGTTCCATAAGCAATACGGAAGGAATATGGCAATCTTCAATTGTAAGGCGGTCTACATCTCTTGCCTGCTTTGAATCATACAGTCTCTCCATTGCATATCTCCTTTATCTTTCCTGCCGTCTCACTCTCCGTCATATAATCCGATATTTTCCTCTCTTTTTCTTGCGGATGAGTGAAATGACAATCTTAAAAGCGCATCGGATAAATTAATGTTCTCGATATGTATATCCGGTGAATATCTGAGATCGGTATCCGATATATTAAGAATTTCTTTTATTCCGTTTTCAATCAATTCATTAATAACCGATTTCACCTCATTTTTGGACAGTTCCACTATTGCTATGTCCACATTAGTCTCTTTAAGCAGTTCCTTCAGATCTTTGAGATCGTTTATTACATATCCGTCTAATTTTTCTCCGATATTTATCCTGTTGGTATCAAAAACACCCACAACCGGAAATGATTCTCTTCCGAGCAGGTTATGCTTACTTATCAATGCTCTTATCGTCGCGCTTGTTCCTATGATTATTGTGTTATGTTTTTCCTTTAAACCGAGTATACCGCATATTTCGTCATATAAATATCTTACATTGTAGCCGTAGCCCTGTTGACCGAATGTACCGAATTGATTTAAATCCTGTCTTATCTGAGATGACGTTGTTTTCATTCTCAAACTCAGTTCCTTTGATGAAATTCTGTATATACCCGCATCCATCAGGTCTTTCAAATGTCTCCGGTATATTGGCAATCTCTTTACGACCGCCGCTGAAATCTTCTTGGTATCGCTGTCTTTCATATTCTGTTGTTCTCCCAAATGCCCTAATAATGCGGTGTTATTCTCCCACAAATAACAATCCGATAAATCCTGTTTCATTTTTAAATATATCACTGTGATAATATCTTAACAAATGTCAAAATGTATTTTTTAGATATATCGATATTTTTGTAAATAAATCTTCTATAACTCACTTTTTATCACACTTTTTAGCATTTTTTATTGACAATGAAACTGTAATAGATTATAAATTAGACAGTATATTTTAAATTGTCCAATTAAGGGAGGATTATCATTATGAATAAGAGCGAATTAATTGCTGCCATTTCAGAAAAAGCTGAGATCAAGAAGGTTGATGCTGAGAAGTTTTTAGCTGCATTTATCGATACTGTTTCAGAGCAGCTTAAAGAAGGTAATAAGATCCAGCTTGTAGGTTTCGGTACATTCGAAACTGCCGAAAGAGCTGCAAGAGTGGGCAAGAACCCTCAGACAGGCGCCGAGATTCAGATTCCTGCTTCCGTTGCTCCTAAATTCAAACCCGGCAAAGCTCTTAAAGACCTCGTTAACGTGAAGGAAGAAGCAGTTGAGACTAAAGAGGCAAAGAAGGCTCCTGCTAAAGCTTCTGCAAAGAAAAAGAAATAATATATTTTGATTTAAACGATCTGATATTTGACGATATTTATAATATAAAGATTTATCTTAACCGGCTTATTTTTATAAGCCGGTTTTTTCATTTTTCTTTTTTCTTTCTATTTTTATTAATCATCATTGATTTTTTTTCTTTTTAATATAGATTATATATGTGTAACGGCACTTTTATTGCCATTTATGTATGTAGACGAATTTGTGTAATTTAATACCATGGAAATAGAAAGAAAATTTTTAATCACATCACTGCCTGACGGTTTGGATAATTATAAACTGCGAATAATTGAACAGGGATATCTTTGTGACGTTCCGGCAATAAGGGTAAGAAAAGATAACGAATCATATTATATGACATATAAATCAGGGGACGGCATCGCCCGTGAAGAAGCCAATCTGCCTCTTACCAAAGAATCATATGAGCATCTTTTGCCAAAAAGCGACGGAATAATCATCACAAAAAAAAGATATGAGATTCCCCACGGAGAATTTACAATAGAATTGGATATATTTGAAAACGAACTTCACGGACTGATCGTTGCCGAAGTCGAATTTAATTCCGTTGAGGAAGCACACAAATATATCCCTCCTCATTGGTTCGGCGATGAGGTTACAACGGACAAAAGATATTCCAACGCATATTTGAGCAGGTTCGGTCTGCCGTCTGAAAGGGTTTTATAATGTCGCGTTTTATAAAAGACTTTTTTTACAACAAAAAGGAAGTAAGCGAATTCACCACCAAGGAGAAATTAGCATTTACCACTCTTATAAAATGGTGCTTCTATTCCGTTATTCTGGGTGTAATTCTCGGCTTTGTAGGTACATTTGCAACAAAAGCATATACATTTGTTACCGATCTCAGACTGGCAAATCCCTGGCTTGTATATTTTCTTCCTCTTGCGGGAATTCTGATAGTATTTCTGTATAAATTGTTCCGACAGGAAGAAAATACCGGAAGTAACCTTATTATTCAATCGGTGCAGTCAGGCGAAAAAATCCCGTTCAGGGTTATACCCGTCATATTCTCCGGAATGTTGCTTACACACCTATGCGGAGGTTCCTGCGGCCGCGGATCCGCCAATTTTCAAATCGGAGGATCTTTCGGTAATACCATAGGAAGAATATTCCGTCTTGATGAGAAAGATAAGCATGTTCTTATTATGGCGGGAATGGGTTCATGTTATGCCGTGGTTTTCGGAGCGCCTGCCGCTTCTTCCATATTTGCAATGGAAGTTATCAGCGTCGGCGTCATGCATTATGCTGCCATTGTACCTTGTTTTTTATCTGCCATTATCGCAAGAGGTGTTTCCAAATATATGGGAATAACAGCAACTACCTTCTCCGTAGGGGATGTTCCGTCTTTGAACTTTCTCTCCGGAGGAAAAGCCGTATTGCTCGGAATTATTTTTGCTGCGGTAAGCATGCTGTATATAGTTGCATTTGAAACATTTTCAAAACTGTTCAAGGTTGTTTTAAAGAATCCTTACTTAATAATGGCTGCGGGAGGAGCCGTTGTGGCTCTTTTGACTCTTGTATTACAGACAAACGAATACCTTGGAACGGGAATCAGTCAAATCCCGGATATTATGTTTGTATCTGCCCCGTGGTATGTATTTCTGCTAAAGATATTATTTACATCCGTATCACTGGGCGCCGGATTTAAGGGCGGAGAGATTGCACCTGCCATGTTTGTGGGCGCCTCACTCGGCAGCTTCATTGCTCCGATGTTCGGTCTTCCGATTCCCCTTGTGGTGGCATGCGGTATCGCAGCAGTATTTTGCGGCGTAACTAACAGTCCGATTACGGCAATAGTATTTTCCATCGAATTATTCGGTGCCGGTCAAATATATTACTGTATGATATGTGTTTCTGTAAGTTACCTCATATCAGAATACTTCAGCATATATAAGACTCAAAAGATTATGTATTCCAAATACAGTACAACCTTTATTAACAGAAAGTCACACCATATAGACAACTAAACTTATAGGATCTTTAACGGAAAACGGTCAAATATGCACTCGGTTTAATACTTATTAACCGAATTATAATTGCATATTTGACCGTTTTTTCTGTTTTTAAATTATACTTACTTAACGTATACTTATCTTAATTTATTGATACAAAATCTTCTATTCTCAACTGAATGTTTTTTCTTCCATCATATTCGTTTATTTCCGGAAAATAAGTTACGGATACCGTATTCCCCGCCTGAGGTTTAATCTCTTTTTCGTTAACAAACTTCACGGCAGTAAATCTGCTGCCGTTTTTCATCTCCAATATAAGTTTCAAAAAATTATTTTTTTGACCCAGAATGCGAGCATCGACAACCTTTAAATCCTTATATGCAAACAGGGGTCTTTTATTCCCCTCTCCAAAAGGAGCAAGCATATTTATTTCATTAATCAGCTTTTCAGTTACATAGTCCGGAGGCATGGGAACATCTATCCACACCGTTTCTTTGTACATATCCGGAACAACCGGAAATTCATTTATTCTTCTTTTAAATTCCGGAATATCGGAAATATTTATGGAGAATCCCGCCGCCGATTTGTGACCGCCGAACTTCAACAGTAAGTCACTTACAGATGTCAAAGCTTCATGTATATTAAAACCGTCTATGGATCTGGCAGACGCCTTGGCCTGTCCTTCAAAATCTCCCATTGCGTCCGTCAATATTATTGTCGGTTTATAAAAATGTTCTTTAATTCTTCCGGCTACAAGTCCTGCCAGAGCTTCATGACAGTCCGGAATATGGCATACGATAACATTATCATTTGCCGAATTTTCCCTTTCTATTATTTCAAAGGCTTTGTTAACTGCATTTAAAGTCATATCTTTCCTGTTGATATTTAATTCATTAATTTTTTTCGCAATTAACAACGCCTCCTCATAATCATCCGTTAAAAACAGATTAACGGCATTTATGGCGTCATCCAATCTTCCTGCGGCATTTATGCACGGTCCGAGAATGAACCCCACTTCAAAGGCTCCGATATTTTTATCCCTGTATCCCGTAACATCTATGAGGGCGTTTAAACCCAAAACGGCTGAAGACTTTCCGGCATTTTCCATAATATCACGGCCGTCCGAATCATAATCGTAAAAATAATCCGATTCTTCATATTCGGCATACGGATCAAAATATTCCGAAACCGTCTTTAGTTTATTAATCAATTCAAGTCCCTTTTTAGCCAATATTCGGTTTTCGTCCTTAAGCGCCACGATGTCGCCTATTGTGGCAAATGCCGCAAGCTGAAGTGTCTGAATTAAAATATCTTCATCAACTCCCAAAGCGCACAGCAGCTTCCACGCTACACCGGCACCGCATAATTCTTTAAAAGGATATTCACATCCCGGTTGTTTAGGATCTATAATCACATCTGCATCAGGGAAAATATACTTCTTCTCTCCGTCAGACAGTTCATAAGGAACTTCATGATGATCGGTGACAATAAGCTTAATTCCGCACTCTTTCGCATACTCTGCGGCTTCTCCGGCCGCTATTCCGTTATCGCATGTGATTATGACGGATATTCCGTCCTCTTTGGCGGTTTTTACCATTGATTTATTAATTCCGTACCCGTCCGCTATTCTGTGCGGAACACGCGCATCGGAATATGCACCTATATTTTTTAATCCCCTCACCAATATTCCGCATGATGAAGTTCCGTCGATATCATAATCTCCTACCACCCTTATTCGTTCACCGTTTGAAATGGCTTCGTGAATAATATTAACCGCTTCCTTCATCCCCTTCATAAGAAACGGATTATGCAGAAGTCCCAAATCCGGATTGATAAAGCCCGCAAACTCACTTTCTTTTATATCTCTGTTAACAAGTATTCTTGCAACAACCGGATCTATATTAAATTTCTTTGCAAGCCCGTTGAAATCGGCAGACTTTGTGTATACTCTCCACTCTTTATTGCTCATAAAACAACTTATCAATCCTTCCTCAAGAAAATAAAATACGACCGCAGCGATTTACCGAACAGAATATTTTTAAAGTTTTTATTCGGCAAGTGCCGCTTTAATCATAATTGCACATTCAACCCTTTTTCTCTGTAATTCACATCCGATTTCATAGTTTCCGTTAATGCTTCCTGTAAAATTATATGCATTTGCCGCACAACCTCCGCTGCAGTAGAATTTTGCAAAACAATTTTCGCAGTCAGGTCTTGTATAAACATTACTTTTATGAAATTCCTGTCTGATATCTTCTCTCTTTATACCTTCATCAAGATTTCCGAGTTCCATTTCTTCGGTACCGACAAACTGATGACACGGATATATCTCTCCTGTAGGCGTAATCGACACATATTCGCATCCGGATCCGCATCCCTGTAATCTCTTTGTCGCGCACGGACCTCCTTCAAGGTCGATCATGAAGTGGAAGAAATCAAAACCTCTTCCCTCTTTAGTCCTCTTAACGATTTCCTTTGCAAGAATATCATATTCATTGAGAAGAGTCGGCAGGTCTTCCTTTTTAATCGCATACGGTTCATCATTAGCAGCCACAACCGGCTCAACGGAAATCTCTTTAAATCCCAAATCAGCCAGGTGTAAAACATCCTTTGAAAAATCAAGGTTATTATGGGTAAACGTTCCTCTTACATAATATCTCTCCTGATTTCTGCTCTCTGCTATCTTCTTGTACTTAGGAAGGATAATATCGTATGCACTTCCCATTCCGTTTCTTGTAGGACGCATTCTGTCCGTAACTTCTTTTCTTCCGTCTATACTGAGAACAACATTAGACATTTCTTTGTTCATATATTCGATCATGTCATCATCAACAAGAAGACCGTTTGTCGTCAATGTAAAACGAAATACTTTATCGTGCTTTTTTTCAAGTTCTCTTCCGTAATCCACCAGTTGTTTGACAACATCAAAGTTCATTGTAGGCTCACCGCCGAAAAA
This sequence comes from Howardella ureilytica, assembly GCF_054657495.1. Lineage (NCBI taxonomy): Bacteria > Bacillati > Bacillota > Clostridia > Eubacteriales > Howardella > Howardella ureilytica. Next base: position 45,853 of record NZ_BAAHYP010000008.1, on the reverse strand, counting down.
GTCTACTTCCAAATGTTTCCTGTTTCCTGAATTGGCAACCATGTAATCAAGAGCCTTCTTACCTGTTTCAAAGCTCATCATTGCCTTCTCTCCCTGATATTCTCCCTTACCGGCAAAACAGTATTCACACGCCAAGTTGCAGTCATGTGCTATATGAAGACATAATGCCTTAAGAACTATGGGTCTGTTATCTAAATCTTCAATAACAGGCTTATAAATATCTTCCGTAAATAACATCTCGGCATCAAAGAGCTCTTTTATTTCATCATATGCTTCTTTAATCTCATGCTCCGTATATGATGTGTTAATATCCGAGGAACCGTCGGCGGTTTTTGCATTATATCTTGCAAAAACCTCTTCTTCGGAAAGCATTTGCTCATCCATAAGCGATAATATGTCGTAAACAACATCATCAACCACATGAATTGCTCCGCTGTTAATATCCATTACAATATTGTAACCGTTATTTTTATACTGATGAACCATTATACAAAAACCCCTATCTCTTATTATAAGTTACTCTATTAAATCTGTTTTATATTTGTATCATAAACCGAAAGAATATTCCGTTACCAATTGTTCGTTAATGATACATTAATAACATTAAAATAAGGAGCGCTTAAAAAGCGCTCCGTCAAAATACTCTTATCGGGTATTACTTATTGTTTTCATTTTCGCAATGCTGATTGCCTACCGTACATGATGTCTTGCATGCTGACTGACATGATGTCTGGCATTCGCCGCAGCCGCCATGCTCGATTGTATCCTTTAAAACTCTCTCGTTAAGTGTTTTAATGTGCTTCATGGTAAACCCTCCTAAAGAACTAAACAAATATGTGTTTATTATAACATCGTGGTATATATATGTAAACTTTATGTTGTATTCAATAAAAATGCGGAAGAAATTTGTCTTTTACCCCTTTATTTCCCCGTTTTCGAAAAATACCATAATAAAAGCCCCTGTATCGCTGATAAATACAGGGGCTTTTGATAAAAGTTAAATGCGGAAGATGAGACTTGAACTCACACGTGATTACTCACACAAGAATCTGAATCTTGCTCGTCTGCCGATTCCGACACTTCCGCAAAATGTTAAATTATTTAAAATAAAAACCCCGCTACGATTAAGCGGGGTTCATAATGCAGTCGGAGGGACTTGAACCCTCACGAGCGCAATGCTCACTAGATCCTTAGTCTAGCGCGTATGCCAATTCCGCCACGACTGCGTGACAACAGTGATATAATATCATTACAATATACTGCTGTCAACAATTTATATAAGTTTTTTGTGTACAAAAACAAGTACAATTATATTTTATTTGTTTTATCAAAAAAACGGATGTTTCAGATCATAAATTCTCTTTATCTTCTAAAAAATTATCCCTTTTTTCTATAAGTTTTTGTAAATGAACCTTTTTCTTCTCCTCCTCCAGTCGAATAAGTTTGCAATTTTTCGGAGGAACAATGAAATTTACGGCATCCGGAACTATCTCTATGTCAATCTCCTTATGCATACCCCCGTACTCTCCGTCGAGTGTCCATTTGACCGGATCGTCAAATATGAATTTTGCCTCCGACGTTTCAATTACGTCAACCGTATCCGTATTAATATAATCCTGGATAATGGCGGCATTTAATAATCTTGTAAAATCAAAGGGATTTCTGAACTTTTTTATAAGCAATATTTCAAACTTACCGTCATGCAGATCCGTATGCATACCGTCAAGTCTGAAGCCCCCGATAACATTGGAGTTGTTTGCCATACCGTATAAGTAATTCCCCTCTAATGTACATTCCGCGCACTCTACCCGCAAATGATACGGTTTCAGCCTTACGAGAGATTTCAACGCTGATATGCCATATGCCGTCTGTCCGATGACTTTCTTTAATCTCTGAGATGTATCATATGCAATTTCCGTAAATGCTCCGAAGGCTGCCACATAATTAAAATTTTTACCGTTGAATCTGCCTATGTCAAACGCCATTGCAGAGCCGTCAACTATCATCTTTGCGGAAGTTTCCATGTTGTTTGACATACCGAGATTGGTTCCCCAATCGTTCATGGTTCCGCCGGGTATATATGCAATCGGGACCTTTGATTTGTTTTTAAGCAACGCACCCACAACTTCATTAAGCGTGCCGTCTCCGCCGCAACATCCTATTACGTCAAATCCGCTCTCCATACGTCTCACATATTCAAATGCATCAAATCTGCCCTTTGTAGGATATATTGTTACGTCGTATCCTCCTGCCGTAAAAATCTGAAGCATTTTTACAAGATGGTTCTTTATCCTTCCTTTTCCCGCATGAGGATTGAATACGAAAAGCATTTTTTTCATAATAAACATCCTTAAATAATCAAGCTGTCGTTTAGTTTAGCCGTTTAAATTTCCTGTTTGTAGTTTGCAAAGAAATCTCTCATTTTTGCAGACGCTTCCTCAATCATATTCACATCAGGCAAGTATACTATTCTGAAGTGGTCGGGATTTGTCCAATGGAAGCCTCCGCCGTGAGTGATAAGAATTTGCTTCTCTTTAAGAAGATCGAGAGCAAATCTCTCATCATCTATTATATTAAACTTTTTAACATCCATTTTAGGGAATATATAAAATGCCGCATCAGGCTTTACGGCACTTAAGCCCGGTATATCGCATATTGCGTTATATATTGCTTCCCTTTGTTCATAAACTCTTCCTCCGGGAAGAATCATTTCATCTGATGAATCAAGCATGTCCATGGCCATCGGTATAATCGACTGACCCGGCACATTTGAACATAATCTCATTGAGGATAATAAATTTATTCCCGCTATATAATCTTCAATGTTGGATTTATCCCCCGATATTGACATCCAGCCTATTCTGTATCCTGCCATTAAATGTGATTTTGACAATCCGTTAAATGTTATTACCGGTCTGTCGGGAGCAAGCGATGCTATTGAAATATGTTCTTTTCCGTCGAATACGAGTCTGTCGTATATCTCGTCCGCAAAAATAATAAGATCATACTCTCTCGCCAAATCTGCGATTTGTTCAAGTAATTCCTTAGGATACAGGGCACCCGTAGGGTTATTTGGGTTAATTACTACTATTCCCTTTGTTTTATCCGTTATTTTAGATTTTATGTCATTTATGTCCGGATACCAATTCGATGATTCATCACATACATAATGAACGGCATTTCCTCCCGCAAGGGTGACGGAAGCCGTCCAAAGAGGATAGTCGGGAGCCGGAACAAGCATCTCGTCTCCGTTGTTAAGCAGACCGTTCATTGTAAGTGTTATAAGTTCGCTTACTCCGTTTCCGGTATAAATATCATCAGGCGTAACATTCGGTATATGCTTTTTTGAACAATATTCGGATATTGCCGTCCTTGCCTCAATCAATCCCTTTGAATGGGAATATCCTTCCGAACTGACAAGTCTTTTTCTCATTTCTTCGACAATTGGTTCCGGAGCCTTAAATCCGAATGTGGCGGGATTACCGATATTTAATTTTAAAACATCTCGTCCGCTGTCTATCATCCTGTTGGCCTCGTCCATAACAGGTCCTCGAATGTCGTAACATACATAATCAAGCTTATTGGACTTTTCAAATAACTTCATCGATACTTCCCCCCTGGTCTATGTAAACAATTCAACTGTTTAAGTTTTCATTATACCATATAATACATATATAAATTACAAAATCTTATACAATTATAAATTTATTATTTGTTTTTTTAAATTTTATTTAACGGAAATGCATTTTTACTTTATATAATTATTGTATATACATATAATTTTAACTCTCTTTACAATAAGCTTGTATTATTATAATAACAAAACCCACTGTTAATATATGTTTTAAAAGGAGAGAGAGTATTTAGTGAATGATGTTCAATTGATAAACAGTTTCGCTTTACCGAAGTATGAAACTTTATCGTCTACACCAGGTCGCTATTTTTGGCGAGCATTTATGGCGGGTATCTTTCTTGGAGTTGCAACCCTTTTTGCTTATTCAATGGGTGCTGCGTTTCAGGATAATCCGCCCGTTGCCCGAATTGCACTCGCATCAACATTTGGTGCCGGTCTTGTTGCAATTTCTTTTTTAGGAGCCGAACTTTTCACCGGAAACTGCTTTACGGGTATTATGCCTGTATATGACAGAAAAGTTACGTTCCGCAAGACGCTTTCCTTATGGGGAATGTGTTACCTCGGTAATGCATGCGGTCTTATTCTTGTAGCTGCCGTTTTTGTTTGGAGCGGAGCTCAAAGAGACAGCATAATGGCATATATACAGCCTATTATTGAGGCACGCTTGGAATTTAATCCATGGGAGTTGTTTCTTAAAGCCGTTCTTTGTAACTTCGTTGTCTGTATAGCCGCATACGGCAATATGAGAATGAAAAACGAAGCGGCCAGACTCATATTTATCTTATTATTTGTTACCGCTTTCGTTCTTCCCGGACTGGAGCACTGCATTGCAAATATAGGATTATATACCATGGGAATTGTCGGCCTCGGAGGTGCCGTCGATTGGACAATGATGCCGCTGCATATGCTTATAGCAACGGCAGGCAATATTGTCGGAGGCGCTGTTTTGCTTGGACTGCCTGTATTCCTTGCGTTCAGAAATAAAGGTAAAGAATAATAATTAAAAAGGACTTAATTGTACGGTTAACAGCCGTCTGATTAAGTCCTTATATATTTATAAATTTTTGAATTTTAATCTTAAAACGAATAATAAAGTAAATTTGAAAGCTGATTCTCCGAAAGTTTTCGGATTATTCCACAAAATATGCTTTAATTACCGCCGGTTTGTCAAGATGACACTGACCTGCGCCTATGCTTACTTTGGCATCCTTTACTTCTTCCTCATCTATTGCTTTTGTATCCGTGATAATGGCCGCAATCATTGCAGCGCCTACAGACGTGATAAGTTCTCCCTTTGTACCTGTTTTTTCAATAGGAAGATTATAAAATCCTGCAATCTGGCTTATCAAAGGCGCCGGAACAATTCTTTCGCCCTGATGCGTCATTACTTCGCCGCTGCCTTCAACTATTCTAGGTACAATAACTTCATGAGCTTCAAGAGCGTCAAAACATATGGCAAATGCCGCAATAACGGCTATTGTTTGAAGTGAGCCGTCCTCGAATAATTTGAGGTCTCCCGGATTCATGGCATATACGGTAGCTTCACTTCCGGCTATTATATTATATATTCTTCTTGCAATGGTTCTTGCATATCCGCTCATGTCAAACATGTCAAGCATATCGTGAATCTCTTCGAGGTTTCGGGTATGTGCATTGCCTGTTGCCGCTTCCTTTGTATACTCGCTCTCATCGCAAATAACGTTAAATTCACATGCCTTTTCATTATCATAATCTTCATATGTTACTTTATATGATAATTCCTTGCCGCTTCGAACGGTAAAAGTGTTAAATGCTTCCGTAATTTTATTCGTATTTACACCCAGGTCAATCAAAGCTGCCACAAGCATGTCTCCGCTCAGGCCGCCGCCGCAATCAATATATAACTTTCTCATAACATCTCCCTAATTATAGTAATATTAATTAAGTCTCCATGATGATAACATATATTAATTTTACTCAATAGTAAAGTATTAATTAAACGGTAATCATTTATATGAAGCAAGATAAATCGCTTCCGCCTCTTCATCGCTTAAAGGCATCGGATCACATTCGAAAAGTCCTCCCATCGTTTCCCTTGCCTCCTTTACAAGACGAGGAAATTCGGCAGCAGAAATACCGTAATCGCTCATTTTCAGGTCTGCAACACCGCACTCTCTCATAAGACGTTCCAGAGCCTGAAGGAAATCATAAGGTCCCTTTATCTGTCTTGCTCCGAGCGCAATTGCCATTTCCATAAATCTGTCGTCGCAAACATGTTTGTCAATAAAATGTTTAAAGTACGCAAGACTTATCATAATAAGTCCGGCGCCGTGAGGCAATTCCGGATGATTGCCGCTGAGAGCATGTTCAAGCGCATGTTCACTGGTACATGAACCAAATTCCATGGAATATCCGCTCAATGTGTTGGCAAAGGCAATTTTTTCTCTTGCGTCCATATTGTCACCGTCTTTAACCGCCACCGGAAGATATTGTGCAATATTTCCTATGGCCGCTATTTCAACCATCTGTGCCGGTGCCGTTCTTGCATTTGAAATATATCCTTCAATGCTGTGAAAAAGCGCATCAAATCCCTGATACGCGGTGAGCGTCGGAGGAACGGTTAACATAAGTCTCGGATCAACTATGGCAAGAAATGCGTAATCTCCTTCAAAACCTATTTTCTCATGCGTATCCGGATTTGTAACGACACCCCATCTGTCTACTTCGGATCCTGTTCCTGCCGTTGTTGTTATTTCAATGTACGGAAGAGACTTTTCTTCCAAAGGCCTTCGTCCTCCCGTTCCGCTTTGTATATAATCCCATACCCGTCCACCGTCTTTTTGAGGTGCTACCGCGGCAATTATTGTTGCGGAATCCAAAACGGAACCTCCGCCCAGTCCAACAATAAAATCAACTTCATTCTCCCTTGCGCATGTTACACCGTCCATAATTTCAGGTTCCGTAGGATTTGGACTGATATTATCATATACAACGCTCTCCACTCCGGCCTGATTAAGTTCATCAACCACCTCGTCAATCCATCCGTTGTTTTTAACGGACTTACCGTTTGAAATAACTATAAGAGCCTTTCTCCCCGGCATTTCCTCATTATGCAGCTCATTGAGCATCCCCTCGCCGAATAAAACTTTTGTGGGAAGATTCCATATATAATTCATTTTCTCATGATGATATGAAAGCCATATCATTTTCCTTTCTTTGTATTTGTCGTATTTATTAATCAGTTATACAGATAAAATAAGAACGTTTTATGCATTATAAAAATTAAGCTTCATTTATTTAATGGCTTTTGTATATTTTTTAAGCATATTTAGGTCGTCGCCTTCCATAAAAGGTGCCAATTCCCTGAACACGTCATTATGATAATTATTTATCAGTTCTTTTTCCCTTTCGGAGAGCAGTTCCGTGTCAATAAGATCCAAGTCAATCGGCGCATGGGTAAGCGTTTCAAATTCAAGGAAATCGCCGTACTCATTACTTTCCCTGTTAACACATAACAGCTCATTTTCTATTCGGATTCCGTATTCTCCTTCAAGATATATTCCAGGTTCATCCGTTGTAACCATTCCCGGCAATAATTCCGAATATTCACTTACACCCGGTATATAGCGCCATCGAAATGCATTCGGTCCTTCATGTACATTTGTCATATAACCTACTCCGTGGCCGGTTCCCGAACGATAGTCAATGCCCTCTTTCCACATGGGTTCCCTTGCGAGTATATCCAGAGAATAACCGGAGCAGCCCTTAAGAAATACCGCATCGGAAAGAGCTAACATACCTTTTAATACCAATGTAAAATGCTTCTTCATTTCCTCATCGCACTCACCGTATGCAAATGTTCTCGTAATATCCGTAGTCCCTCTTAAATAATGTCCTCCCGAATCCACAAGAAGCATTTCTCCCTCTTTAAGAGTGCTTTGATTCTCCTCATCGGCCGCATAATGCATCTGTGCCGCATTCGGTCCCGCAGCGCTTATGGTCGGGAAGCTCAATTCAACATAATCGGAAATCTCCGAACGGAGTCCGTCTATAAAAGCCGCTGCGTCAGTCTCCGTTAATGTTTCTTTGTTTTTAGCGGATCTTTTAAGATGAAACATTAATTTTGCCACACAAACTCCGTCCTCAATGTGTATTTTTTTAAGGTTTTCAATCTCCGTATTATTTTTTATTGATTTAAATTCCGTTGACGGATTCATCCTGTAAACAACCTTACAACCGGAATCCGAAAGAATTTTAAAAAGCGAATAATTAATTTTGTTCTTGTCAGCAAGTACGGTATCGTTACCGGAAACAACACTCTTTATGTCTTTGTAGAAGTCGGCATATTCCGCGAATTCAACCTTATCTTTGAGTGAGATTTTTGCATCGTCTCTTAAAGAGGATTTATTAACATAAGCCGTACACTTCTTATCCGTTATTATTAAATACGAAAAAAATAAAGGTGTATAAGCAATATCTCTTCCTCTTAAATTAAGAATCCACGATATGTCGTCAAGACTTGTAACAATATGTATACCTGCTCCGATATCGGACATGTATTTCCTTATTCGATTTAACTTGCTTTCCGTATCTTCTCCGGTATATTTTACATCCAGGGAAAAAATATCGTTAAATGTCTGCTTTTCGCGTGACTGCCAAATATAATCTCCGGCATAAAATGTGTCTTCAATTTCAACATTGCCTGTTTTGCTTAATTTCTCACCGAATGACGCACTTACCGTCCTTCCGTCAAACGCAACCCTGTAAACATGATCACTTTTATGCGCACATTCCGATACGAACCCGCTGATTGAAGGAACGTCTTTTGTGCCGCTTTTCATAAGTTTTATTTCGCCGTTAGAAAGTTGTAATTCTGCCTGAACAAAATATCTTCCGTCCGTAAAAAGATACGCATTGTCTTTTGTAACCAATAATGTTCCTGCCGAACCGGTAAATCCCGAGAAATATTCCCTGTCTTTAAAATATTCGCTTGAATATTCAGAGTTGTGATAGTCTGTATTAGATAATATAACCATATCTATACTTCCGGTCTTCATCTTATCACGCAGTTTGTGTAACCTTTCAGATATAATTTCTTTTTGTATTATTTTAGGCATTATATACCTCCGTAATCCCATAAGGACTTTTACTATATTATCTAAATTTTTTCACATTATAACATTTTTAGTTAAATATGTACCCCGACGGCATATTTTTTATAGACAATTTACAAACAGAAAACAGCCTAAAGTTAACCTGATATTATAACTTTTACAAAACAGACCTTTAAACCTCATATTCATGTATGAAGCTTATAGTCTCCGTTTAAAGTCATACCGATCCTTTAACATTTAGGCTGTTGTATTACCTGCTTATATGATTTCTTAATATGTCCGATTCAGAGAGTTCCCTGTCAAATTCCACATGAAGAATTTGCTTCGGATGCGGACATGACTCCATACCGTTTCCTTCATCATCCGTAATGGATAATACGGTAATGGGAATGTTTTCACCGTTTGGCTTAATCACTTCTAATACATCTCCGACAGAAAATTTATTTTTCTGTTCCAAAACTGCCATACCTTTATCGTCAATTCGTTCGACGGTACCCAGGTATGTATCCGGAGCGGAACGCTCCGATTCATAAAACATTGAAGTTTCATCTGCCTTATTAAAGAAAAATCCTGTTGTATATTTTCTTCTTGACGCTGAATTAACCTCTCTGTTATAGAACGGAAGTCTCTCTTTGTATTTCTTTTCATCTTCAAACCAATCATCTATTGCCATTCGGTACGCTCTTACGGTTGTAGCGACATAGAGTGCCGTTTTCATTCTTCCCTCTATTTTGAAGCTGTCAATGCCGGCATTTACCAGTTCCGGAATATAATCTATCATACATAAGTCTTTGGAATTAAATATAAATGTTCCCCGTTCGTTTTCAAATACCGGCAAATATTCACCGGGTCTGTTCTCCTCAACAAGACTGTATCTCCAACGGCACGGATGCGTACATTCTCCCCTGTTTGCATCTCTGTCCGTCATATAATTGCTTAAAAGGCATCTTCCCGAATATGACATACACATTGCGCCGTGCACAAATGTCTCTATTTCAAGATCATCCGGAATGTTCTTTCTTATTTCCCTGATTTCTTCCAAAGAAAGTTCTCTTCCGGTAACAACTCTGCTCGCTCCCAATAAGTGCCAGAAATTGTATGTACCGTAATTAATATTGTTTGCCTGAGTACTGACATGAAGCTCTATATCGTGCAGAAGTTCCTTTGCAATCATAAATACTCCCGGGTCCGAAATAATTACGGCATCCGGTTTAATAACGTCCAATTCTTTAAAATATTCTCTGACACCTTCAAGGTCCTCATTGTGAGCAAGTATATTTGCGGTTATATATACTTTTTTCCCTCTTTCATGGGCATATTTGATGCCTTCTTTTATTTCCTCATTTGTAAAATTGTGGGCCGCCGCCCTTAATCCGTAAACTTCACCGCCTATGTACACGGCGTCCGCTCCGTATGTTATCGCAATTTTTAAAATGTCTAAATTGCCTGCCGGTGCAAGCACCTCAGGCTTAAGTCTCTTACCGTGTTCCATTATTTCCCTCTGTCCGTTATTCTTTCACTGATATTGCCATACCGTCTCCTATGGGAATTATACTTGTTTTTATTCCTTCGGTATGTGTAATGTTATATAAAAATTCTCTCATTCTGTCGTATATGGTTCTGTCTCTCTGAGTTATTAAACTTCTTGAATGGATTACGGATCCCTCCTGCAGACAATTATCCGTCAAAATCACACTTCCTGTGTGAATCATTTTTATTATATTTTCCCAGTATGACATATATTGTCCTTTTGCGGCATCCATAAATACAAAATCATATTTTCTGTTCTCTTTTGAAAGTTCTTCGAGCACAATTCCTGCATCACCCTCTATCAGGTCAATCCTCTCCGAAAGGTTAAGCTTTTCAAAATTGTTCCTTGCTTCTGAAGCCCTTTCTGCATCCAATTCTATTGTCGTAATATGCGAGTTTTCATAAGCGCCTGCCATAAGAATTGCGGAGTATCCGACTGCAGTGCCTATTTCGAGTATGTTTTTCGGTTTAACAATTGCCGTCATGGTTTGTAAAAAGCTTTCGGCTTCTTTACGTATAACAGGTACTCCCTCTTCTCTTGCTTTTAATTCTATAGCCCTTACTTCGGCAGCGTTATCCGACATAAATGACTTTATAAAACTTGTTATTCTATCATCCGTTATCATAGTCCCTCTTTTAATACAAAACGAAATATCCCTGATATAATAACACAATTTACAAACGGCGGCATTTTTACCTTTAAATCGCATTGAAAAATACAATGCCTGCAATGCTAATATATCCCTTAATAATTAAAAAGACTATGTACCTGAAAGGAAACATAGTCTTTTTAATGAATCTTTATCACATGTGTGCTTCCATGATAATAGGAAGAATAACAGGTGTTCTTTTCATCTTTTTCCAGAAATAATCACTTAAATCATCTTTAACTACCGTTTTGATCTTGCTCCAATCGGTAATCTTTGATGTTGCACAGTGTTCCACGGAATCAGATACTACTTCTCTTGCCTCGTTAAGCAAATCCTCCGCCTCACGGACATATACGAAACCTCTTGTTACTATATCGGGTCCCGCAATTACGTTACAGCTGTATTTTTCAAGTGTGATAACAACAATTACAATACCGTTTGTGGCAAGATTTTGTCTGTCCCGAAGAACAATATTGCCCACGTCTCCGACACCGAGTCCGTCAACCAATATTGTACCTGTTTCAACATGCCCGGCAATTTCATATTTATCTTCCGACAGCGAAACAACCGTACCCGATGTTACGATAATTACGTGTTCATCATCATATCCTAAACTCTTGGCGATTTCCTTCTGTCCGATTAAATGTCTGAATTCTCCGTGTACCGGGAATGAAAATTTAGGCTTTACAAGCGAGTACATAAGTTTAATCTCTTCCTGACATGCGTGTCCCGATACATGAGTATCCTGGAATATAACTTTTGCACCCTTTCTTGATAAATCGTTTATAACTCTCGCTACCGATTTCTCATTTCCCGGAATAGGTGACGATGAGAAAACTATACAGTCGCCTGCCTGTATCTGGACTTTCTTATGAATGTTGGAAGCCATTCTTGAAAGTGCCGCCATTGATTCGCCCTGTGAACCCGTTGTGATAAGTACAATCTGCTCATCTTCATAACGTTTCATATCGTCGGTTTCTATCAATATTCCCTTAGGAACTTCCAGATACCCCATTTCACTGGCAACTTTTATAATGTTGGTCATGGAGCGTCCTTCAACGCATACCTTTCTGCCGTATTTAGTTGCAATATTGATAATCTGCTGCACTCTGTCAACATTTGATGCAAATGTTGCAACAATAAGTCTTCTGTTTTTATTGTCATTGAATATTTTATCAAGAGTTTCACCGACTGTTTTCTCGGACATGGTAAATCCCGGTCTTAAAGCGTTGGTTGAATCACACATCATCGCCAAAACACCCTGTCTTCCGAGTTCTCCCAATCTTTGAAGATCAATCGGATCTCCGTATACAGGCGTATAATCAACTTTGAAGTCACCTGTGTGGATAACCGTTCCCACCGGCGATGTGATTGCAAGTGCAGCCGCATCCGTAATACTGTGATTTGTCCTGATAAATTCAACTTTGAAATCGCCCAATTCAACAACATCACCGTACTGTACGACATTCCTGCTTACATCTCTTAACATGTTATGTTCGGAAAGTTTTGATTCGATAAGTCCGATTGTAAGTCTTGTCGCGTAAATCGGAGCATTGACCTGCTTTAACACATAAGGTACCGCACCTATATGGTCTTCATGACCGTGGGTAAATACAAATCCCTTAACTTTGCTTATATTGTTTTTAAGATATGTTACATCCGGGATAACAAGGTCTATTCCCAACATATCCTCTTCAGGGAATGCAAGTCCGCAGTCAACAACTATAATGCTGTCTCCGTATTCAAATGCCGTAATATTCATTCCGATTTGCTCAAGTCCTCCGAGAGGAATAATCTTAAGCGTAGGTTTTCCGTTGGCATCCGTAATATTATGGGTTTTCGTCAATGTAAGTTCCGGTAATGTGTTTTTATCAACCTTATATCCTTCATTCAATCTTTTATTTTTATCAAATGAATTACCATATTGACCGTTTTTGCTTACCGCCTTTTTATCTGCAAAATCCCTGCCGTCTTTTCTCGCATTCTTTTTATTTTCGGAATTCTTAAAGAGCGTTGACTGGATAGCATCATTCTTTTTGTTACTGTAAAACTTTTTCCTGTTTTCCTTTTGCTTCCATGTCTTCTTAATCTCTTTATTTAATTCCTTATTATAATTTTTACTGTTTTCGTTAAAAGGTACTTTCGATAAAGACCCCTCTCTTAAATGTACTTCTTCATCCATTATATCTCCTTTTCAAAGGATGCAACATCCCTCCCCGGTTAATATTCAAGCTCAATATCGTCTTCCGATAACAGCTTAGCAAACACTTCACTTACTGCCGCGAGTTCTTCATCATCTTCAATCGTCTCATATGATGCAATCTCGCCCTCTTCCTTAACAAGTTTAAGAGGTAAAACTTCTATCTCGTCCTCAGCTAAGTCATCGTCAAACTCAGATGAAACAAGAATATAATCAACGCCTGCAATAGTTGTTTCTTCGATAACGCTCATAAGAACCGTCTGTCCGTCTTCCGTCTCGAATTCTACCTGCTCAACAACTCTTTCCTCTACTTCATCGTTGATATTTCCCATAAATAATTAATCTCCTTTTTAAATAAAATGTATTGCTATTGCTGTTTATGAAGCTTTATATTACCCAAAAATTATCATAATATAAGTGACACTGTTTTATTAGGCACAAAAATAAATACATAGATTCTCTATGCATAAAACCACAAAGTATATACCATAATAAACAAAATATTTTGCACCTGCTTATTAAAATATATAAAAGAAATGCAATTTACATATTTTCTTCCATATATCTTCTCAGTATAAACGAGGCAGCTATCTTATCTATATAATTCTTTCTGTCTTGATATCTAACGCCCGCTTCTTTTAAAATGTCAGTTGCTTCAAAAGTTGAGAGTCTTTCATCCCATAATTCAACCGGGAGTCCAGTCCTACGCTTAATGTTATCTGAAAAATCCATAACACTTTTAGATAATTCGCTTTCTGAATCGTCCATATTAAGAGGTAGACCGACGATTATCTTATCTACCTTATATTCTCTGGCAATTTCTTCTATTCTTGCAAATGTTTTTCGGAGCTTATTGGTATCCTTACGCTTAATAACTTCCAAAGGGTATGCAGTCACGCATAATTCATCGGAAAGTGCCACCCCAACGTGTATATTGCCGTAATCCAAGCCCATCAAACGCATATCAGAGTCCTTTACCCTTAATAAAATATTTAAGAACCTCTTCTACAAGTTCATCTCTCTCTACCTTCATAATAAGGCTTCTTGCATTATTATAACTTGTAATATATGTAGGATCTCCCGACATAATATATCCGACCATCTGATTAACAGGATTATATCCCTTATCTTTAAGAGTAATATAAACCTGTTGTAAAATATCCTCTACGGAAATTGGATTTTCTACCTGCTTATCAAATAAATGTGTATTATTGTCTAACATTATTTCACGTCCTCTCTACTAATATACTGATAATATAGTAAAAAAAAAACTATGTCAACGATAAGAGACTTCTTTAAAATAAAAATATCTTATTATTAACACGTTTTTTTTTAAACTTTAAGGTAAATTTAAGTTACGATGCAAAATTACTTTATTTTAAAAAATACGAGAATTTTGCTGTATGATCAAAACAGTTTATTTATGACAATGCCTTTATAAATCCGTCATTGCTTTTTGATTATTTAATATAATCGCTCTCTATTATATCATTATTCTTCCTTCCGATTTTTTTCTCCTGTTTAGAGCCTGAATCGGAATCTTTCTCGTTAACATTATTTAAATTAACGTTAACTTCATCAACTCTGAGTTTGATATTATGTTTTACTATCTGATTATCAATTAACTCATTCATTCTAAAGAAGGCAGGCCAGTATTTTTCCGGAAGACAATATGAAGTATTTGAAATTCTGATACCGTTCGCATCAAGAGATTTAATTACCGTATTTAAAGGCTGATCCTTCAAAACATATTCGTTTTGGCTCATGGCCTCCACCATAAGTTCTTTCAAGTCTTTAAGGTTGTAGTCATATGAAACCACAAATTCTATGTCTATTCTTCTTACAGGCTCAGAATGGTAATTGATAATATCCGAATTGGCAAGTTTACCGTTAGGTAACGAAACTCCTCTGCTGTCAATGGTTTTTAATTTCGTATATAACATACTGACAGCAATAACTTCTCCCTCAACTCCGTTTGCCGATATATAATCGCCCTTTTTAAACGGTTTAAATATAAGTAATAACAGGCCGCCCGCGAAATTAGATAAACTGCCCTGAAGGGACATCGCAACAGCCAGTGCGGCCGAACCGAGAAGCGCAATGAGAGATGATGTCTGGAATCCAAGTATTCCTATTATTCCGAGGAACAGAACAATGTATAAAACAACCTTTACGGTTGTCTTTATGAATCTGTGTACATCAACATCTATCTTGGTTTTTTTCAGAATCCTATCGAGAAATTTGTTTACAAACCAGCTTATTACTATTCTTCCTACTATGTAAACAAGAATGGAAATTAAAATATTAATTGCAAATTCAATGGCCCAATCTCCGATTTTGGTAAAAAAGTTTGCAAATCCACCCTTAAAAAAAGAAGTTATCTCCTCCATACCGTTCTCCTGTTTTTTGGAAACTAAATATCGACTGTACCCTATAACCAGCTTATGAATATAATATATAACTATTTACGTCTAATCTCAATGCAATATAACTGTTTTAAAACAATAATGTGTTTTTATTTAAAATAAAAGACGGTTACTTCATCGGAAGTAACCGTCTTTTTATAATCAGTAGTATGAAATAACTAAATTAGTTTCCTGAAGAACGAATTCTCTGAACTGCACGGTTAAATGAGTCACTTGATATTCTTCTATCGATACTACTCTGTTTTTCTTTAAGCTCTGCCTCAGCTTTTTCCTTGGCAGCCCTTGCCCTTGCAGCATCAATCTCTTCAGGTTTTTCGGCTGAATAAACTATTGCCGTAACAACATTATTATCAACCGTAACAATACCGCCTGAAACTACTGCTCTCTGCCAATCACCTACGCCGGTTGGAACAAATCTTATCTCACCGATGGCAATCTGTGCAGTAAGCTGTTCATGATTAGCGAGTATCTCAACGGCGCCGTCATAAGCAGGAAATATGAATTTATCACATTCACCCTCGAAGAACATTCTGTCGCATGCAAGGATCTTTAATGAAAATGAAGCCATTATCATTCACCTCACTTACATATTCTGCTCGATCTTAGCTGCCTTTTCCTTAACTTCTTCAATTCTACCAACGTTGAAGAATGCTGCTTCCGGATATTCATCCATTTCACCATTAAGGATAGCCTGGAAGCCTCTGATTGTTTCATCAATAGGAACAAACTGTCCCGGTACACCCGTAAATACTTCAGCTACATGGAAAGGCTGTGAAAGGAATCTCTCTACCTTTCTTGCACGATAAACAACCAGCTTATCTTCATCTGATAATTCATCCATACCCATGATTGCAATGATATCCTGAAGCTGTTTATACTTCTGAAGGATTTCCTGTACTGCTCTGGCAGTCTTGTAGTGCTCTTCACCGACTACATCAGCTTCAAGAATTCTTGATGTTGACTCAAGAGGATCAACGGCAGGATAAATACCCTTTTCCGTAATCGCTCTCGAAAGAACTGTTGTAGCGTCAAGGTGAGCAAAAAGTGTCGCAGGAGCAGGATCCGTAAAGTCATCGGCAGGTACGTATACGGCCTGAACAGATGTAATGGCTCCGGCTTTTGTTGATGTAATACGTTCCTGAAGATCACCTACGTCGTTTGCAAGTGTAGGCTGGTAACCAACGGCTGAAGGCATACGTCCGAGAAGTGAAGATACTTCTGAACCTGCCTGTACAAAACGGAAAATGTTATCAATGAAAAGAAGAACGTTCTTATTTTCAACATCTCTGAAGTACTCAGCCATTGTAAGACCTGTTTCGGCAACTCTCATTCTTGCTCCAGGCGGCTCGTTCATCTGACCGAATACCAGAGCCGTCTTATCGATAACTCCGGACTCAGTCATTTCAAGCCAAAGGTCATTACCCTCACGGGAACGCTCTCCAACACCTGTAAAGATTGAGTAACCGCCGCTCTCTGTAGCTACGTTGTTAATAAGCTCCTGGATAAGAACCGTCTTACCAACACCGGCACCACCGAACAATCCGATTTTACCACCCTTAGCATATGGCGCTAAAAGGTCGATAACCTTGATACCAGTCTCAAACATTTCCGCTACCGGACTCTGCTGATCGAATGAAGGAGCGTCTCTATGGATCTCCCAATGCTCTTCTTCGTCAAGCTGTCCCTTGCCGTCAAGTGTGTTACCGAGTACGTCAAAAAGACGACCGAGCACTTTCTTTCCGACAGGAACCTTAAGTGCAGAACCTGTATCAACAACACTCATATCTCTGTAAAGGCCTTCACTGGCATTGAGCATGATACAACGAACAGTATCATGTCCAATGTGCTGCGCAACTTCCATTACGCTTTTCGTGCCATTGTTTTCAACATAAAGTGCGTTATTAATAGCTGGAAGTGAATTAGCTTTAAACTCAACGTCTACTACAGGACCTGAAACCTGTACAATGGTTCCAATGTTTTGATTTTCGTCCATAGTTGTTATTTCACCTCATTCAACTTTGATTCTTTTTTCTCTTCAATGCTCTTGCTCCGGATGATATTTCAGTGATCTGCTGTGTAATGGCAGCCTGACGTACTCTGTTGTACTTAATTGTAAGGACTCCCAAGAGATCCTTGGCATTATCCGTAGCAGTTTTCATTGCAGTCATACGTGAATTTTCTTCACATGCAGTTGCTTCAACAAATGTACCGTATAAGAAACCGATAACATAGTTTCTCACTACCTCATCGAGAACAACGTGCGGATCCGGATATACAGGATATTCGGATTCATCGTTTTCATCATCTTCCAATGAAGCATCGAATGATGCCTTTGGAATCTTTTTACGGTCAATCGTGATGAAGTTTTCTCTTGAGAATGGAAGAATTTGCTGCATATCAACCGTAACTTCCATTGTATTTATCATTCTTGTGTAGATTACTTTTATTTCATCAAGTTCACCGGAGAGATATTTACGAATCAATTCCTCACCGATAAACCTGACTCTTTCCAAGTCAGGCTTAGTAACCGTGTTATGGAAATCCATATTAACATTATATCCTCTGCCGGCCAGAGTATGTAAACCAAGCTCACCTACAACAAATAATTCATATTCATCCTTTGTCTTTCCGGCAATAGCCGCTTCGACAACGTTAAATATATTAAGATTGTACGCTCCAGCCAAACCTCTATCGGAAGAAAGAACTAAATAGCCCACTTTTTTAGGTTTACCGTCATTGACTAATATTCCGTTATCATCGTATCTGTCACCGAAGAATTCACTCTTGATGTTAGGAAACTTTTTGAGAATTTTAATCATTGTCTGCTGTAAACCGTAGAAATAAGGCTCTGTAGCCTCCAATTGGTGCTTAGCCTTGCGCATGTTAATGGTAGAGATCATATACATGGCTTTAGTGATCTTCATAGTGTCACGTACACCACGCATCTTACTCTTTATCTCTTTAGCACTAGGCATTATACATCCTCCGAGTTAAATTAAGCTTCTGCTTCTTTAGAAACAATATCCTTTGCCTTGAAAGCATTGGCTGCTTCCACTATTGAGTCACGAACATCAGCTTCAAGGACACCTGAAGTCTCAATTGCGCTTACAATATCAGAACAATCAGTATGGAAGTATTCAAGCATTCTTCCCTGGAATGGCTTAATGTCTTTAACTTCAAGGTCTGCAAAAACTCTTGCCGTTGCAGCAACAAGTGTAATAACCTGATCAACCATTGATGATGGATGACCGAGAGGCTGCTTAAGAAGTTCCATAAGAGAACGTCCGTAATTAAGCTGCGCCTTTGTCTTATCATCAAGGTCGGAAGAGAACTGTGTGAACACTTCCATTTCTCTGTACTGTGCAAGATCCACACGAAGTGAACCTGACGCTTTCTTCATGGCTTTTGTCTGAGCTGCACCACCAACTCGGGAAACAGAAAGACCAACGTTAACGGCCGGTCTCTGACCTGAGAAGAATAATTCACTCTCAAGGAATATCTGTCCGTCAGTGATGGAAATAACGTTTGTAGGAACGTAAGCAGAAATATCACCTGCAAGAGTTTCAATAACAGGAAGTGCCGTGATTGAACCTCCACCGGCTTTCTGTGATAAACGTGCCGAACGCTCAAGAAGTCTTGAATGTAAGTAGAATACGTCACCCGGATAAGCCTCACGACCCGGAGATCTTCCGAGAAGAAGTGAAATGGCTCTGTATGCTACAGCCTGTTTTGATAAATCATCATATATGATAAGTACATCTTTACCCTGGTACATGAAATGCTCAGCAAGAGCCGTACCAGCGTATGGAGCAATGTACTGAAGTGAGGCAGGATCCGATGCCGTTGCGGATACAATAATTGTCTGTTCCATGGCACCTGCCTGCTTAAGAGTATTAGCAAGCTTTGCAACTGTTGAAGCTTTCTGTCCGATTGCAACGTAAATACAGATAACACCGTTACCTCTCTGGCTGAGAATTGTATCCGTTGCAATGGATGTCTTACCTGTCTGACGGTCACCGATAATCAACTCTCTCTGTCCTCTGGCAATAGGGAACATTGAGTCAATTGAAAGGATACCTGTCTGCATAGGTACTGATACAGGCTGTCTGTCTACAATAGAAGGAGCCTTGTATTCAATAGGTCTGTATCCTTCGTTGCTAATTTCGCCGAGACCGTCAATAGGTTCTCCGAGAGGATTAACAACTCTTCCGAGGAACTCTTCACCTACCGGAATACTTGCTGATTTGCCTGTTCTGACTACCATACTTCCTTCTTTAAGTCCTGTTTCACTGTCAAGAAGGATAACACCGATGTCTTCTCTTCTGATGTCAAGTACCATACCCTTAACACCACCGTCAAAAACAACGATCTCGCCGTAAAATGCATGGTTAATACCAACTACATTGGCTGTACCGTCGGCTACGCTGATAACTTCACCGACTTCTCTATCAGCTCTGTTAAGAGTGAAGTTCTCAAGTTCGGACTGAATATTAGAGAGCATGTTCTCAGGATCAGCGCCGTCCTTTAATCCACTCTTAAGTTTTTCTGATAGCTGTTCAATACGACCTTTCTCACTCCAGTCGAATTCATGGTTGCCTGCGCGAACCACAAAACCGCTTCCGATGGAACTGTCCTGAACTAAATTAACGTCAAGCTCATCAACGTTAACATCAAGCTGATCAGCAATAAACTTTTTAATACCTGCTAACTGATTGTCAGTAGGCTTAGTAACATAAGTTATAGTTGCTGAACGAATCTGGTTCAAATCAACATCTTTCACTGTTTATCACCTGCTTTATCATTTAAGAATTCATCGAAAAGTGCACCGTCAACATCTGCACCCTTCTGATTAGCTACAAGCTTAGATGTAGCTTCAACAACCATGTCAGCGAGCTGCTTCTCAGCCTTGCTCATAATCTGATTCTTCTGTGCCACTGCAGCATCTCTTGCGTCTTCCACAATCTTTGTAGCTTCGTCATGAGCTGCGTCTGTGATCTTTTTAGCTTCTTCGTCAGCCTTAACTCTTGCTTCTTTAAGAACTTCAGCTTCTTTTACTTCTACAGCTGCGATCTTGTTTGTGTAATCAGCTGCGATTTCGTCAGCTGCCTTACCCTTCTCTGCTGCTTCTTCAAAAGCCGCATCAATTGCTGCTGCTCTTCTTGCAAAGTTCTTATTCATTTTTCTGAATAACATGAAGTTAAGAATTAAATAAATAATAATTACGTTAATAACTGTAAAAATTATACTTGTTATGTTGAAACTTAACATATAACAATACCTCCTTTAGCTTCTTATCAATCTGAACGGCTTATTAATTAGCCCTGACCTAACATGATGATGATAAGAAGCGCAACTACGAAACCGTAGATAGCTGTTGCCTCTGCAAGAGCTGAACCAAGAATAAGTGTTGAACGGATATTTCCGGCTGCCTCAGGCTGTCTTGCAACAGCCTCTGTTGCTTTACCAGTTGCCATACCGATAGAAATACCGGCTCCAATACCTGCCATAACTGCAAGACCTGCTCCAAGTGCTAATGCTCCCATAATAAATCTCCTTTAAATTAAAAATGTTAAATAATGATGAAAATTAATAGTTACAGTTTTTACAAAGCAAAACTTGTTTGTATATTATGTCCAGCTGATTTGGTTTTACTTATTCTTCTGCCGTCTCTGAAATGAACAAAGATGTTAAGAATGTAAATACATATGCCTGGAGTAATCCATCGAATATATCGAAATATAAACTTACTACTGCCGGTGCACCAACAGGAATAACTAAATGGATAAGCTCCATAACAACGAACGCTCCGAGAACGTTACCGAAAAGTCGCATTGCGAGTGATAAAGGTCTTGTGAACAACTCTAAGATGTTCATAGGGTTTTTACCAAATCCCTTTAACCATCCGCCTACACCGTTATTACGGATTGATGCAACCTGAACAAGAACGATACTCATTAAAGCAAGCGCTGCAGTAACGTTGATATCCTTTGTAGGTGGTTTAAAACCGAAAATACCAAATATGTTGCTGAGTCCAACAAAGAAAAGAACTGAACAAATATATGGCGCATAACCCATTGACTCATGGTTAAGCATGTTTTTAACCATTCCGTAGAAATGGTTATAGTAACCTTCCGCAAGAACCTGTCTTCCGGCTAGTTTACGCACTCTGAATCCGGCCGTAATAATGATTGCAAGAACGATTAAAACGCCCATAACAATCCAACTTACAACTATGGATTCACTGACATCTGCCTGGAATCCGCCGATGTTGAAAGAAAACATGTTTTCAACTTGCAGACCGTGCGCGAGTTCTTCGCCTAAATTTTCCATAACTTAAGTCTCATCTCCTTTTTTTTATAGTTTCTAAAAATGCTGAACAATATGTATAGAATATACAAGAAAATACGCAAAAAAGCAAGGTGATTTAATACTTTCTTAACTTTTATGTTATTTAGTTTTTATCTTTATTTAAGTCTGTTTTTTATGTCTGTGGGTTAATAAAATCAACAGTATTTCACATAACATTCATATTATTCGGTTACAAGTGTAATTACACTGTTGTTGTCTCTTCCTTTGTTCACTATTATTTTTTTTGTAATCATTGTATACAAATCAGAAACATGAGAAATCATACCTATAAGTTT
This sequence comes from Howardella ureilytica, assembly GCF_054657495.1. Lineage (NCBI taxonomy): Bacteria > Bacillati > Bacillota > Clostridia > Eubacteriales > Howardella > Howardella ureilytica. The sequence goes on along the minus strand of NZ_BAAHYP010000008.1, from coordinate 23,676 downwards.
GTCTTTTCTGGTTATTCTTTGCAATATTCTCACCGTTTGGTCTAACGTCTGTCTGTCAAGCAGTCCGAATCCTTCATCGATAAAAATCGCATCAAGGCTTATGTCTTTTTTTACGGCAAGTATTTTATCTGACAGACCTAAAATGAAAGAAAGCGATATTAAAAACATCTCTCCCCCGGACATTTCCTTTATGTTTCCGATTGTTGAAGAATAGTTGTCAAATACGCTTATTTCAAACATATCGGCATTCTTTAAATCAGAGTCGAATTTAAGTAAAAATCTGTTATTTGTCATGTCGGAAAGGTATTGATTTGTGTATGAAACAATGTCTTTCATAATGTTATTTTGTATGAATATTTCAAAATAATTTACATTCAGTTTCTCGTTTCCGCTCATTGCGTATAAAAGAGAATCCGTTGAGTTAATTTCTTCCTTTATATAAGACAGTGTTCGTTTTAACTCATTTACATTTTCTATGGATTTGCTGTCCATTTTTATACTGTTATTTATACCGTCGTATATGTCGTCTTCCAAAATAACCTCAGCATTTTCACAATCCGAGCATTCTAATATATTAAGTAATTCATGTTTTTTTTCTGTATATTTTTCGGTAAGCAATGTTTTTTCTATAATTAATTTAAGTTGCAGTTCCGAAGCTTTACCCGTGTCAAATATATCCCTCAATAACTCTCTTTGTTTCTCCGGATCGGAAAGCAAAAATCCCGTGCTGTTTTCCACGGATAAAATACATACTTCAACATACTCATCATAAGTCAGACCGATTAATTTAATTATGTATTCGTTTACTTCCTCCGCCGAAAGTATTTCCCTGCCGTCAGGAAGAGAGAGTTTTACATCTTCCGTGATGTCCGACCCCTCAATGTGCATTCTTCTGACTATATTGTAATTTCTGCCGTTACACATAAATGTAAGCTCAACAACCGTATCGGTTAAATCATCTGCATCCTTTGATCTAATGTCGTCTCTTCTACCGCGTACTTTACCGTATAATGCATATACAATACCGTTAATTATTGTCGACTTTCCGGAACCGGTTGCTCCGGTAATTAAATAGAGTCCGTTACTTCCAAAACTGTCCATGTTTATTTCCGTATAATTTTTATACGATCCGAATGATTTCATTTTTAACAGAAGCGGCCGCATTTTACCTCCTAAATATCAACGAATAAAATGCATAATTATGCAATAATTTCTGTATAAATTTCCTCTCGGACAAAAATATTTACGATTGCATTGCATTTCTCGCAGATTTAAATATCTTTAGTAAATGTTTCAAAAAATTATTAATAATACCTGTATGTAAGAACGTTAATTAATGATATTCAGCAGAATCGTCCTTTCTTTTTCGTTTAACTCCCTTCCGGTTCTTTGAACAAAAAACTCTTCAAAATATACCAACATATTGCTTTCTATCATATTGTCCGATTCAGCGTGCGAATAATTGTCGCTGCACGCATATGACATTATATTCGGCATATTATTTCTTAACAGACCATACATATCCGGAATACTATCCGAACCTTTTAAAACTATATGTACATAGTCGTTTGTTCTTATGTTTTTGATTTCATCAAAGGTTCCGCTGATTACTTTCATGTCTCTCATAGGCGACAATTCTTTCTCCCACAGTTTTAAGTCGCCTTTTTCCGCAATCTCACCGAACGTTACGGTTTTTTTACAATTAGCCTCGAATTTCGAGTATTTAAGCGGTGTTCCGCAATATCTGATTCTTTCGCTTTCTATATACTGTTCGTTATGCAAATGGCCCATTGCAACATAATCGAATCCGTCATATATCTCAGGTTTGATTGCGTCATACATACCTGTAATAACTTTGCCGTTGTCGGCCCTTTTTGATCCTTGCAGGAATTGATGAGAAAGTATAATATTTCTTTTTTTGAAATCAATGTCCGCACCTTCCAGAACCGTCTTCATCATTTTTGTATAATCATCATTTATCTCTCTGTCCGGAAAAAACGGTCTGACGTCAACCGGCTTAATAAAAGGTACAAGAAAAATCCCGATATCCCCGTATTTATCGGTATACTCATATTTTTCAACATTTCCGCCATAGGCTTTGGCAATATATACATTTTGTCCTTTTAAAATATCCGATCCGAATGACAGTCTTATGGCACTGTCATGATTACCGGGTATGACATAGATATATTTACCGTGTTTTGATATTCTGCTTATAAATTTGTCAAATATGCTTACGGCCTCTTCCGGAGGAAACGGTTTATCGTAAATATCTCCGCATATAAACACGACGTCAACATCGTTTTCCAATATGATATCCGACATTTGATCCATAATGTATCTTTGATCTTCCAAAAAAGAATATCCGTTTAATGCCAAACCTAAATGTATATCCGAAATATGCGCAAATCTCATAACAAACCTCCTCTCGAATGTTTTATTGTTTAATAAACTCTGTCATTCAATAATTATAATTCAAATGGATATTTTGCAAAACCAAAAACATATATTATTTAAACATGTCTGCCGATTGTTGTTTCAACAGCCCTGTGCCATCCGTCCAAATTCTTTTTTGCCTTCTCTTCATTGCTGTGCGGAGTAAATATACGTCCGGTCTTTACCAAATCTTTCAATTCATCCCTGCTCTTCCAAAGAGATACGCCCAAGCCTGCCAGGAATGCCGCTCCGATTGCAGTCGATTCCACATTTACCGGCCTGATAACTTCTTTTCTGAGTATATCTGATTGAAATTGAGCAAGAAAATCATTGGTACACGCTCCTCCGTCAATTTTAAGGCTCGTAAGCACCGCATTTGCATCTGATTCCATAGCCTTTATGACATCATATGACTGATAAGCAATGGATTCCAACGCCGCGCGTACTATATGCGCCCTTCCGCTGCCTCTCGTAAGTCCGACTATGCTTCCCTTTGCCTTCCTGTCCCAATAAGGCGCTCCCAGTCCCACAAAGGCCGGTACGATGTAAACGCCGTCATTATCTTTGACCGATACTGCCAAATCATAAGTTTCGTCGGGAGTTGAAATCAGGAACATCTCATCTCTTAACCATTTAATTACCGCTCCCGCAATAAATACGCTGCCCTCAAGAGCATATTTCGGCTTTTTCTCGGTACTTCCCGCCGTGAGAGTTGTAAGAAGACCGTTTTTTGAAACTATCCTGTCTTCACCCGTATTCATCAAAAGGAAACATCCCGTACCGTATGTATTCTTTGCGTCTCCCTTGTCAAAACAGCACTGACCGAATAATGCGGCCTGCTGATCTCCCGCGACACCGCTTATCATGATTTTTTTCCCGAAAACCGTATTTTCAGTTTCGGAGAAATAACTTACCGACGGCTTAACCTCCGGCAGCATACAGGTCGGTATATTGAAATAATTTATTATTTCTTTATCCCATTCCAATGTATTAATGTTAAATAACATTGTTCTTGAGGCGTTTGTATAATCTGTAACATGTGCTCTTCCGCCGGTTAGGTTCCATATAAGCCATGTGTCAACTGTTCCGAATATCACTTCTCCCGCTTCTGCCCTTTTCCTCACTCCCTTTACATTGTCAAGTATCCATGCGATTTTACTGGCGCTGAAATAGGCATCCGGCTTCAATCCTGTTTTTTCTCGTATCGTGTCGGTTAATCCGTCTTTCTTAATCTGCTCTATATATGATTCGCCTCTTGTGCATTGCCACACGATTGCATTGTATACCGGTTTACCGGTCTCTTTGTCCCATACAATGGTTGTTTCTCTCTGGTTTGTAATGCCTATGCCTGCTATTTCATCGGGAGTAATGCCTGCTTCTCTTATGGCTTCACTTGAAGCTGATAATTCACTGTATAATATTTCTTCAGGAACATGCTCAACCCACCCCGGTTTAGGGTATACCTGTTCAAATTCCTTTTGTCCCTTGGCGACTACATTCATCTCATTGTCAAAAATTATACATCTTGATGAAGTTGTCCCCTGATCCAAAACTAAAATATATTTCTTGTTATCCATAATCATAATCCCTACATTGTACTGTTTTATATGCAAGTATATGCATTACAAATGTATATTTGCAACCTTATTTAATATAAAATACTGTTTTTATATATTTTTCACATTACTTAACCCGATTAAATGTCTAAAAATAAAATCCCGGAGAATAGTTATAAATATTACTATTTTAACACTACATATGCTATTATATACACTTGATATTATATATTTTCCGATTCAGATATAACAAAATACCGATAACAAATAGTAATATATTTGTATATTTACACCGTATTATGCTTACATTTCCGTCGTTTGCCGATATCGCAGGCTGTAACAAAAATTAATTGATATCGACAAAATGCCGCTAAGTTCCTTCTTATACGACACTGAATGCGGAATATTATTGTAATTAGATTTTAAGGAGATTTAATACTATGAAATTAGGAATCGTAGGTCTTCCAAATGTTGGAAAGAGTACCTTATTCAATTCTTTGACAAAAGCCGGGGCCGAATCCGCCAACTATCCGTTTTGTACAATTGATCCGAATGTGGGAGTTGTATCCGTTCCGGACAATCGTCTTAAGGTTCTTGCGGACTTATACGGATGTACAAAAATAGTTCCTGCGGTTATTGAATTCGTCGATATTGCGGGACTTGTTAAGGGAGCAAGCAAGGGAGAGGGACTCGGCAATCAGTTCCTTGCAAACATCAGAGAGGTTGATGCAATAGTTCATGTGGTTCGCTGTTTTGACAATGAAAATATTGTTCATGTGGACGGAAGCGTTGATCCTTTAAGAGATATCGAAACCATCAACATGGAACTTATTTTCTCAGATCTTGAAGTGTTGGAAAAGAGACTTGCAAAGCAAAAGAAGGCCTCCATGTCAAACAAGGAACTGGCAAAAGAATGTGAATTTATTCAAAAAATGATTGAGCATCTTGAAAGCGGCAAACTTGCAAAGGATTATGAATTAAAGAGCGAAGATGAAGAAGCCTTTCTTAAAGAATATAATCTTTTAACCGCAAAGCCTGTTATATTCGCCGCTAACGTTACGGAAGATGACCTTGCGGATGAAGGAGCCTCCAACGAATATGTGCAGAAAGTCAGAGAATATGCGAAAGAAACCAACAGTGAAGTATTTGTAATCTCAGCGGAAATCGAACAGGAAATATCGGAATTGGACGATGATGAAAAAGCACTGTTCCTTGAAGACCTGGGAGTTAAAGAATCCGGACTCGACAAGCTTATCAAGGCAAGTTATTCTCTTCTCGGTCTTATAAGTTATTTGACCGCAGGCGTAAAAGAAACAAGGGCATGGACCATAAAGAAAGGTTCTAAGGCTCCCCAGGCGGCCGGAAAGATCCATTCTGATTTTGAGCGCGGATTTATTTGCGCCGAAGTCGTAACATATGACAATCTTGTTGAATGCGGTTCAGTTGCCGCAGCAAAAGAAAAAGGACTTCTTAAACTTCAGGGTAAGGACTATGTGGTTCAGGACGGAGATGTTATAGAATTCAGATTTAATGTATAAATATGCATAAAAAGGATATTATCCCTGTTTTACATTCAAAATGATTATTTTAAGAATGTATGCTGCAGTGATAATATCCTTTTTTAATATATTTTCTGTTTTAGTGTATTTTTTCTATAAATGCTCTTGTATTCGTGGCAATATCGTCTTTAAATACGGCCGATCCCGCTACTATCCAATCTGCTCCGGCATTTACAATGCTTTCAACATTGTCAAGATTTATTCCGCCGTCTATCTCAATGATAACATTAAAATTATTGTCATCAACAATTTTTCGTAACTCTCTGACCTTATCAACAGTATGAGGTATAAGCTTCTGTCCTCCGAAACCCGGTTCCACGCTCATAATAAGCACCTTGTCCACATCGTTTAAAACGGGCTTTAATACTTCTACCTTTGTATTCGGCTTAATTGAAACTCCGGCTTTAAGACCGTACTCCTTTATCTTGTCAATTGTTGCATGTATATCTTTACATGCTTCGTAGTGTACGGTGATGTAATCGGCTCCGCATTCGGCGAATTCTTTGATATATCTTATGGGTTCCTCTATCATCAAATGTACATCAAAAGTTTTATCCGTGGTTTTTCTTATTGACTTAATTACAGGCATACCGAATGAAATACTCGGAACAAATAATCCATCCATAACATCGATATGAATTACATCGGCTCCGGCTTTATCGGTTATCTCTATATCTCTTCCGAGATTTGCAAAATCCGCTGAAAGAATTGATGGTGCAAGTAATGCCATTTGTGTCCTCCTAATATTTCTTTTTTCTGTCTGTGTCTTCACAAAATCTGACATAGCTGTCATAGCGCCCCCGTGAAATGTCTCCCTTCGCAAGAGCTTCCTTGACGGCGCATCCCGGCTCACCTATGTGGATACAACTGTCAAATCTGCATTTTCCGAGAAGCCTTACAAATTCCGGAAAATATGCCGCAATATTCTCTTTACCGATATCCGGTAAATCCATTGAAGTAAATCCCGGCGTATCCAAAATATACGTATCCCTGTCAACTTCAAATATCTCCGAATGTCTCGTTGTATGTTTCCCGCGTCCGATTTTGCTCATTCCGCCGGTTTCCATGTCGGCATGCGGGAAAATACCGTTAATAAGAGAGGATTTGCCGACTCCGGACGGCCCGGTGAGTATTGAAGTCTTACCCTTCAATATTTTCTTAAGTTCATCAACACCGGTTTCCGTTTTTGCGCTTGTATAAAGAATATCATATCCTGTATGAGCAAAATGCGATTCTATCGCATCCAAATCTTCCTTTGATGCATCGTCAACTTTGTTAAAGCAAATCAATGTATCTATGCCGTAATACTCAAAAAAGATAAGTATCTTATCCATAAGAAGAGGTTTGAATTTAGGCTTTGATGCTGACATTACGATAACCGCCGAATCTATGTTGGCACAGGCCGGTCTTATAACCGAGTTTTTTCTCTCTGTAATGTCGACAATGTTGCCCGTCTTTTTATCTTCGTCAATAATGTCAATTACCGCATTATCGCCAACAAGGGGCTTTATCCCTTCTTTGCGGAAAAGCCCCTTTGCCTTACATTCATATAAACCTTTATCTCTTATATCAACATAGTAGAAACCTGCTATGCCTTTTATAATTTTACCGGTAAAAGTCATAATCATTCACCGTCATCATCTGTTGAATCATCATCCGGCTTGTCGTTGTCGGTGTTTGTGTTATTGTTGTTATTCTTATTGTTTTGGTCATTATTGGTTGCAGGTTTTTCCGTAGGCTTAGGTCCCTGACTGATTACCGTCGTAACGGTTGTTCCCGGTTTCACACGTGTGCCGGCCTCCGGACTCTGACTAATGACAGTGCCCTTCGGTGAATCACTGTACTCCGCTCTGACTTCGGTATATCCCAATCCGACTCCCGTTACGGCTGATTGAGCTCCCGACTGGGAATAACCTATAACTCCCGGAACCGTTACATATGATTCCGTTGTGGTTTCTTCCGTAGTTGTCTCTTTTGTCGTTGTTTCCGCATTAGGATTATTTCCCGCTACCGTAATTGTAACAAGAGATCCCTTTGCTACCTTATCTCCCGCATTAATACTTTGATCGATTACGGTTCCTTCGGATTCATCACTCTCATCATCATATGCAACCTTTACCATGAATCCCGCATCCGTAAGAGTTCTTCTCGCCTGAGCCAATGTGCTGCCCTTCACGTTCGGAACTTCAATGGTAGCCTGCGTTTCCGTCGTCACAGCCTCTGTTGTTGCCTCTTTCTTTCCGCCGATCATTCCGTTGGAAGACAATACGACAAGTATGATTATTATTGCGATAATAATGGCTGCGGCAATACCGATACCTACCCACTTCATTACGCCGTTAAGCTTCTCATTGTCTTCATCATCTATATCTACTTTATCATCATAGATATCCGTATTTTCCTTTTCGGCTTCCTTTTTTGCTTTTTCCGTATCCACAAGCTTTGTCTCTGCTCCTTCGACGTTTTCCGCACCGTTTGCGGTCGCTCCCGCCGCGGCAAATGCTGAAGGATCCTGTACAAAGTCGACATCCGGCATAATAAGAGATTTCTTAAGGTCGGAAATAAGTTCACTTACGGACTGATATCTCAAATCCTGTCTTTTATTGGTACACTTTTGAACGATTTTGTCGACGCTTATCGGGATTCCGCTTATATATTCTGACGGCGGTTCTATCTCGTCCTGAATATGATGAACCGCAACGGCAACCGTTGTATCACCGTCAAAAGGAACTTGCCCCGTAAGCATTTCAAAAAGCGTAATACCGAATGAATAGATATCACTTCTTTCATCAAGATATCCGCCTCTCGCCTGTTCCGGAGACATGTAATGCACCGAACCCATTGCATTTGAAGCAACCGTTGTCGTCGATGTTGCAACCCTTGCAATACCGAAATCCGTTACCTTTACTTTTCCGTCTTTTGAAATAATTATATTCTGAGGTTTAATATCTCTGTGAACAATATGATGTTCATGGGCCGCTTCCATGCCGTTTGCAATCTGTATCGCAATGCTTACGGCTTCTTTATATTGTAAATGCCCCTTTCTCTCTATATATTTCTTAAGTGTTATACCTTCGATAAGTTCAAGAACGATGTAATATGTGCTGTCCTCATTACCTACATCATAAACGCTTACAATATTAGGATTATTAAGCACCGCCGCCGATCTCGCTTCCGATCTGAACTTTGCGACAAATTGCTTATCGTCCGAATATTCTTTTTTAAGAACCTTAATTGCTACATATCTGTTGAGCTTATGATCGATTGCACGGTAAACATCCGCCATTCCGCCCGTACCGATTCTCTCAATAATCTCATATCTTTCCGATAAAATAACTCCCTTATTCAACATTGTTTAGGATAGCCCTTTCCGATAAATTAAAGTGGCTCAATAATCATTGCCGTAATATTATCCTTACCACCGTTTTCATTTGCTTTTTTAACCAGCTCTTCAACCCGGCCTTCGATAGTGTCTTCAGATTTGACAATCTCCAATATATCCCGGTCTGATACCATGTTGGTAAGACCGTCACTGCATAAAAGCAGCATTGAAGAATCCGTTAAATCAACCGAAAATAATTCCGGCGATACTTCATCCACAACTCCGATTGCCCTTGTTATTATATTTTTATTGACATGTGTGCGTGCTTCCTCTTTATCTATCTGGCCCCGCAGAACCATTTCTTCCACAAGCGAATGATCTCTCGTAATTTGCAAAATATCATTTTCTATAAGATATAATCTGCTGTCTCCGACATTCGCCACTTTAAGAACGTCTCCGTCTATAGTCGCAGCCACCAATGTGGTTCCCATTCCCTCATAGTCCTCTGATTCTTTGGACTTCTCTATGAGCATTCCGTTTACCTCATTAATCGCCTTCGCAAGTATGGTGACCGGATCTCTGTAATCTCCGTAACTTTCAACCAATCTGATTATATTCTCAATCGTAAACCTTGAAGCCAGATCTCCTGCTTTATGTCCGCCCATACCGTCCGCTACAAGGAATAAATTAGGTAAATTCCCTACAGGCTCCGATGAATAATAAAAACAGTCCTGATTGGTATCCCGCGCACGTCCCACGTCCGTTATCGCGTATGCTTTCATCTGGTATATCTCCTTCTTAATTGTCCACACGCTCCATCAATATCCAAACCTAAACCTCTTCTAATAGTAACATTTACACCGTTTTTTTCAAGCACATTTTTGAATGTGACAGCCTGTGTATCGGCTGAATTTGCATAGTTGCGCTCCTTAATGGGGTTGTATTTTATCAGGTTGACATGACAGTTTTTACCTGATAATAAAGATATAAGTTCACGTGCCGACTGCTCATCGTCGTTGACTCCGTCTATGAGAGCATATTCAAATGAAAGCCTTCTGCCTGTTTTCTCAAAATAATAATCACATGCCTCCATAAGTTTGTCTGTTGTATATGTTTTTTCTATCGGCATGATTTTCAATCTCTTTTCATGGGTTGCCGCATGAAGTGATACCGCAAGAGTTATCTGAAGTTTTTCATCTGCCAATTCATACATTTTCGGAATTATTCCGCATGTGGATACGGTTATGTTTCTCTGACTTATATTCTGTCCGTCCTCGTCATTTATTATATTTATAAACTTCAGAAGATTATCAAGATTAAGAAGCGGCTCTCCGGATCCCATAACGACTATGTTACTGACCTTTTTACCCTCCAGTTCCTGCATTCTCATCACCTGAAGAAGCATTTCTCCGGCTGTAACGTCTCTTACTGCTCCGTCGATTGTAGAGGCGCAAAATGTGCATCCGCAATCACATCCCACCTGTGAAGAAATACATACGGAATTTCCGTGCTTATATTCCATCCATACACTTTCTATCATGTTGCCGTCTTCCAGTTCCCAGAGATACTTTGCGGTATTATCCAGTGCAGATCGCTGAATACTGTATGGTTCAATATGATTTATATATGTTTTTTCCTTTAAGTTATCCCTTAACGACTTTGATAAATTTGTCATTTCATCATAGTTATATATACACTTATTATGTAACCACGAGAATAACTGTTTCGCCCTGAAAGGTTTTTCGCCTGTCTCGGTAAAAAAATCCTTTAGTTCGGATTTCGTCATGGACATTATGTCTTTCTTTTCTTTCATTTTTATCCCTTTTAATGATGAAAATATCCGCAATTGTTTAATATGCTTTGATCGCCATACCCGAATAACAGCCGTATTATCGGCATTATTCCTTTTTAAATATTGCAATAAAAAATCCGTCCGTGTGTATATGCTCAGTCGGAAGATATTGCTTTGAAAAGAGCAGCTTCATGCAGTTGTTTTTCAATATATACGCTGCATTTTCTTCATTTTCTTCAACATTGAACGTACATGTGCTGTAAACTAACGTACCTCCGGGTTTAAGATATTTCACCGCATTATCCGCTATCTTCTTTTGTATATCCAAAAGTTCTTTTATGCCGCTTTTCTTAAAATGCAGATTTATATCCGGCTTTTTGCTTATAACTCCGAGTCCGGAACAGGGTACATCCGCAATTACCGCATCATATTTCTCAAAATCCTCTTCGAAATATGTACATGCATCCTTAACTTCCGTAACAATTCCATCGATACCGAGCCGACTTATGTTCTCTTTTATCGTATCTGCCTTTGACTTTGTTTTATCCCTTGCCGTTATGGTGCATTTGCCGTATTCGGACACGTTTAAATATGTTCCTATGCTTTTCCCTCCCGGAGAAGCGCACATGTCAAGAACCAAAGAGCCGTCTCCGATGTGAACATTTTCATAAGACAGTATGCTGCTTAAGTCCTGAACATAGAATAAGCCATCCTTAAATGATTCTAAGTTTTTTAATGAATCAAAATTGCTTATGGAGAGGCATTTGCTCTCAAGTTCATTTTGCTTCTCCGTTCCGGTCTCGGAATCATCGTAACATTTAGGAGCAAGATCCACCTCCGCGCCTTCATCCTCCAAAAGAGCTTCAAGATACGGCGCACTTGTTTTTTCGGTGTTGATTCGAATATATATTTTTTTGCCTTCTCTTGTATTTTTCGCAAGATCTTCCAGCTTTTTCTCAACAGAGCCGCCGTACTGTTTTAATGACTTTTCCCAAATGTCCAAAATATCTTTCTGTATTGAATATTTTACGGACAAATAATCTTTATAATTTTCTTTCGGCGGAAGTTTGATTGTTTCTTTTTGTCTGATAAGATTTCTGAGTACTCCGTTTACAAAACCTTTTAATTTGTTCATGCCAAGCTCACCGGCCAGCTTTACACCTTCATTAACGGCCGCACTGTCCGGTATGTTGTCCGCACATAATATATGATATGCCGACAGCTCCAAAATGATAAGTATTGACGGATTTACTTTATTAATCGGTCTGCTCAGCAGTTTTGATAAGTAATAGTCTGTCAGAATAATGTTTTCAACTGTTCCGTAGGCTGTTTTGGTAATAAATCTTTTACTCACTGACGAGAGCCCGGAACACTTTTTACTCTCAAAAATTCTGTCTATTGTGGCCGCACATGACTTATTCTTTTTCTTAACCTCAAACAGAATGTCATAAACTATTCTTCGCTCATTTATCGGTTTCATTGTTTACCCCATATGTTCTGCAATGTTATCTGCCTTAAAAATACAAATATAATAATATTTTATAATGAAAATTTTTATTATGTAAACCTTTTAACAGTATTCTTGAATAACAGTCGCTGAAATAAAATATACTTTTAAATATACAAAATATCAGAATTATTCATATTTAATAATCGGTTAATGATAACATCTTTTTTACGGTTTGTCATTTTCGGAATTTAAGGTATGATTCGTAAGTTTTATTCATATAATAAAACAAGGCGGGATAAAACCCGCCTGTTAATTAATCTCTGTTTCTTGCGATAAATATTAATCTTATCAGCTGAAGCACCGACGTTGCGGCAGCCGCAACGTATGTCATAGCCGCAGCGGTAAGAACTTCTCTTGCCTGAGCCACTTCCGTACCGTCAAGCATTCCTTCGCTTTTAAGTATCTTTAACGCTCTTCTTGATGCATTAAATTCAACAGGTAAAGTTACCAACTGAAACAAAACCGCAATGGCAAATAATATTATACCTATCTGAAGGAATATTCCGCTGCCTGAGTTGCTTTGAAAGAATAATCCCATAATGATAAATATCCACGATATACTTGATGAAAAATTCACAACAGGTACAAGTGCGGTTCTGAATGAAAGAAAACCGTAATTTGTGGCATCCTGAACCGCATGACCGCACTCGTGAGCAGCCACACTTACCGCTGTGATACTCCTGTTGTTATAAACAGGCTGAGACAATGAAACATTTTTATTCCTCGGGTCGTAATGGTCCGAATAATTACCCTGTATACCTGTTACGGTAACACCGCTTAACCCCTGATTTCTGAGTATTGTCTGCGCCGCTTCCCTACCGGTAAGTCCGCTCTTAGACATCACTTTGGAATATTTGGACATGGCGCTGCTTACCCAGATTTGGGCAATCGTGGTAATAATGAGCGAAACACCCATTACTACCCAATATGTCCAATCAAAAGCATAGAAATAATACATATGCGCTCCTTTCCGTTTAATTACCGAGCACTGTTCCGACTTCCGGATTATATCCTCTTAAAAAATCTCCGCATTTCATGCGTTTTTTGCCTTCAAGCTGTAATTCTTTAATTTCAAGAGCATCCTTCCCGCATTTAATAATAAACGAATCTTTGCCTACGGAAATAATTGAACCCGCAGGAAGACTGTCATCTTCATATGTTAATACGTCGGCATCCCATAACTTTAAAGTCTTTCCGTTTAGTTTTGTAAATGCACTCGGCCACGGATTGAGACCTCTTATAAGGCGCTCTATATCCGTCGCAGATTTATTAAAATCTATTTTACCGAAGGATTTGTCGAATACTGTAACCTGCGTAGCCAGAGATTCATCCTGTGGGATTCTCTTAATGGTTCCCTTTTCCAGGCCATCCAAGGTTTCAACAAGCAGTTCTGCTCCTATTACGCTTAATTTATCAAAAAGCGATCCCCCGGTTTCTTTTTTGTCAAGTTTAACTGACTTCTGAAGTAAAATATCTCCCGTGTCAAGTCCTTCTCCCATAAACATTGTCGTAACACCGGAGTACTCATCTCCGTTTATTACGGACCACTGTATGGGTGCGGCTCCTCTGTATTTCGGAAGAAGTGACGCATGTACATTTATACATCCGAACTTTGGAATGTCCAACAATTCCTTAGGAAGTATTTTTCCGTAAGCAACAACAACGACAACATCCGGATTTAATTCCCTTATCTGCTTAATAAATTCTTCATTCCCAGCCTTCTCAGGCTGTAAGATATATTCTATTCCGAGTCTGATTGCCTCTTCCTTTACGGGAGAAAATGCCAAAGCTCCGCTTCTTCCCCTCGGTTTGTCAGGCTGCGTTACAACAGCCTGAATAACATGACCGGCACCTGAAATTGCTTTAAGTGTTTCAACCGCAAAATCAGGCGTACCCATAAAAACAACTTTCATTATTCGCCTTTCTCTTCAGCTTCCTGTTCTTTTACTCTGTCAATGTAAAGTATTCCTTCCAAATGGTCGATCTCGTGCTGAAGACATCTTGCAATTAATCCGTGAGCATCAATGGAAAACGGATTCATGTCTTCATCAAACGCCTCTACCACCACATGCTCGGCTCTTCTGACTTCACATGATTTATCGGGAACCGAAAGACATCCCTCTTCTCCCGTCTGTTCTCCGTCCATTTCAATAATTACCGGATTGATGAAAACCATAGGCTTCTTTACATCTTCTTCAACCCCCGCATCTATTACCACAACTCTTCTGAGAACACCTACCTGAGGAGCTGCAAGACCTACTCCCTCTTCTTTATAGAGTGTTTCAAACATATCTGATATTAATTCTTTTATTCTCGGAGTAACTTCTTTAACTTCCCTTGATTTTTTTCTGAGTATTTCATCTCCGACTATTCTTATTTCTCTAAGAGCCATTTTATATTCCCCCTATGTTGTATTTTCATATTAATCATAAATCTGACATTATAGGATACACAATAATCCTCTGTTTGTAAATTTACGGCCTCCTAAGATACATTTTACTCTTTATTGAACAGAATATGTATTTTTCTGAATATTTCTTCGGAATCCGTATATTTTTCAAGGTCGTTTTTTATTTCCTTTAATATTTTATCGGTTTTGGATTTTATGATTAACTTAATATTGAACTCGTCCTTTAATTTATATCCGCTCCCCCTGTTCGGGCCTAAAATATCTATATCTTTGCCGTATTTCTTACCGATTGTATTCAGTTTATCCCTGAGTTTATCCATTGCTTTTGAAAGAATATCAGCATTTTCAGATACAAATGTGTATGTAGCCATTTTGCAAATAGGAGGGAAATTAAGCATTTCCCTGTGCTTTATTTCTTCCGCATAAAACATTTCATAATTCTGCGCAGCAGCAGCAATTATCACCGGATTTTCCGGATCGTATGTCTGAATATATACGTCTCCCTTTTTTTCTCCTCTTCCGGCTCTTCCCGCAGATTGTGTAATAAGCTGGAACGTTCTTTCACTTGCTGTATATGAGCTTGTAAAAAGCGTCATATCCGCCGCAAGAACACCTACGAGAGTACAATTTTCAAAGTCATGACCTTTTACTATCATCTGCGTCCCGACGAGGATATCCGCATCTCCGTTGGCATATTCTTCGATGATTTTATCGTGAGATCCCTTCCTGCTTGTGGTATCTCTGTCCATCCTCAACACTCTTGCCGTGGGAAATGCTTTTTTTATCTCCTGCTCTATCTTTTCCGTACCGGCACGAAAACCGGCAATATATTTTGAACCGCATTTCGGACACACCTTAACATTATTAATTACCGTATCGCAATAATGACATACCAATGTTCCGTTTTTATGATATGTCATTGAAATGTCACAATGCGGACATTTAATTACATGACCGCACTCTCTGCATGATATTATTCCGAGATATCCTCTTTTATTCAGGAAAAGCATACTCTGTTCTTTGTCTGCCAGTCTTTCGGAAAGACTTTCTATAAGTGATCTGCTGAAAATGGTTTTATTACCCGCTTTAAGCTCCTCCCGCATATCCGTAATATGTACTTCCGCAAGTTCTCCTCCGACCTTTGCCCTTTTTGACAATGTGAGCAGCTTATATTCACCCTTTAACGCCCTGTAGTAAGACTTGACAGACGGAGTAGCCGAAGCAAGAACTAACGGAGCATTATATTTATCCGTGATAAATTTCGCGACTTCTCTGGTATCATAACAGGGCGTGTTTTCGTTTTTATATGACTCTTCGTGTTCCTCGTCAACAACTATTATTCCGATATTGTCAAACGGTGTAAATACGGCAGATCTGGGTCCTATCATAACGTCTATGTCACCGTTTGATGCCCTTAAAAACTGATCATAGCGCTCCCCGGGCGACATTTTTGAATTAAGAACCGATACTCTTTCTCCGAATACGTTTACAAAGCGTTTAACCGTTTGATATGTAAGTGCAATTTCGGGAATAAGCATGATTGCCTTTCTTCCCTTTGCAACAACATTTTTTATAAGCTCAATATATACCCTTGTCTTTCCGCTTCCGGTAATTCCGTGTATTAAATATGTTTCTTTGACATTGTTGTCTATGGCTTCCGAAACAGTATCGCATATTATTCTCTGTTCCTCGTTTAATTCAGGTAATTCTTCCTTCTCTGCCGAAACTTTTATGGGATTGCGGTATTCAATCGTATCTTTTACGCTTATTATCCCCTCTTCTTTCAATTCATTAACGGTCTTTGCGGTGACTTTTAATTTTACCCTTGCAAATTCGCTGTTTATAACCCTATGTTCCATAAGAGCGTCCAAAAGTCTTATTCTTGCCGATGCGTTTTTCCTTTTGCACTTTGCATAATATTCTTCTGCTTTTAATTTGTCATCTGTAAGAGTCAGTTCCGTTACAACTCTGTTTCTGACTTTATCCTGAACGGGAAATACGGTTTTTAATGCTCTGTTAATTGTGGATCCGTATTCGTCTCTCATCCAATAAGCAAGTTCAATTAAATTAGTGTTTCTGACATCAACATCTAAACTTATATCATAAATATCTTTTATTTTATCTCTGTCATATGAAGAATCAGATGAAATGTCTATAACAAAGCCTTTGGTTCTTTTATTACTTTTACCAAATGGCACATAGACGACAGATCCCACATGTACTTTAGATTTCAAATGTTCAGGTATGCGATATTGGAAACGCTTATCCAGTTGTTCTGTAGACAGACCCGGTATTATTCCTGCATATTGTTCTGTATCCATATTTAAATCCTTAATATAATTTCTTCAGGTTCGTATATAATATCATTTATTCTTATTTCTTTTCAAATTAAAAAAGTATGAGCATATAACCATACTCATACTTTTCCGTTAAATTTTTATTATTGTGATACGGAGTTAATATATAATCAGAATAATCCCACTATCTTTCCTGTCTCTTCATTATAGTCAATGGCTTCGGCAGAAGGCTTCTTAGGAAGTCCCGGCATTGTAAGGATCTTACCTGTCAATACTACAATGAATCCTGAACCTGCATTAACATATACTTCTCTTATGTGCATGGTAAAGTTCTCCGGTCTTCCGAGAAGAGCAGGATTGTCGGAAAGCGAATACTGTGTTTTTGCAACGCATATAGGAAGATTGCCAAGTCCGATTTTCTCTATGTCCTCAATGCTCTTAAGCACCCCCGCTCCGTATTCGACATCCGAAGCACCATAAATTTCTTTTGAAATCTTTTCGATTTTATCCGTAACGGAAGATTCAAGGTCATAGAGGAAATTAAATTCCTTATCCTTCTCTGTCATCTTGATTACCTTTTCAGCTAGGTCAACGGCACCGTTTCCGCCGTCTCCCCATGCGGTTGACAACGCAACTTCAACTCCCAATCCCTTGCAATATTCTCTTATTACTTCATACTCTTCTTCCGTATCGGTAACAAAGGAATTAATTGCCACAATTGGTTCAATTCCGTATTTTTTAATATTCTCGATATGCTTACCGAGATTCACGATTCCGGCTTTAAGTGCTTCAACATTTGCATCTTTTAAGTCTTCCTTCTTAATTCCGCCGTTATATTTTAAAGCACGAACGGTTGCGACGATAACAACGGCATCCGGAGCAATACCTGCATTTCTGCATTTAATGTCCATAAACTTCTCAGCTCCGAGATCAGCTCCGAAACCTGCCTCGGTAACACAATAATCGCCGAGTTTAAGGCCGAGCTTAGTTGCTCTTACGGAGTTGCATCCGTGGGCAATGTTTGCAAAAGGTCCTCCGTGTACAAGCACCGGCGTATTCTCAAGAGTCTGTATAACATTAGGTTTAAATGCATCCTTAAGAAGGGCTGCCATGGCTCCTACCACATTAATCTGACTTGCTCTCACCGGATTGCCTTCCTTATCATATGCAATAATGATTCTTCCCAGTCTTGCTTTTAAATCAGACATGTCAGAAGCCATACAGAATATTGCCATGATTTCAGATGCTGCCGTAATAGTGAAACCGTCGCTCCTCATATCTCCGTTTGCAGATGAACCGATACCGATAATAATCTCTCTGAGATTTCTGTCATTCATATCCATACAACGTTTCCAAACAACTCTCTTAACATCTATGTTAAGCTCATTGCCCTGCTTAATATGATTATCAATCATCGCAGCAAGAAGATTGTTGGCAGATGTAATTGCATGAAAATCTCCCGTAAAGTGAAGATTTAAATCTTCCATAGGGACTACCTGTGCATATCCTCCGCCTGCAGCTCCGCCCTTTAAACCAAATGAAGGTCCCAGGGAAGGTTCTCTTATTACCGCCACCGCATTTTTTCCGATTTTATTAAGACTTTCAGTAAGTCCTATTGTTGTTGTTGTCTTTCCTTCGCCTGCGGGAGTAGGATTAATTGCGGTAACCAAAATGAGCTTGCCGTCCGGATTTCCCTTAACCCTTTCTTCACATTCATCGGAAATCTTAGCCTTATACTTTCCGTAAAGTTCAATTTCGTCTTCAGTTATCCCTACGCGTTTAACAACTTCCGCAATCGGTTTCATTACAGCTGCCTGTGCAATTTCAATATCAGTTAAAAATGCCATTTAATTCTCCTTTTAATCATCTGAATTTGCTCAATAATTCTTCAAATTCCTGCATGGTAATCAATACTTTCCGCGGCTTTGTTCCGATATCCGGACCGACAACTCCCGCTTCTGATAATTGATCGATTATTCTTCCCGCTCTGTTAAATCCTATTCTGAAATTTCTCTGAAGCATTCCTATGGAAGCTTTCTCCTTTTCAATAACGAACCTTCCGGCGTCTTCAAACAAAGAATCCAAAGAGTCTTCGTCATCAGCTCCGGGAATCGGTACCGATACGCTGAAAACTTCATTTTCCATATCTTTGCTTATGTCTTCATTCATTTGAACATTCCCCGAATGTTCCTTAAGAAATTCCACAACCCTCGACACTTCGTCATCCGAAACAAATGCGCCCTGAACTCTCTTCGGTTTCTCATTTCTCGGAGCATATAACATATCTCCCTTTCCGAGAAGGTTCTCGGCTCCGTTTTCATCCAATATGATTCTTGAGTTTGAACCGTTGGATACGGCAAAAGCTATCTTGGAAGGAATGTTGGCCTTAATAAGACCCGTAATAACATCGGCAGACGGTCTTTGAGTGGCAATTATAAGATGAATTCCCGCTGCTCTTGCCTTTTGAGCAAGTCTTACGATTGCGGCTTCAACTTCATTTTTTGCGACCATCATCAAATCTGCCAGCTCATCAATTATAACAAGAATTTGCGGCATTTTGATATGATTTTCTCCGTATTCACCGGAAATAATTTTATTATTATATTCTTTTATGTTTCTGGATCCCAATTCCGCAAGTTTGTTATATCGTTTATCCATTTCGGCAACAGCCCAATTTAATGCGCTTGCCGCCTTTTTCGGATCTGAAACGACAGGAATAAGTAAATGAGGAATTCCGTTATATATGGACAACTCAACAACCTTCGGATCCACCATTATCATTTTTACGTCATCGGGAGATGCTTTATACAATACGCTCATTATTAATGCGTTAATACATACGGATTTACCTGATCCGGTAGAACCTGCAATTATAATATGAGGCATATCCGCAATATCGCCGACTACTACTTTTCCGCCTATATCTTCACCTACGGCAAATGAAACCTTTGATTTGCTTTCTTTGAAACGATTGGATTCTATAAGCTCTCTGAATGATACACTTCTTGGTTTTTTGTTCGGTATCTCTATACCGATTGCGGATTTTCCGGGAATAGGCGCCTGTATTCTTATATCGGAAACAGCCAATCCCATCTTTATCTCGTCTTTCAGGTTGACGACTTTGCTTACCTTTGTACCTATTTCCGGCTGCATTTCAAATCTTGTGACGGTCGGTCCAATGCTTATTCCGGTAATTTTAACCTTAACGCCGAATATTTCCAGTATTTTTCGCAGATTATCCGCCATTTCCTGATTCTCCGCGTTAATATTACCCGAATCGTAAATTTTAGGCTTATTCAAAAGACTGACGGGAGGGAAAACATATTCCGACGTACTCTCTTCCGTATTGACGTTTCCGCCGCCGATAATGTCAACAGCGTCTTTATGAGAATTAATACCGCCGTGCCCTGTATTGCCTATGGCACCTTCTCTCGGTACAACATCTGAATTTACGTTAAGTAAATTTCCGTCATGCAGGCTGTCAACAGCATTTTCCCCCTTATTATCCGCCGTATATACACCGTTGCCGGAGCTTATATTGCGGGCTGCTTGAATGCCGACATTTTTCACATTATCATCCGTATTATTTTTCTGTGATTCTGCTCCCGACTCAATTTCCGATAATCCGCCGAAAATGTCATTATGATCCTTTTTCACTTCAGTTACTTCATCTCTGACTGTTTCAAGGCTGTCGGATACAACTATGTTTGAATCCGGAATATGAGTTTTGACAGGATATTTTTCGATGAAATTATCACCGTCAGCGATTACATCTCCAAAGGTGTTTTCCGGAAATACCTCCCTGTGTTCATCACTGTTCTCCGGATACATATTTGTAAGCTCTATGGTTTCCACATCGCTTCCCTTGTCAGTGTTTTCACGGACAGCTTCCTTTATTGAAAATACGCTGAAACTTCTGCCTGTTGACTTATTATTCATCCTGAGATTCTTTTTGGGATTTCTTTCGGGATTTCTGTTTTTGCTGTACGCTTCTCTCATGTCTGCCATATCATCAACAACCTTCCGTATCTCTTTATCATTTACCCTGTCATCGGACAAACCGTTATTTTCATTACATATCGTCTTATTTACATTATATGCAGCCTGATTATCATTATTAATTTTCTTTTCGTCATATTCTTTTTCCGTATCCTTACTAAAATACTCCGAAGTGTTTAAATCTTCTGTGCTCTTTTTTGTTTTTCGTACTTTCAAATCACCGAAAATATATTTAAACGTTTTGAATACGGACCAATTAAATATGACCATCATACATATAATAAGTAAAATAATGATTATAATGACGGACGCCGTCTCCCCTACCGGATAGAGTGCGTAACAAATTAACGCACCGAGAATACCTCCTCCGCTTCCGTTACGTGCACTGTACAAAAATATGCCTCCGGGATCCGAATATTCCATTCCGGGAATATTGTAAATTCTTTGTATTACTGCCGACAATAACACCAGGGATATATATGCCGCAATAAATTTTGATTTTATCTCTCTCGGAACAGGTCTGTTAACGGCCAAATATATAAGATTAACGGCTGTTAAAAACGGTATGACATACCCCATGACACCTATAAGACCAAATTCAAGCCATTTGATTCCGACACCGACAATCCCTGCTAATCCGAAATTGCTCAGTATCAATAATATCAATATTCCGAAAGCCAATAAGAAAAAAATTTCTGTTTCGAATCCCGTTCTTTTTACATTTGACTTACCGGAATTTTTTTGGATATTACCGGCTTTTTTTGTTTTAGATTTTCTTACGGCAGGCATATCATCACCCTTTATTAATCTTCCTCAGATAATTTTGCAACACCCTGTCTCTTTCTGATACTGTCGTCAGATGCAAGATATTCTTCGTATGTCGTGAGTTTGTCAACTAACGTTCCGTCAGGAAGGATTTCCATAATTCTGTTGGCAATTGTTTGGATAAACTGATGATCGTGAGATGTAAATATGATTACTCCGTCAAACTTAATAAGGGCATTATTTAGAGATGTGATTGATTCCATATCCAAATGGTTTGTAGGGTCGTCAAATACAAGTACATTTGCTCCCTGAATCATCATTCTTGAAAGAAGGACTCTAACCTTTTCACCTCCGGATAATACCTTAACCTTTTTCTCACCGTCCTCACCTGCAAATAACATTCTTCCGAGGAATCCTCTTACATATGTTGAATCCGGATCTGGAGAATAAGGAGTCAGCCACTCTACAATGGTTTCGTCTGTTGTAAATTCGGCATTAATATCCTTAGGGAAATAAGCAAACTTGGTTGTTACTCCCCATTTGTACTCCCCTTCGTAATCTTCCTGTCTTCCGGCTATAATATCGAAAAATTCGGTTGTGGCAAGTTCATTTGAACCTACAAATGCAATCTTGTCCTTATTGCCCACAAGAAATGAAATATTATTGATTGATGTTTCATCATCGATTTTCTTACTGAGATTGCTTACTTCCAATACTTCATTACCGATTTCTCTCTCAGGTCTGAAATCAACATAAGGATACTTTCTGCTTGAAGGTTTAATATCATCCAGCTCAATTTTCTCAAGAGCTTTCTTTCTTGATGTTGCCTGTTTAGACTTAGACGCATTTGCGGAGAATCTTGAAATAAATTCCTGTAATTCCTTGATTTTTTCTTCCTTTTTCCTGTTAGCTTCTTTTCTCTGCTTAAGAATAAGCTGACTTGATTCATACCAGAAATCATAATTACCTGCATACAACTGAATCTTTGCATAATCAATGTCGGCTATATGAGTACAAACCTGATTAAGAAAATGTCTGTCATGTGAAACAACGATTACGGTGTTCTCAAAGTTAATCAAAAATTCCTGCAGCCATTCTATGGAATCAATATCAAGGTTGTTGGTAGGCTCATCAAGAAGCAAAATATCCGGATTGCCGAAGAGAGCCTTTGCAAGGAGAACCTTAACCTTCTCACTTCCGTTGATTTCGCTCATAAGCTTCTCGTGTAAATCCGGTTCAATTCCGAGTCCGGTAAGAAGTTGAGCAGCATCCGATTCGGCTTCCCAACCGTTCATATCAGCAAATTCAGCTTCAAGCTCAGACGCTCTGTGTCCGTCTTCCTCCGTAAAATCTTCCTTAGAATATATGGCTTCCTTTTCTTTCATGATTTCATAGAGTCTTGAGTTACCCATCATAACAACTTCAATTACTTTAGAGTTGTCATATTTAAAGTGATCCTGCTCCAGGAAAGAAAGTCTCTGACCGTTTGTAATTGCGATTTCACCCTTTGAAGGCTCAATCTGTCCTGACAAAATCTTAAGAAACGTGGATTTACCGGCACCGTTTGCACCGATAAGGCCGTAACAGTTTCCTTCCGTGAACTTTATATTTACATCTTCAAATAATGCCTTTTTTCCGACTCTGTAAGTAACATTATTAGCGCTAATCATAATATTTTTATTCCTCCGAGAAATAGATATATTGAACTCTTATAAAATAAGATCAGTAAATCTACGGCATAATAAGCCGTAAAATAATTTAACATAATGTATTTTATAATACTATAATTGGTTTTTTTTTGCAAAAATAAACCGGCTGTACACAGTACAACCGGTAAATAAAACAGGGGTGGAGAGAATCGAACTCCCGCCAAAAGTTTTGGAGACTCCTATGATACCATTTCACCACACCCCTATGCTTTATAAGAATAAATATTCTCATAAACAGGTTTTTATAAAAAACTCCTATCAAATGAATACTCACCTGATAGGAATATCATTCCCTGAAAACTGCATATGATCAACATCAAC
>NZ_BAAHYP010000007.1:0-91705 GCF_054657495.1 Howardella ureilytica | reverse complement strand
TCAGCAATGGCAGATATACAGAGTAAAAGGTACAAATAATTTGGTATTTAAACATGCTTCCGGATATTGTGTAATGGATGTATGCGGTGCAAGCATGAATAACGGAGCAAATGTATGGCTCTGGTTCTACTCTAAAGGCAATGCGGCACAGCAGTGGAGAATAGTGCGTTGATGCTTTGTAAAGCGTGTTTAAATATTTAATAAAATCATTATTCAGTAAATAAAAAGCGATACGGTTTGAGGGGTCACCTCAAACCGTATCGCTTTTTATTTAGCATATTATTTTAAATTAAGACAGTCTGTCTGAAAAATTACTGCTGTATGTTTTGTAAACAGTCATAAGTACTCTTATATAAGATACAATATAAATTATGGCTGCAATGATTTCAATTACTGCCAAAAATACCGTAAATCCGGCAGCGACAGGATTTGAAGACTGTCCGTATACAATATAATTAGAAAAGGTGCTTGACAAAGATGAAAGATAAATTATTAAAATCAATACCTGACAGGCAACCGTAACGGTAAGTGAGATTGTATACCATCTTCTTAAACCAAAAATTCCCGCATATGTTATAGGAGCATTGTTTTCTTTTGCAATATCCATACAGCCGCTGAGTATTTCCGTAATGTAGAAAA
Organism: Howardella ureilytica; assembly: GCF_054657495.1. Taxonomy (NCBI): domain Bacteria; kingdom Bacillati; phylum Bacillota; class Clostridia; order Eubacteriales; genus Howardella; species Howardella ureilytica. The sequence goes on along the minus strand of NZ_BAAHYP010000007.1, from coordinate 91,066 downwards.
TGTTAAGAGCAGCATTTATGACAGAGAATATAATAGTATATATGGCAATTGAATAATAACCTTCTATGTAGCCGGAGATACTATACGTATGCATCGCATGAGAAACATTTGCGGATATTATTGCCGTTCCTATAAGTGTTGCCAGCTCCGCACCCGTATAAATATATGCTACGGTTCTTGCTTTTCTGAAGTGATCGCTATATCCGGTAATCTGAGATAATCCGTATATTGAAAGACCGATGGAAGCAATGATTACAATGGCGGAAAATATAAGACCTCCGATATTACCGGATACAAACATGTTGATAACACCGCCGATAAGATTAATAATGAAGCTTATAAAAACCATGAATAAGCCCCTAATATTTCTTTTATCCATTTATTCCCCTTTCTTAAATAAATAATATAATCCTGTATAATAATATAACGCATTTTGAATGAAAGCAATAAAAAGCGGTTATATACAATTCCGTTTTTTACAAAACAAAACAGCCCGATTAAAAGGGTTGCTTTTTTGTTTTTAAGGGAAAAAATGGGAGAGTTATGGGAAAATTTTTATGTAATATTATGCCGTAATACAGTAATTTTAAAAATATAAAAACGGCTCAACATGGCATAAATACTGCATTTATGTCACGCTAAGCCGTTCTGCGCCGTAATAAAAAAGCTACTGACCGGACTCGAACCGGTGACCTGCTGATTACGAATCAGCTGCTCTACCAACTAAGCCACAGTAGCAAAATATAACCGTATATATATTATTATATATGGCGGATATAAAAGTTACGAATGCAAAATATTATAAAGTTGCATAATCGGTAAATATACTTTACATTAGTAAAGCAAGTACAATATTAAAGCAGGTAAGGAAAAATGTCAATATTAAAAACAAACGGAATATTATTCGATTTGGACGGAACTCTATGGGATTCAACATCGGAGATTGCCGATGCTTGGAATGAATTGATAAAAATAAAGGGAGGAGTGGACAGACCTCCCATTACAAAAGAAGAATTACATGGGTGTATGGGGTTACCGATGTACTCCATAGCGGCTAAACTGTTTCCTGATATGCCGGAAAAGGACAGGAATAATTTAATGGATGAAATGGGAATATTTGAAAATGATTACTTAAGAGAAAGGGGAGCAAAGCTTTTCGACGGAATAGAGAAAGTAATAAACGAAACTTCCGAAAATGTTCCGATTTTTATCGTCAGTAATTGCCAGTCCGGATATATAGAAGCATTTCTTCACGCTCATAATTTTGAAGACAGGATAACGGATAAATTATGTTGGGGTGACACAAGGTTATCAAAGGGAGAAAACAATAAACTCATTATTGAAAGAAACGGAATAACGAAGCCGATATATATCGGTGATACCGACGGTGACTCAAAATCAGCGGCATTCGTAAATGCGCCTTTTATTTTTGCTTCATACGGATTCGGACATACCGACAATTATGACGCAAAGGTGGAAAAGCCGGAGGAAATATTGGATATAATAGAATATTTATAACTTTATACAGGATAAATTACTTAAAAATATGTTTATTGTCCGATTTAAAAGCCATATTTTATTTCATATAACATCACTATTATGTTAGAATAAAAAAAGTTTTAATAATCTGTAAGGAGAACATACGATGGGTAGCGTAAGAAGACTTTATGTTGAAAAAAAGAAAGAATTTGCTGTAGAAGCCGAAAAGCTTGCTTCAGAAATTAAGAATTATTTAGGGCTTACAAATGTTTCTGATGTAAGAGTAGCGGTCAGATACGATGTTGAAAATATATCCGACGACATATTTGAAAGAGCCGTTAACGGTGTATTTTCCGAGCCTCCTCTTGATAATTATTATAAGGATAAATTGGAAGTATCAGATAATGACTTTGTTATAAGCGTAGAATACTTACCGGGACAGTTCGATCAAAGAGCCGACTCTGCAGAACAGTGTATTGCTCTTCTCGGCGAATCCGATGTTATTGTCAAATGTGCTTCTACATATGTAATAAGCGGTAATCTTACAGATGATGATAAAAATAAGATTAAAAACATACTTGTTAATCCTATAGATCAGAGAGTTGCGGATGAGAAATTATGTGATACTCTCGAAATGTCATATGCGACTCCAGAAGATGTCGAAATACTGGAAGGATTTACGGGACTTAACCGCACACAGCTGGAAGAAAAGTATAATGAACTTTCTCTTGCCATGACATTTGCCGATTTTAAGCTTATACAGGGATATTTCCTGACTAAGGAGAGGAGAGATCCTTCAATTACGGAAATCAGGGTTCTTGATACATATTGGTCGGATCACTGCAGACATACGACATTTGCCACGGAACTTAAAAAAATTACCGTTAACGAAGGATATTATAAGTCATCTATTGAGAGAATTCTTCGTGAATATACAAGAGATCACAACAAAATAAGCGGCGAGAAGAAGGGCAAGTATGTTTCATTGATGGATATGGCTACCCTCGCGGCAAGAAAGCAGACTGCGGAAGGAATTCTTACCGACCAGGAAAAGACCGATGAAATCAATGCATGCTCAATAATTGCGCCGATCACCGTAGACGGTAAGGAAGAAGAGTGGCTTATAAACTTTAAAAACGAGACTCACAATCATCCTACGGAGATTGAACCTTTCGGAGGCGCGGCAACATGTCTCGGCGGTGCGATAAGAGATCCTTTATCAGGCAGAACCTATGTATATCAGGCCATGAGAATTACCGGAGCGGCAGATCCGAGAACAAGCGTTGAGGATACTTTAAGCGGAAAGCTTCCGCAGAGAAAGATTGTAACGGAAGCGGCTCACGGTTACAGTTCATACGGAAACCAGATAGGTCTTGCAACGGGTCTTGTTAAAGAGATTTATCATCCGGACTTTGTCGCAAAGCACATGGAATTAGGTGCGGTTCTCGGTGCGGCGAAGAGAGAGAATGTTATAAGAGAAACTTCGGATCCCGGAAATATTATTGTATTGCTCGGAGGAAGAACAGGCCGTGACGGAATAGGAGGAGCAACAGGATCTTCAAAAGCTCATACAAACGATTCCATTGATGAATGCGGGGCTGAAGTACAGAAGGGTAATGCGCCTACGGAGAGAAAAATCCAGAGATTGTTCAGAAGACCGGAAGTAACGAAGCTTATAAGAAAATGTAACGACTTCGGTGCAGGCGGAGTATCTGTTGCCGTAGGAGAACTTGCGGACGGTCTCCTGATAGATCTCGATAAGGTAACAAAGAAGTATGAAGGTCTTGACGGAACGGAACTTGCCATATCTGAATCACAGGAGAGAATGGCGGTGGTTCTTGACAAGAACGATGTTGACGCATTTCTGGCATATGCAGCCGAGGAAAACCTTGAGGCAACTCCTATTGCCGAAGTGACAAAGGAGAAGCGACTTGTTATGAAGTGGAGAGACAAGGTTATCGTTGATATTTCACGAGAATTTCTTGATACAAACGGCGCTCACCAGAAGACGACTGCCGCAATCAATTCTCCGAGCGAACCTGTTACATACGGCGAAGGTTTTGTTGCTCCTGAAGTTACATCATTTAAAGAACAGTGGATTAAAACTGTATCGGATCTTAACAACTGCTCTCAGAGAGGTCTTGTTGAGATGTTCGATTCTTCAATCGGAGCGGGTACCGTTACCATGCCTTACGGCGGAAAATATATGTCTACGGAAATGCAGACAATGATAAGCAAAGTACCCGTATTGGAAGGATCAACCGATGCGATAACATATATGAGTTACGGCTATGACCCATATCTTTCAAGCTGGAGTCCGCTTCACGGTTCAATATATGCGATACTTGAATCTCTTTCAAAGATTGTTGCAAACGGAGCAGACTACAGAAAAGCTCATTTATCGTTACAGGAATATTTCGGTAAAATGACGGATGATCCCGAACGTTGGGGACTTCCTACGGCTGCTCTTCTCGGAGCGTACAGTGTGCAGAACGGACTTAAGGTAGCGGCTATCGGAGGAAAAGACAGTATGTCGGGAACATTTGAAGATATAGATGTTCCTCCTACTCTTTGTTCGTTTGCTGTTGCGGTAGGAAAAGAAGACGAAGTTGTTACTCCTGAATTAAAACAGGCCGGCAACCTTCTTGTTAAGCTGTACATTAAGAAGGATGACTATGATTTACCTGTATATGAGAGAGTAGCTCTGCTGTACAATGACATTTACAGAATGATGCGAAACGGTACGATAGTTTCTGCATATGTTGCTGACAGACAGGGTATTTCGGCAGCAATTTCCAAGATGGCATTCGGCAGCGGATTGGGTGTTGAATTAAATGACGACGTTTCATATGCCAATATATTTGCTCCGTCATATGCAGACTTTGTGGTTGAAATTCCTGCAGACAGAGAAAAGGAATTTTACAGAATCGGTAACAATGACAGAGTAATCCTCGGAAAGGTAATCGACGAACCGGTAATTAAATATAAAGAAGAAATTCTTAAGTTAGATGAAGTAAAGGCAGCGTGGGAAGGTACGCTTGAGGACGTTTATCCTACGAAGTCCGGAATTGAGATTTCCGAGAATATCAATGCCGATGATTATTCTGAAAAAGAAATATATATATGTAAGAATAAAGTGGCTAAACCAAGAGTATTTATTCCTGTATTCCCGGGCACGAATTGCGAATATGATACTGCAAGAGCATTTGAACTTGCCGGTGCGGAAACAGATGTAAAGGTATTTAAGAATCTTACGGCTGACGATATCAGGGAGTCTGTGGATACATTTACGAATGCCATTAACAATGCCCAAATCATTATGTTCCCGGGAGGATTCTCGGCGGGCGACGAACCGGAAGGCTCAGCAAAATTCTTTGCTACGGCATTCAGAAACGAGAAAATGTCAGAAGCGGTAAATAAGCTTCTCAACGAAAGAGACGGACTTGCTCTCGGCATCTGTAACGGTTTTCAGGCTCTTATTAAGCTTGGACTTGTTCCGAACGGAAAGATTACGGGACAGGATGTCAATGCTCCGACTCTTACATTTAATACAATAGACAGGCATATAGCAAAACATGTATATACAAGAGTAGTTTCCGATAAGAGCCCATGGCTTGCGGGAGCCGAACTCGGAGGAGTTTACGCTCAGCCGGTTTCACACGGTGAAGGTCGTTTTTATGCAAGTATTGAAGTTGCAAAAGAATTATTTGCAAACGGACAGGTAGCTACAAGATATTGTGATGCCGACGGAAACATCTCAATGGATGAATCAATCAATATTAACGGTTCCGTTGCCGCCATAGAGGGTATTACAAGCAGAGACGGAAGAGTATTCGGTAAGATGGCTCATCCTGAGAGAATCGGAAAGTCCGTTGCCGTTAACATTTTCGGCGAACAGGATATGAAGATATTCGAATCAGGCGTTAAGTACTTTAAATAATCTAAAAACTGATAATTTTTGAGAAAAGAGATATATATGGAAAAGATTAAAATGACAACTCCTCTTGTCGAAATGGACGGAGATGAAATGACAAGAGTATTATGGCAAATGATTAAAGATGAACTTTTATTGCCTTTTGTTGAATTAAAGACCGAATATTATGATCTCGGACTTGTACACAGAGATGAAACCAATGATGAAGTTACAAGAGAGTCGGCTCTTGCAACAAAGAAATACGGCGTTGCGGTTAAATGTGCAACCATTACACCAAATGCAGCCAGACAGGAAGAGTATAATTTAAAGGCTCTTTATAAAAGCCCGAACGGTACAATAAGGGCTATTCTTGACGGTACGGTGTTCAGAGCTCCTATCATCGTAAAAGGCATTGAACCGTATGTGAGAACATGGAAAAAGCCTATCACCATTGCAAGACATGCATACGGCGATGTATATAAGGCGTCTGAAATGGTTATTGACGGACCGGGTAAAGCAGAAATCGTGTTTACGGGAAATGACGGCTCCGAAAAGAGAGAATTGATTCACGAATTTGACGGCGCGGGTATCGTTCAGGGAATGCACAACCTTGATAAATCCATCGAAAGTTTTGCAAGAAGCTGTTTTAACTTTGCTTTAGAGACAAAACAGGATTTATGGTTTGCAACGAAGGATACAATTTCAAAAAAATATGACCATACATTTAAGGATATATTCGGTGAAATTTTTGAGGCGGAATACAAAGGAAAGTTTGCGGAAGCAGGAATTGAATATTTCTATACACTTATTGACGATGCGGTTGCAAGAGTTATGAGATCGGAAGGCGGATATATCTGGGCATGTAAGAATTACGACGGTGATGTAATGAGTGACATGGTTGCTTCCGCATTCGGTTCTCTTTCGATGATGACATCCGTTCTTGTATCGCCGGACGGAAATTTTGAATATGAAGCCGCTCACGGAACGGTGCAAAGGCATTATTATAAATATAAGAAGGGTGAGAAAACATCAACCAATCCGATTGCAACCATATTTGCGTGGAGCGGAGCCCTAAGAAAAAGAGGTCAGCTTGATAACAACGAAGAACTTGTCGTGTTTGCCGATAAACTTGAAAAGGCTTGCATCGACACCATTGAATCAGGCAAGATGACGGGAGATTTATCAAGAATTTCGACATTGGAAAATAAAGAAACTCTTGAATCAGAGGAATTTATTAAAGCAATAAGAACAACTCTCGAAACATTATTATAATTATTAACAAAGAATAAAAAACACAGGTGAGATGTAAAACATTTCTTAAGCCTGTGTTTTTTTATATTTTCCTGTTGACATCAAATATTGATAGTGCTAATATTTCACATAAAGATATTAGCACTCCAATAATATGAGTGCTAACAAAGAAATCAGGAAAGGAGTGATTCATAAGTGGAGCTGGATGAGCGCAAGAAAAAGATATTGAATGCCCTTATTGAGAATTATCTTGAAACGGGAGAGCCGGTCGGTTCGAGAACGATTTCCAAATCTTCTGACTTGTCGCTTAGCTCGGCAACAATTAGAAATGAGATGGCCGATCTTGAGGAAATGGGATTAATAGTTCAGCCTCATACATCAGCAGGCAGGATCCCGACGGATGAAGGTTATCGATTTTATGTGGAGTCACTGCTTAACAGTCATAAGATTGAGGTTAATAAGAAAGAACGGCAGATTAAGGCTAAACAGGATGAGATAGACGATCTGAGAAAGATGCTTAACAGCAACGGACAGGTTGATGATGTTATGCAGAATTTGGCAGGCATGCTTGCTGAAAACACTAATTACGCAACAGTGGTTATGTCGTCTTACGGAGACGGAAACAGGATTAAATTTATTCAGCTTTCAAAATTAGAAGAGAACAAAATTCTTGTTGTGGTTGTTTTGGAAGGTAATTATATAAGGAATAAAGTTTTTCTGCTTGATAACGACATAACAAACGAAGCAATAAGCAATTTGAACATTATGATCAATACATCAATTGCCGGGCTTACAACCAAAGAACTTGAAAAACAGATTCAATTACTTGGAGAAAGCGATAATTCACGGGATAAGATTCTTTGCGACATGTATTCCATTATAGTTGATACTATACATAATACGGACGATGTTCATATGTATACTTCAGGTACGACAAATATATTCCGTTATCCGGAATTGTCGGTATCCGATACGGCGAGAGAGCTTATAACAACATTTGAAAAGAAACATGCACTTTCGGATTTTATGAATAACAACAGCGACGGTACGGGAATAAAGGTATACATAGGCAAGGAAACATCTATCGAAGCCATGAAAGATTGCAGTATTATTACAGCGACCTATGATTTGAGCAACGGAGTTAAGGGAACGATAGGTATAATAGGACCGAAAAGAATGGACTATGAAATGGTTCTTGAAACATTGAACAATATAAGACTCAGGCTTGACGATTTATTTGATAAATAGATTGAATAAGAATTAATATTTCGGAGGATTTGATTGTGGGTAAGAAAGAAGATAAGAAGTCAGAAGATATTCTCGGCGAAGACGTAGAAGCAGGAGCCAAAGCAGCAGCCGCTGCCGCGGAAGAAGCCGATAAAGAAGACGTTATACCTGAAGAGGGAGTAGGTATTGAGCAGGCTGCCGAAGACATAATTACAAAAATGCAGCAGCAGGAAGCTACAATAGTTTCTCTCGAAGATCAGGTAAAACGTCAGATGGCGGAATTTGACAACTTCAGAAAGCGAACCGAAAGAGAGAAAGCGGATATGTTTGATTTCGGAGCGATAGATGTTGTCAAAAAACTTTTGCCGATTGTAGACAACTTTGAAAGAGGGTTTAAAACATTGCCTGAAGGCGAGGAGAAGACGGGATTTGCAACCGGAATGGAGATGGTTTACAAGCAGATGATGAAAATGTTTGATGAATTAAAAGTCACTCCTATCGAAGCCATCGGCAAGGAGTTTGATCCCGAACTTCATAACGCCGTACAGCATGTTGAAAAAGATGATGTGGGCGAAAATATCGTAGTTGAAGAATTTGAAAAGGGATACAAATATAAAGATACGGTTATAAGACACAGTATGGTTATAGTTGCAAACTGATAAAACATCTTTAACGAAAAGGTTTGTTTTCGACGGATGGAAACGTCTGAAGGCAACCATTTGTGATAAACATTTAAAAATAAGAACTTAGTTTAAGGAGATATATATTATGGGTAAGATTATTGGTATTGACTTAGGAACAACAAACTCTTGTGTAGCAGTTATGGAAGGCGGTAAGCCTGTTGTTATCGCAAACTCGGAAGGACAGAGAACAACTCCTTCAGTGGTTGCATTTACAAAGAGCGGTGAAAGACTTGTGGGTGAGCCTGCAAAGCGTCAGGCTGTTACAAACGCAGAAAGAACAATTTCTTCAATTAAGCGTCACATGGGAACAGATTACAAAGTATCGATTGACGGCAAGGAATACACACCTCAGGAAATTTCAGCCATGATCCTTCAGAAGCTTAAGGCTGATGCCGAAAGTTATTTAGGCGAACCTGTAACAGAAGCCGTTATTACGGTTCCTGCTTACTTTAACGATGCTCAGCGTCAGGCAACAAAGGATGCGGGAAGAATCGCAGGTCTTGATGTTAAGCGTATCATCAACGAGCCTACTGCGGCAGCTCTTGCATACGGACTTGACAACGAAGGTGAGCAGAAGATTATGGTTTACGACCTCGGCGGCGGTACATTCGACGTTTCTCTTATCGAAATCGGCGACGGTGTAATCGAAGTTCTTGCAACATCCGGTAACAATCACTTAGGCGGAGATGACTTTGACAAGAAGCTTATGGATTATATGATCGAAGACTTTAAGAATAAGGAAGGCATTGACTTAAGCAAGGATACAATGGCTCTTCAGAGAATCAATGTTGCTGCAGAGCAGGCTAAGAAGGAACTTTCAAGTGCCGGCAAGACAACAATCAACCTTCCTTACATTACGGCAACAGCAGAAGGTCCTAAGCATTTTGAAATGGAGCTTACAAGAGCTAAGTTTGATGAGATTACGGCTGACCTTGTTGAAAAAACTGCAGAGCCTGTTAAGAATGCTCTCAGTGATGCAGGCGTATCGGCAAGTGAATTAGGTAAGGTTCTTCTCGTCGGAGGATCTACAAGAATTCCTGCGGTACAGGAAAAGGTAAAACAGCTTACAGGCAAAGAGCCTAACAAGAGCCTTAACCCTGATGAGTGTGTTGCACTCGGTGCTTCGGTTCAGGCAGGTAAACTTGCCGGTGACGCAGGTGCCGGTGACGTACTTCTTCTTGACGTAACTCCTCTTACACTTTCCATTGAAACAATGGGCGGTATCGCAACTCACATGATTGAGAGAAATACAACAATTCCTACAAAGAAGAGCCAGATATTCTCAACTGCGGCAGATAACCAGTCTGCGGTAGATATCAATGTAGTACAGGGCGAAAGAGAATTCGCAAAGGACAACAAGTCTCTCGGACAGTTCAGACTTGACGGTATTCCTGCCGCAAAGCGTGGTGTTCCACAGATTGAGGTTACATTTGATATCGATGCAAACGGTATTGTAAACGTATCAGCCAAAGACTTGGGAACAGGCAAGGAACAGCATATTACAATCACAGGCGGATCAAACATGTCTGATGAAGAAATTGATAAGGCTGTTAAGGAAGCTGCACAGTTTGAAGCAGCGGACAAGAAGAAAAAAGAAGGCGTTGAACTCAGAAATGATGCCGACTCCATGATTTTCCAGACAGAAAAGGCTTTATCAGAAGTCGGTGATAAGCTTGATGCTGCCGATAAGGAAGCCGTAGAAGCCGATATTAAGGCACTCAAGGATTTAGTTGAGAAGGTAAAGGACAACGACGAGCTTACAAGCGAGCAGATGGATGAAATGAAGGCTGCCAAGGATAAGCTTGTGGAAAGTTCTCAGAAGGTTTTCGAGAAACTTTATGCAGATGCACAGGCACAGGCTAATCAGGCTGACGGTGCTGCGGCAGATAACGGAAACAAAGACGGTAAGAACCCATACGGTGACGATGTGGTTGACGGAGACTATAAGGAAGTTTAATCAATACCGTTTTACACAGATAATATATAAATATAGCACATAAGGGTCAGGTAAGGGTTAGTCTCATTACATTGACCCTTGTGTGGAGTAAACATAAATGAGGATTAGCGATGGCTGAAAAGAGAGATTATTATGAAGTGCTTGGCGTTAGCAGGAATGCCACAGAGAGTGAGATAAAAAGTGCCTACAGAAAGTTAGCCAAGAAATATCACCCTGATACTAATCCTGATAATGCTGAAGCCGAAAGTAAGTTTAAAGAAGCATCTGAAGCGTATTCGGTTCTTTCCGATGCCGAAAAGAGAAAGCAATATGATCAGTTCGGTCATGCGGCATTTGACGGAAACGGCGGTGCAGGCGCCGGCGGATTTGATTTCAGTAATATGGGAGATATATTCTCCGAATTTTTCGGCGGAGGAGGAAGCTTTTTCGACGGAATGTTCGGAGGCGGCAGAAGACGATCCGAGCGTGGAAATGCACCTCGAAAGGGCAGAGATCTTGAAGCCAATGTACGGATAGATTTAACAGAGGCGTATAAAGGCATAAAGAAGGAAGTTGAATATAACTATAAAGAGGAATGTGATTCCTGTCACGGTTCCGGCGCAAAGGCCGGAACAAGTCCGGAAACATGTAACAACTGCGGCGGCACGGGTCAGGTGGTTTATACACAGCAGTCGGTTCTCGGAATGCTTAGAAATGTAGGCGTATGTCCGGAATGTAACGGTAAAGGTAAAATCATCAAAGAAAAATGTGATAAATGCAGAGGCAACGGATATATTTCCAGAAAGAGAAAAATTCAGGTTGACATTCCTGCGGGAATAGATGACGGACAGTACATAAGACTGGCGGGAGAAGGCGATCCCGGAGAAAACGGCGGACCTAGAGGAGATCTTATTGTAGGTGTAAGAGTTGTCAATAAAACACGATTCGGAAGAAACGGAGAGGATCTGTTCACTGAAGTAACAATTTCATACCCTACGGCAGTACTCGGCGGCGAAGTTGAGGTGGAAACCATTGACGGCAAAATATTATATGACGTTAAGCCGGGAAGCGTATCCGGACAGAGAGTCCGTTTAAAAGGAAAGGGTATGCCTAATGTAAGAAATAACAGGTCATACGGAGATTTGTATATTACGCTTATTATTGATGTACCTACAAAACTTACAAATGAACAGAAAGAAGCACTTATCGCATACGACGAAGCACTTACGGGCAAAGAAAGAGACGATAAAGGCAGAAAGAAGAAAAAGTTTTTCGGTAAATAAAATATTTGCCGAAAAAAGCAAATATAATATTGCATAAATAAAATGCTCACAGCGTCAAAAGCATCTTTTGCCGTTGCAAGCATATAAAATTAATATTACGAACGGGTGTATGATTAATGAATTTTATTCGGAGACATATACCCGTTTTATTATGTCGAAAAAATACCCAAAAAGATTTTAACATTTTAAGAAAAATGCGACAAAAACTAAATAAAGTAAGAAAATTTATAAATTACTGGTAAAATTAAGATGTATTTTTTATACTAATCACGGGGGATTGTATGAAAAATATATTTGCAAACATAGAAAAGTTAAATAAAATCATTAGACAGACAGACAGACAGACAGACAGACAGACAGACAGACAGACAGACAGACAGACAGACAGACAGACAGCTAAAGTTGATTTAAATGTTTTTGTTACGCCTTTTTCGTTTTTAAAGTGGAAAAAGACGTTTTTTTCATATGAGAGGGGGTGGAGCGCCAATCCCCTCTAATGTAGTTTTGGATTTATACAGTGGTAATTGTATATTTATCATTAATTAAAATGATTAACTAAATTCAAGAAAGGAATGAAAAATTGAAAAACAGTTTAAACAGTAAGCTGAAAAATATCGGAAAAACCAGAAAAAAATTATTGACAGGTATGGCCTCTGTGACAATGATTTTTTCATCATTATTAGTTCCAACGACATCAGTTGTTCATGCTGAAGAAAATAATAAATGGGAAGAAATTGAAAAAGTACTAAATAAAGATGAGGCAACAAAAAGTGCCAGCATAACCAAGGCAAAACAAGAAATACCGGATGGATTTGTTGTTGATAATTCGGGAAAATATACATTTTTTATTTTAGAACTAAATGGTGATAATTTTTCTTTCAACAAGCAAGCAGGTACAAATTGGTATATTAGGTTATCAAGAGATTTTTCAACTTATGATGGAATCGTATACGCTGACTTGGTTAATAAAGATGATAGTTCTGTTGTGGAAAGTTTAGTTATCAGACCCGGAGAGAATAAAGAATTTCAACAAATAAAAAGCAAAAATATTGCAGCTTTTAATTTCTCTGTCAAAGTTGATGAAGCAACAATGGATGTTGAAGGAAAAAATGTAACATCATATTTTATAGGTATCGACTCAGGCATGGGTGGAGGAACCAAGAGTACAATTAGGTATTCGTCATTAGGAACTGAAAACGGATTACGATTAAACAATTGGTCAGGAGTAGTCCCGAGATCTCCAATTGAGCAAAGAACCATGTACTTGAAAAAAGAAGATGACAGCTTGCTTGCTCAATATACTCAAAGCGGCGGAATATATGGATTTAACTTTACATCCGCCGGTCCGGCAAAATTTGAAAACTACGAATTAGTAGAGGAACCTGAGAAAAAGGATGGAGTATTAGATGCTGTCACTCCCGGAACTTATGTAATTGACGACAGATTCAGTAATAAAAGAGCCAGAATTAAAATTAATACAAAGGAAGATGGCACCCAAAAGATTGCCATGCTTATTATAAATCCGGATCATCCAAATTTTGAAGAAAATTATAACAACAGTAATATGAATGCAGAGTTTCTGGATATAGTAAGATTACGAGATATTGTTATGAACTCTAATCTGCAAGGTGAGCAAATGCTTGATGAGTTCAATAAAACAAATCCTAACTATCTTCTTATGTATGTTTCTCAAGATATAGCCCCGGGAGCGTATAATGAATCACAAGACGGTGTTACCGGTACAGGAAGATGGGAATATACATTAAAAGAAGGCGATTTGACTGATGGTACAAAAACAATAATCGGTGAAGTACAGACACTTGACGGACTAACAAATGCATTCTTTACAGTTGGAAATTATACAATAAGAAAAAATAATAAAGAATATAAAATAGCCGGTTTAGAATCAGGGATGAAAAACAGTAATAATAAGGCTGATACAGATATTGTTTACCGTTATGCACCTAAGGGTGGATTAAAAGTGTTTTTTGTTAATACCAAAGGTGAGCAGATAAAAGATCCTGCCATTGTATATCAAAAAGCAGATAAAGGAACCAGATATAACACTGCTGATGTAAAAGAAAACATAATTCCTTTCGGCGGTAAAAAATATAGGTTTAAGGCAATTGATCCGGAAGGAGGAGTTAAAGAAGTTTCTGCTCCGGCAGCTGATGATTCAAGACAAATTGTAGAGATTACAGAGGAAGAGGGATCTGTAGAAACAAATACCATAAAAGAATTGACATATGTTTATGAAGAATTAAATCAATCATTAACAGTAGAAAAAAGTGTTGCAGAAAGTAAATATTCAAAAGTCGGAGATGTTCTTCATTATACAGTAGTCATAACAAATACAGGTGACGAAGTTTATGATGCTCTTGACATTAGAGACAGCCTTGTAGATTTTGCCAAGATGGATATCACGGAATCAAAAACAAATGATAATAAACTGGAAGTCGGTGAAAACTGGATATTAAACTATGAATATACAGTAACAGAGGATGATATTACAGCCGGTAAAGTTATCAACAAAGTTACGGTAAAAGATCCGCAAAACCCGGATGATCCCGGAGAAGAAGGTCAAACTGAAACACCTAAAGAAAAATTCTACAAAGTAACTCATGAATACAAATCGGGAACGCCTAATAAAGAGTTGCCGCAAGAAGTAAAAGACTTAACACCTAAAAATCAAGAGAATAAAAAGAATGGCGAAGATGTAACTCCTACTCCTCCGGAAAAAACTACGGTAGCGGTGAAAGACGGAGAGTGGGTGTTTGAAGATTACGACAGAGAAACAGGAAGAATCGAAAATAAAGATGAACACTTTGTCGGAACTTGGGTATTTAAGGAAACACCAAAGCAGAAGATCGGAAATGTATATGTAAAATATATTACGGAAGACGGACAAGAACTTGAGGCGGAAAAGCCTGTAAAAGTAAATGCTCCGATAGGAGAAGGATATACGACAGACAAAAAGAACTTTAACGGTTATGAATTTGTTAAAATGGAATCCGGATCCGCTCCCGGTAACGGAGAAGTGACAGAAACAGATCAGTATGTAGTTTATGTGTACAGAAAAGTTAACACAACTAATGAAAAACCGATTGTTTTAAATAATAACAATAATAATAGTAATAACGGAGGAACAATTTCGGTAAGTTCACCGAAAACAGGAGATTCAAGCAATATTTTATTATACAGCGGAATTTCAGTTGTTTCTTTAGCTTCTGTTGCAGTTATCCTTTACAAGAAGAGAACTGCAAATAAATAATATCTATATACACAATTAGATAAAAAGAAAGAAAGAAAGGTATAATTACTTTTCTTTCTTTTTGCTTTATGGATTATTATATTTTTGACATATGAAATATGCAGAATATAATATATGCAATTCTCGAAATTAATCGGGATTTTAATATATAATTAATTTGCAAGGCAGATATTTTTTTATATATAATCAAATAAATGCAACAAAAACATTTTAAAAATACTCAATATTATATGAATATATACTACTATTGTGGTAGTGATATATCCCGATTAATATGTTATTTTATGTAATATAATAGCTATATTCAAATATACGATACGGCTATTGTTTAGGAGGTATAATCATGGGACTAATTAAGGCGGCTCTTGGATCATTTAACGGCACTATGGCGGACATGTGGAAAGAATTTTTCTACTGTGACGCCTTAGACAACAATGTATTGGCAGTGAGAGGAAAGCACAGCGGAAGTAAGCGTTCGTCAAACAAAAGAGGTCACGACAATGTGATTTCCAACGGAAGCGGAATTGTTGTCGCCGACGGTCAGTGTATGATGATTGTTGAGCAGGGTAAGGTTGTGGAGGTTGCAGCCGAACCGGGAGAATATACATATGATAATACTAAAGCTCCTACAATCTTTTCCGGCGGACTCGGAAAGGGAATTCTTGAAACCTTCAAAACGATAGGGAAGAGATTTACATACGGAGGAGACACGGGCGTAGATCAGAGAGTGTACTACTTTAACATAAAAGAGCTTGTTGATAATAAGTTCGGAACTCCTAATCCAATACCGTTCAGAGTTGTGGATAAAAACATTAATCTTGACATAGATGTGTCTCTTCGATGTTCAGGTGTATATTCATACAAGATAGAAGATCCTATTCTCTTCTATACAAATGTATGCGGAAATATTGAAGAAGATTTTACGAGAGATAAGTTGGAAAGTCAGCTTAAGACGGAATTCGTGAGCGCTTTACAGCCGGCTTTCGCAAAGCTTTCAGCCATGGGTATAAGACCGAGTGAAATAATTGCCCATAACACTGAACTTGAAGAAAGCATGGATCAAATATTGTCCGATAAGTGGTCTAAGTTAAGAGGTCTTGACATTGTAAGTGTTGCCATAGGTTCCGTAACTCTTCCCGACGACGATGCCGAGCGTATTAAGAGAGCTCAAAATGATGCCATATACAGAGATCCTCTTATGGCTGCCGCAACACTGTCCGGCGCTCAGGCGGATGCTATGAGATCTGCCGCCGCAAACGAAGGCGGAGCCATGAACGGATTTATGGGTATGGGTATGGCGATGGGAGCCGGCGGCGCCAATACTGCCGCACTATTTGAAGCAGGAGCAAAACAGAGGGAACAGCAGGCACAAAATAACCCAACCCAATCAGATGCAGGCGTATGGAAATGTACGACATGCGGAACAGATAATACCGGCAATTTCTGCACTAATTGCGGAACTAAAAAACCGGTTGCGGTTAATAAGTTTTGTCCGAATTGCGGATTTGATCTTTCGGGGGCAAATGCAAAGTTTTGTCCGAACTGCGGCAATAAATTAGACTGAATTAAATAAGGGGAACTTAATGGCAGAATTACAGGATTTTAAATGCCCTTCCTGTGGGGGTGCAATACATTTCGACAGCGGCGTTCAAAAAATGAAATGCCCTTATTGTGATGCTCAATTTGATATCGACTCTTTAAAATCACTGGAAGAAGAGCCCGATATACTTGAAGAAGATAAGTTTGCATGGGAAACGACGCCGGAACGGGAATGGACAGATGAGGAACAGGATCAGCTTAATTCATACATTTGTAATTCATGCGGCGGCGAAATAATAGGAGATAAGACTCTGGGGGCAACCAGCTGTCCGTATTGCGGTAATCCGGTGGTAATGACAAAGATGTTTGCCGGAATTTTAAAACCGGATTATGTAATTCCGTTTAAATACGACAAGAGTCAGGCTGAAGAAAGCCTCAGAAAATATGTAAAAAGCAAGAGATTTGTACCGAAATATTTTAAAACCGAAAACAGAATAAAAGAAATAAGAGGTATATATGTGCCGTTTTGGCTGTTTGATTCCAAAGTTGATGCGGATATTCAATACAATGCCACGGAAGTAACAACCTGGTCCGATTCGGAATATATCTATACAAAGACAGATCACTACAAACTGCACAGATCGGGAGACATAGCTTTTCAACATATTCCCGTTGACGGTTCAAGCAAAATGCCTGACGATTTGATGGAATCCATAGAACCGTTTGATTTTAGTGAAGCCGTGGATTTCCGAACGGCTTATTTATCGGGATTTTTTGCCGACAGATATGATGTAACGGCCGACGACAGCATAGACAGAGCCAACACAAGAATAAAGAGAAGCACGGAATCCGAATTTATGAAGACCACGAGAGGATATGACACGGTTACGGTAGCCGGGTCAAGTATTGCCCTATCCGAATCAACGGAACATTATGCGTTATATCCTGTGTGGATTCTTAATACAAAGTGGAACGGTAATGATTATATGTTTGCAATGAACGGACAGACCGGAAAGTTCACGGGCAATCTTCCGGCAAGTGTAGGAGGACTGTGGGCGTGGTTCTTTATTATTACGGGCATTATCGGAATATTAATTTTCCTGCTGTTTTATTTTGTATTTTAAAAGGAGCTGCACATGAAAAAAATAAAATTAACGGTTGTATCGTTATGTATAAGTGCATTAATGGGGGCAATACCTCTTTTATCGGCTCCTGTTCATGCAGATGATTTAAATGCAAAGGGTCTGAATGGCTCATATATCGGCGAATATGAACAAATGCATGATGTATCGTCAGGATATTATTTGGCGGAAAACGGAACAGCCACGGAAACGACTTCTGTTACTCCTGCCGTAACCGCAAAGAAATATGTGGCGGATGATGCGGATTTATTGGATAAATCAGAAGAGGAAGCATTAAATTCCAAGTTGGAAAAAATAAGTGATGAATTAAACTTTGACGTTGCGGTTGTAACCGTGAATTCCACAGGATCTAAAACTGCCACGGAGTATGCGGATGATTATTTCGATTATAACGGATACGGAAGAGGATCAAACGGCGACGGAGCGCTGTTTCTTGTAAGTATAAGCGACAGAAAGTGGGCTATATCAACTAAAGGATACGGCATTAGCGCCATTAACAAAGATGCTTTAAACTACATGGAAGATGAAATTATTCCGATTTTAAAAGACGGTGATTACAGTGATGCCTTTAATAAATTTGCCGATCTTACATATGATATTGTAAAGGATGCAAAAAAAGGCAATTCATTTACGGAGCCAAAAAAATCAAAGGATGTGCTTATGAATTTAATTATTGCATTCTCCATAGGTGCGTTTATTTCAATGATAATTATTTTATCGTATAAAAAGAAATTAAAGCCGGTAAAATTTGAAACTGAGGCAAAAGCGTATATTGTTCCCGGAAGCTTTAACATAAGAAGGAGTGATGATTACTTTTTGTACTTTAACATTACAAAAATTCCGATTCCTAAAAATGATTCCGATTCGGATTCTCACACTTCGTCGTCCGGAAGTTCTCACGGAGGATCAAGCGGTAGCTTTTAATTATTTTAATATTATTCGGTTATATAGTATTTGCCTAATGCAATCATTTACAACTTTAAACAACTAAAGTAAAGCATTATTAAAACATAATTTACAAAAATCTCCTAAAGTCAGATTGATTGTCTGATTTTAGGAGATTTTTTTGCGGGATTTAAAAAAAATGCAGAACAAGCGGTAAAACTGCGATATACAGAGGATATAAACTAAAAAAGGCAGGTAATTTGTAAAAAAAATAAATTTAAAAAAACAGTAAAAAAAGTATTGAAAATATAACACGGATATACTACAATGCGTTAAACCACTAAAGCGTAATTATAGCACATTTTTATAATTAACGAAAGGAGTAAATACAATGGAGAAGAAAAGAATAGAAAAAGTTATGATGGGGGGCATGGAAATAACATACGAGGAGAGAGAGGACGGGATGCTATATCCGGTAACACTGGAGGAATGGGCAGCTCCGTTGTCAGAAATGAGCAAATACGGGAGAATGAGAGCAAGATATATAGAGGAATACAATCCGAAGTTAAAAGAGGAAATGGTAGCGAATCTAACGTGGTGGAATCATTTGATGGAAACGGACGAAGAAGCGAAAGCAATGGAGGAACGCCTGATAGAACAGATGAAGGAGAGAGAGGGAGTAAACGAGCAGTTAAAGAGAACGGACTGGATGGAATATGTAAGAAGGTTACAGAACATAATTTACACGGCTCAGGAAATAGTGATGAATGAACTTATTTATTCATAAATACGGTAATAATTTTATTTTTCAGTCATTAGATTGGTACGATCGAAAACAATAATTCAACGCATAATTATATTGCCTGACATTAACGTTATTACCAAAAATAACTATTAATTTGATTGTAACAAGGAGAGAATTATGAAAGGAATGAAGATTACATTTAAAATTTTAGGTATTGTGGGTAAAATCGCACTTATTTTCGTTGGAATTTTACTGGCGGTATTTTGGTTTTTTGCAAAAATAACTTTATTCGCACTAAGACGGGATTGAGATTGTGCGATAACCGTATGGAATGTCATTAATTAATGTGTATATGCGGTTTTATCGGTAAGAAGAATGATAATGGTTCATTTTTGTTGAAAACGCAGATAAACATATTATAGGAGAAATATTAATTTATGATGGCAATTTAAAGAGAATATAAGGAAATAATTAACTATGGAAATAGAAAATTTTGAAAATATAAAACAAAACAACTTATCTTACGGAGGTAGAGCAGGTAAAAAATTAGGTGTAATAATAAATAGTGAAAACTGGTTTTTGAAATTTCCAAAATCTGCAAAAAGTTTTGAAGGTGTAAATATGTCTTATAATTCCTCACCACTTTCGGAATATATAGGTTCTCATATATACGAAATGTTGGATATTCCTGTTCACAAAACTATTTTGGGAATTAAAGATAAAAAAGTGGTTGTTGCCTGTAAAGATTTTAGAAAAGATATCAGTAGAATAAGACTGGAAGATTATAATTCAATAAATAATATTTATGTAGCCGGATTGGAAGAAAAACTATCAAGTTATATATCAAGTTCAGATTTACAGGGATTGATGATAGTTATGGAAAATAATCCCAGATTTATTAATTGCCCAGAATTAAAAGAAAGATTTTGGGATATGTTTGTTGTAGATGCGTTTATAGGTAACAATGACAGGAATAATGGAAACTGGGGCGTTTTAATTAATAATATCACAGAAGAGGTTGAGGTTGCTCCTGTTTTTGACAATGGAGCATCATTTGCCGGTAATATAGATAATTCAAAAATTGAAAGAATATTAGATGATGAAGAAAGATTCAAACAAAGTGTGTATGATTCAAGAATATGTGCATTTACAATAAATGATAAAAAAATAAATCCATTAAAATATATTGAAAGTATGGAAAACAGTGACTGCAATGAGGCCGTTCAACGAATAGTGCCCAGAATAAATCTAAAAAAAATACATAATTTTATAAATGAAATACCAAAACAATACAATGATGTAGAGATAATTTCCGACAGCTGGAAGGAGTTTTATTATAAAAGCGTTAAGTATTGCTATGAAAAATCATTGTATTCAACTTACATACAGTTGGAGAACAATAAATTGATCCATGATTCGAATGATATTTTAAATAAAATAAAATCGCATTGTGATGAGAGCCATAGAAATAAGGCAGATGAAGAATTAGAACTTTAAATATTACTTCGCCAAGTTGGCGAAGTAATATAATGAAAAATAATATTTTATCCTCGCCGGATTGGCGAAAAAAGAGAGTTTTGCTCTCTTTTTTAAAATGAGGTCTAAAGACCTATTGTTTGCGTGCTTTATTAAAAAATAAAGTAAAATTGATTTAACTAAAAATAATTAAATATTTTTGGAAAATTCTTTGTAAGAGAAGTTGATACCTTCCGTGATAACAAATACAAAAGAACCCACAAGAGTTGCAGCTCTTATGGTTTTTTTGATGATAACCTGTACATCAAACAGCCCAATTAAAAGGGCTGTTTTTTTGTTTTTAAGTGGCAAAAAAGGGGCAAATAATATGCCATTATCCGCCGATATAAAAAATAGGAAAATGGCGAAATGTGGCATAAATACTGCTTTTCTGTCATTGACTACCGTGAGATACCACATATTTATTTTCCTAAAAAGAAAGTAGTTTATCCCCATATAGCGGATAAAGAAACGCATTACCACTAATATAATCTATTCTTAGATAAAATCTATCGGGGGGTTATATGGATATAAGACAATTGCAGGCTTTTGTTTCTGTCATTGATACAGGAAGTTTTAATGACGCAGCAAAAAATCTATTTGTATCGGTTTCACAAATAAGCAAGCGAATAAAGTCATTGGAGGATGAACTGTCATGTAAGCTGTTAAATAGAAAAAGAACCGGAATTATGCCAACATCTGACGGCATAAAAATATATACACATGCTGTAAATATATTAAATGAAATAATTGGAATTGAGTCTTTTGGAAAAATACAAAATAAAAAACATCTTAACATTGTGATTGGAAATAATGTGGATTTAGGAGATATATTTACAGACTATTTATTACAAAAAAAAGATAATACTGAGGCTTATAAATTTATAAGAACAGACATGATTCGGGCGTGTGGCGAACTTCATACCAGAAAGTTTGATTTTGGAATATTTTTTATAGATAAAAAGAGCAAAATTTCGATAGAAAACAGATTAAAAGATTATTCATTGGAATTTATAAAAATCTCATCAGTAAATAAATATTTATTTACTAATAAAAAAATCATCTTAAGTAAAGAAAATGATTTTTATTTTAATACGGATGGGATAGATTTTGTAAAAGTGAGTGGTACTGATATGTCAACAGCAGTTAATAATGATAAGAGAACTTTAGACATATCCAATATGTCATATAACTATGGAATTGAAACAAATTCTGTAGAAAATGCTTTGCAAATTGTAAATGAATTGGAGTATGCATATGTAGATTTTCAATTTAATCATTTTTTACCTGAAAAATATAGACATATAAGAAAAAATATCATTGAAATATGCTGTGGAGAATTTGGAATTATAAAAAGAAATAATATCGATTTATCAATTGAAGCAAATGATTATTATACATATTTAAGGAATAAATTTGGTGAAAAAAATGAATAATAATATATTTCCGTTTTCTGCAATATATAAGAATGAGAATCTTAAAGAAGCTATAATTTTAAATTTAATCAATCCTAAGATAGGAGGACTGATTATAGATGGAGATTGTGGTTCGGGAAAGTCACGGATAATGAGATCTGTTGCAAATATAACAGATTTAAATATTACGGAAATTCCAAGCAATATTTCAGAAGATAGGTTATTAGGTTCCGTTGCCGTGGATAAGATTTTATCGGATGGAGAAATAGTTTTTGAGAGCGGTGTATTGGCCAATGCAAACGGAGGCATTGCATTAACTGATGATTTATCTTTTATGTCAGAAAACATTGCTGATATTTTACAAACTGCCTTATCGGACAAGGAAATAAGGATCGAAAGAGAAGGTGTATCTCATATTGATAAAACAGAATTCATTTACTTTGCAACCGTTAATTTAAGTTTGTATACAGTTAAAAGAAGTTTGCTTGAATCCTTCGGAATGTATGCCAGAACGGATAGGCTAAAAGACATAGAAGACAGGATGGAAATAATAAGAATAAATGAAGAATGGGATTGCAATTGTAATGATAGTAAAAAAAAGTATGCCATAACTGACCAAGAAGTATTTAGGCTTATTTCTGATTCGAAAGAAAGATTAAAAAAAATATCAATTAGTGATGAAATATATAAAAGGATATCTGAAAAATGCATTGAGGAAAATGTTAGAGGAAATGCCGTTGATATGATAATGTGCGAAGGCGTAAAAGCGGTGGCGGCATTACATGGAAGAGAACATATTATTGAAGATGATATTGAAGAAGCAAGTTTTTTTGTTTTGCCTCACAGAAAAAGAATGCCCAATCAGTCAGATGAACAGACAGAAAACAATAAAAATGATGAAAAGAGAGAGGATGATAAAGAAAATAATCATAATAACAGGCAGGAACAGCAGGATGAAAATATAAGAGAAAATACAAGAGAGCATGAAGAAAAAGATACTCAAAATTCTCCCAATATAAAGGGAAAAAGCATGGGAAAAGCTGTTAAAAAAACAGATGAAGTCGGTAAAGCATTTAATGTTATAAATTTGAGCCATTCTTCAGATAAGAAAAATAGAAGTTTAAGTGGAAGAAGAACAGAAAGTAAAACTGATAAAAAAAGTGGAAGATATATTAATGCAATTCAAAACAGTGATACAAACGATATTGCCCTTGATGCAACCATAAGAGCCGCTGCACCTTTCCAAAAAATAAGAGAAAAAAACGGAATGGCAATATCTATACATAAAAGTGATATTAGAGAAAAGGTGCGACAAAAAAAGGTAGCCAACTTATTTATATTTGTTGTTGATTCAAGCGGTTCTATGGGAGCTGTAAAAAGAATGACAGAAGCTAAGGGGGCAGCTCTTTCACTTTTAAAAGATGCATATGTAAAGAGAGATAAAGTATGCATGGTTACATTTTCCGGAGATGAAGCAAGTGTAGTGCTGCCTCCAACAAGAAGTGTCGAAAGAGGATACAAATTATTAGAAAACATCAAAACGGGAGGACGCACACCGCTTAATTCAGGCATAGAGAAAGGATTAAGAATAATACAAAATGAACTTAGACAAAATCCACAGATAATGCCTCTGCTAATTCTTATTACGGACGGTAAAGGGAATGTATCTATTGATAAAGAAAAAAAGGCTGATTTGGAATTAAGCGAGCTTGGGGAAAAGATAAATAAAATAAAATGCATTGAAAGCATTGTTATTGATATAGAGAATTCATCTCTTATGAGCTTTAATTTGGCTAAAAAATTATCTGATCTGATTAATGCAAAATATTATAAATTGGATGAGATAAAAGCGGGAGAAATATTAAATATAGTAAACGAGATTGTAGTATAGGAGAAATTATGAGCAAGAGATTATATCCGTATCCATTTACAGCCATAGTAGGACAGGAGAATTTAAAACTTGGTCTGATATTAAATATGATAGATGGTAATATAGGTGGCTTATTAGCTTTTGGAGAAAAGGGAACTGCCAAATCTACAGCAATAAGATCAATGGCTGAATTGTTGCCGGAGATTGAGTATGTAAAAGAATGTAATTTCGGATGTGATCCCAATGATCCTTCTGTAATGTGTGAATCATGCAAAGATAAATATATAAAAAAAATACCTTTTGATATAGCAAAGAGAAAAATGAGAGTTGTAGAATTGCCTGTTTCATCAACAGAAGACAGAGTGGTTGGCACACTTGATTTGGAAGAAGCAATAAAGAGAGGTGATAAGAAATTTGAACCAGGGATATTGGCTGATGCCAATAGAGGAATTCTATATATTGATGAAGTAAATCTTCTTGATGACCATATAGTTGATATTATACTGGATTCAGCTGCCATGGGTGTCAATACAATTGAGAGAGAAGGAATATCATATTCTCATCCGGCAAAATTCATCCTTGTAGGAACAATGAATCCTGAAGAAGGCGAACTAAGACCGCAGCTGTTAGATAGATTTGGATTAAGCATAAGGATTGAGGGAATAAGAAATCCGGAGGATCGCGTAAAGATAATTAAATATAGAAATGAATATGATGAAAATCCTGAAAGATTTGTCAACAAATTCAAAGATGAAGAAGAAAAGCTTATTAAAAGAATTACGGATGCGAGAACTAATTTAAAAAATGTCGTAATAGGTGATGATATTTTGCTTGCCATTGCAAAGGTTTCTGTTGAATTAGAAGTTGACGGGCATCGAAGTGACATGGTGATGATGAAAGCTTCAAGAGCATATGCGTCATTTATAGGTAAAAAAGAAGTAGACTTGGATGATATTAAGAAAATAGCAAGTTTTGTATATATGCACAGAATGAGAAGACTTCCTTTTGAACAGGCAAAAGAACTTGATCTTGGAATAATTGAAAAGATAATAGAAAGTTAAATACAAGTGGGGAAAAGTATGAAAAAAATAGTAGGTGTTTTTTGGCATTCTGCGGCAGAAAGGTTAAAAGCGCTCTCAGATAAATATAAAGATATTGCAGATGTTTCGATATATTCTTTAAAAACAGTTGAACAAGATGCAGAGATGTTCAAAATGCTTTGCAGCGATTTGGATAAAGCAGATATTATGATTCTTAATCTTGCAAGCAGTGTACAGATAAGTTCTGATATAAAAAATTATATAATTGACAATAAAACTAAAAAAATATTTGTAGGCTCGAATGCCATAGAAAATGTTGTAAATCAAGAAGATCTTAAAATATCAGCAGAGGCTAACGAATATTATATACAAAATGGAGAAAAAAATCTAATTAATCTTATTAAATTTGCGGCTAATAAAGCAGGAGATGTAAAGGTTTTATATGATGAACCGCAATATATACCAATGGAGGCTATTAGTCATCCCGGAAACGATTATTTGGCAGAGTGCAAATCGATAGATGATACAAAATTTTATTTTTCATTTGATGACTATATAAAAGATTACCCTAAAAAATCTAAAGGAACTGTGGCGATATTAATGTCACGCTCTGCATTTGTAAATGATGATTTAAAAATTGAAAAAGCTGTCATAAACTCCCTTGAAAAAAAAGGCTTACGAGTTTTGCCTATATTTGCATATGCGTGGGAAGAGCCATCGATAGGAGCAAAGGGTAGCAAGTGGGCGATAGAAAAGTTCTGTTTTGATGAGCAGGGTAATAGCGTAGTAAATGCCATTATTAAAATGACAAGCTTTTTTATAGGCGGAAAATTAGATGAGGACACCATTGAAACAATTAATAGGCTAAATTGCCCTATATTTAAGCCAATCTGCTCCTATAATATGTCAAATGAAGAATGGAATAAAAGCAAAGGGGGCACATTGGGAGATGTTGCCTGGAGTATTTCTCTTCCGGAGTTGGAAGGTAATATAGAGCCATTGTTTATAGGCGGTTTAGAGCAGGATAAAATTGAGTCCGGCAGAAGTCCTATTATGAGCAGAGTTGAAAAACTAACTGATAGGGTAGCGAAATGGGTATCGTTAGGTAAGAAAAATAATGCTGATAAAAAAATTGTTTTTGTGCTTAACAATAATCCATGTGCTTCAACAGAAGCAAGCGTAGGAGGAGGAGCCAAGTTAGACACCCTTGAAAGTGTCGTAAGAATAATAAAAAGATTAAAAGAGGACGGATATAGCGTAGGTGATTATATACCTGACACAGGAGAAGATCTTATTCGGGAAATAATGGAAAAAAAGGCCATATCTGAATTTCGTTGGACTACTGTCGGTGAAATAGTAGAAAAAGGCGGATGTATATATAAGATGGATAATGATACATATCTATCCTTTTTTAATAAAATTCCTAAAGATGCACAGAAAGAAATAATTGATAATTGGGGAAATCCGCCGGGAGAAGGAAAAGACGGTGTGCCACCTGCTATGGTGCATGAAGGGAAAATATGTATAACAGGTTTAAAATTTGGCAATGTTCTTGTTTGTGTTCAGCCAAAGAGAGGATGTGCCGGATCTGAATGTAATGGTACGGTTTGTAAGATTTTACATGACCCACATTGTCCTCCAACTCATCAATATATTGCAACATATAAATATTTTGAAAATATTTTTAAAACAGATTGCATAATTCATGTGGGAACTCATGGGAATTTAGAATTCTTACCAGGAAACGGAACGGCATTATCAGACAGCTGTTATACAGATATTTGTATTGGAAATATGCCTAATTTATATATTTACAATGCAGATAATCCACCTGAGGGTACTATTGCAAAAAGAAGAGCTCTTGCAACTATCGTAGATCATATGCAAACAGTCCACATACCAAGTGGTCTATATGATGAATTAGAAATAATAAATCAATTATTACAGAATTATGATAATTCAAAAGAATTAGATAAAGCTCAAGCTCACCAGCTTAAACATCAAGTGATAGATGCAATTTTAAATAGCAATATAAAGGATCAAATAAAAACAGATATTAGCATTGATTCTTTTGATAAGTTGGTAAATGAAGTCCATGATTTATTAACATTGATTGGCAATTCGCAAATACAAGATGGCTTACATATATTTGATGACATACCATCGGGAGAGAGAAGAATAGATCTAATATATGGAATATTACGATATGAGGATGGTGATACAAAAGGTATTAGGCGAATATTGTGTGACATTTATGGTTTGGATTTTGAAGAAATGCTAAAAAATCCAAGCAGAATACATAAAAAATACAATAAAAGATACGGAGACATTTTAAGAGATTTAGATAATATTGGAAGAGAATTTGTAAAATATATACTTAAAGATATGGTTATAGATGAATCTATTGATGCAAATAGCGAATATAGAATTATCTCTAACATTGATAATGAAGATATAAATTATATTAGAGAAAGGATAAATGATTTAGATAAAAGAATAGAAATGACTGCAGAGATGGATAATCTCATTGGTGCAAGTAATGGGACGTTTGTACCACCTGGTCCATCTGGAGTTGTTACAAGAGGAAGAGATGACATTATACCAACAGGAAGAAATTTTTACACTTTGGATTCAGGGACGCTGCCTACAAAAGCGGCATGGGTAACAGGGCAAAGACTTGCAGATTCGGTAATTGATAAATTCATTGAAGAAGAGAAGCGATATCCGGACTCATTTGGTATGTATTGGATGTGTAATGATATTTTATGGGCCGGCGGAGAAGGTCTTGCACAGCTTTTATACTTTATGGGAGTACGGCCTAAATGGAAGACCAATGGTAAGGTTGACGACTATGAA
Organism: Howardella ureilytica; assembly: GCF_054657495.1. Classification (NCBI taxonomy): domain Bacteria; kingdom Bacillati; phylum Bacillota; class Clostridia; order Eubacteriales; genus Howardella; species Howardella ureilytica. The sequence goes on along the minus strand of NZ_BAAHYP010000007.1, from coordinate 63,016 downwards.
ATTATAAGTCTTAAAGAATTAAAAAGACCGAGGATAGATATTTCGGTTAAAGTATCTGGAATACTTAGAGATAATTTTAAGGACAGAATGGATATATTAGATAGGGCAGTAAGAGAAGTTGCTTTATTAGAAGAACCAATTGAAATGAATTACGTAAGAAAGCATACATATGAAAATATAAATTCAGGTATGACATTAGACGAATCTGTTGCAAGAATATTTGGTTCAAGGCCGGGAACTTACCTAAATGGTATTACGCTACAAGTATATTCATCTGCTTGGAAAGATAAAAGTGAGATGGTTGATGTATTCACATTTTTTAATGGTTACTCATATAGTAAAAATGTTTATGGTAAAGAAGCTTATAAAGCCTTGCAGAATAGCCTGAAAAATGTAGATATAACATATAACAAGGTTATGACTGATGAAAGTGATTTGTTAGGATGCTGTACATATTATGGTGTGCAAGGTGGAATGACGGCAGCGGCAAGACAACTGTCAGGTAAAGCTGTAAAAGCCTATTATGGTGATTCAAGAGAAAGCATGAATGTACAGGTGCGAACCATGTCTGAAGAACTCAATCGTGTCGTGCAATCTAAATTGTTAAATCCTAAATGGATAGAAGGCATGAAAGAACATGGATATAAAGGTGCCGGAGATATAAGTAAAAAAATTGGTAATGTATATGGTTGGGAGGCTACAACAGATGAAGTGGAAGATTGGGTATTTAATGAAATAACAAGAACATATATTGAAAATGAAGAAAACAATCGCTTCTTTAAAGAGAATAATCCATGGGCGTTGGAGGAAATAGAGAGACGTTTAATAGAAGCTAATAGGAGAGGATTATGGAATGCTCCGGAAGATATATTGGAGAATCTGGAAAATGATTATCTGGAATTAGAAGGAGTTCTTGAGGAAAGCTCAGGAGGCAACAATGATAATTTTCAAGGTGGTGATATAGATGTGAATTCGATACATGAATTAGAACACATGAAGAACCACATACAGAATATGAAAGAAATGCTTAAATAAAGGATAGGTATATATATGAGCAGTAAAATGAAAGGAATAATTACTATAGTCTTATCATCAATTGCGGCAGCTGTTATTCTGATAATATTTTTTGCGGGAAGGGGCGTTGCTCCAATTAATAAAATTGAAAAAGAAGAAACAAAGGCGGATACAGTAGTAAAAGAAAAAGTTAAAGATTCGGCAGGAAATGAATTTGAGGCACCTTTAAATATTGAAAATCTGGTGGTTTTAAATCCAAATGCATATGATGCAATGAAAATTATTGGCAAATCTTCTTTGGTAAAGGGAATAAGCACAGATACTGCATCGCCAGAAAGTAATGCACTTGTTGAAAAATATGGTACAGAGTCAAATGTTAATATTGAAAAATTAATAAAAGATAAACCAGATGCAGTCATAGCTGATACCGAATTCATAAATACACCAGGTTACACAGAGTTAAAGAATACAGGGATAGATATAATAACATTAGATTTGAATAAAAAAACAAAAATCTCTGATGAAATGACTGTTTTGGGCAAGTTATTTGATGCAAATGAAAAGGCTGATGAGTTTAAGAAAGATACTGAAAGAGTACAGTCATTGTTGGATGATAAACTAAAAAATGTCAGTGAAAAAAAGATTTATTGGGAATTGTCAAACGACAATAAAAGCGTAGGAAAAGATGCAAACGAAAATGAAACATTTGATCGTGCAAGATTAGTTAATATTGCAAATAGCAAAGATGGAAAATATGTAGATGTTGATAATGGCTATGTAAAAGATAATAACCCGGATGTAATAGTAAAGTTAAGCAATTACACCGATGGAATCATTTCTTATAATGGACTAAACCAAGAATCATTAAATACAACAATCGACAATATTACAAAGAGAGAAGGCTGGAATGATATTACTGCTGTAAAAAACAATAATGTAGTAATATTGTCCGATAGAATAACTAATTCTCCACTGGGCTCTGTTCTTGCTCCGATGTTTATTTCAAAGGTGGCATATTCCGAAGAAATGGCTGATATAAATCCTAATGAGTATCTCAATGAATTTATGAAAAAATATTGGGGAACAAGTATCGATAATACTTTAGCATTTGCCAAAGATGCCAATACCATCGACAGCGGTGATAATCGAGCAGATATAACAATGCCGGTAACAGCTGCTACAGTTGTAGAACCTATTAAAAAAACATCAACCGGAGCTGCTATACTCGCAGATACTTCTAAACCGACTACAGTAGTAAAGGATTCAAAGGGACAGGAAATTATTGTTAATAAAGATTCAAACGACGGAAAGACAATGGTAAAGAAAAGTATTGTCTTAAACTCAAGTTGTTATGATGTTATCAAACTACTCGGACAGGAGAAAAGTGTTATAGGAGTTGCTGACACTACTGAATCAAATCTGCCAAAATATGGAGATTGGAGAAATCCTAATGTTGAAAAAATTATTGAGGCAAAGCCGGATGTGGTATTTGGATATGCGAGTTGGTTAGAAAGTGGTATCGGTAAACAGCTTAGTGATGCAGGTATACAATTATTATATTTTGATTTATATGTTCCAAGTAAAATACCTGAAGAAATAATGACTATAGGAAAAATTTTAGGCGCGGAAAAGAAAGCACAGGAATTTAATAATGATATTAAGCAAATACAAAATCTTATTGCTGAAAGAACAAAGTCAGTAAATAAAGTATCAGCTTATTGGGAAGGTTATGCAGACTATAAGTCAGTAGGAAAGGGTTCAGGCGGAAATGAAATTCTTAATTATGCAAATGTTAATTCATTAACCGGAGGAGAACCGGTTGCATATCCTATAATCAGCGATGAATGGATATTAGAAAAAAACCCTGAAGTAATAGTAAAATTAGTATCAGATACAAAAGGAATACTTGGAGAAAAAGTGAATGGAACAAAAGCAGCAAAGGAGCTTTACAATAAAATCATTAACAGACCGGGATGGAAAAATGTAAAAGCCGTATCCGAGAAAAAAGTTTTAATAATTAACTCAACCATAGGAACTTCTCCTTTAGGTTCAGGATTAGCACCGTTATATATAGCAAAAATAGCATATCCTGAATTATTTAAAGATATAAATCCAGATGAAACATTAAGTAAAATGGTTTCAAAATATTATGGCAAATCCTTAACAGGCGTATGGAGTTATTATGAATAATAGAGAGCAATGCATTACATACTTCAATAAGGATATAAAAAAAAGAAGAATGATTATATTAATCTTGCTTTGTGGACTTATTGGAGTTGTGATATGGGGACTTGCCGTTGGAGGATCAAGCCTAAGCCTTGATAAGGTGTTCCAAGCAATAGGTGATAAAATAACTGACTCTGAGACTATTTCGGAAACAGATAGTTATATAGCTATTGCGATACGAATACCAAGAGTATTAGTGGCTGTTGGGGCAGGGGCGGCCCTTGGCCTTTCGGGACTTCTTATGCAGGGGATTTTTCAAAATCCCCTTGTTAGTCCTTATACTTTGGGAATATCAAATGGTGCATCATTTGGAGCATGCCTTGCGATAGTTTTATCATCATCTGTTTCTCTATCACTTGGAATGTTTTTAACACCTGTTTTTGCATTTGCATTTGCCATGCTTACAATGGTATTCGTTTTTACTCTTGTTAAATTCTCAGGACATTCCACTAAAAGTTTAGTATTAACAGGTGTTGCTATAGGATATTTATTTTCGTCCCTTGTTTCTATTTTAAAATATGTATCCGATACTAAAGAATTACCTGAATTGGTATTCTGGACAATGGGAAGCTTAGCAGGAATTACATGGGAGGTTTTAGCAATTATTTTCGGCGTATTAGCAGTTTGTATGATAATCGCTCTTATTATAAGCTGGGATCTTAATATAATGACATTCGGCAGAGAAGAAGCCATTGCACTTGGTGTAAATTATAAAAGAAAACAGACGATAGTATTTATATTAACGACAATTCTTACGGCTACTACAGTATCATTTACCGGGGTAATTGGCTTTGTCGGACTTGTAGCACCGCACATTACAAGAATGATAATAGGAAATGATTATAGATATGGAATACCCGTAACATGCTTCCTGGGAAGCCTGCTATTGCTTGTTTCAGATACAATAGCAAGAACGGTAATTGCTCCGACAGAACTTCCTGTAGGTATTGTGACATCATTAATAGGAGTACCTTTTTATATCTATCTCGTATTAAGAAGGAGTAAAAATGTATGAATATAAATGTAAATAATGTACATTTTTCTTATTCAAAAAAAGGAAAGGAAATATTAAAAGGGGTCAATTGTAATTTTGCAGAAGGGAAATTTACAGCAATTATAGGTCCTAATGGATGTGGCAAAACAACTTTGCTGAAATGTATTAATAAAATAAATGAAATTACAAATGGAACAATAAAGCTTGACAATAAAGACGTTAATACTATGTCTGGACATGAGATAGCGAAAATGGTAGGTTATGTTCCTCAATTTTCATCATTTAATATGTCATGTTCCGTTATGGAATTTGTATTAATGGGACGAAGGCAGCATTTAGGCTGGTCAATAAAGCAAGAGGATATAGCAGCCGTCGCAGATACATTGTCCATGCTTGGAATTGAACATTTATCCAAAAAATTATATACAGAGTTGAGCGGAGGTCAGAAACAGAAAGTATTGGTTGCAAGGGCATTGATGCAAGAGTCTGATGTTTATTTATTTGATGAACCGACTAGTAATTTAGATCTTAAAAATGAACTTGAAATAATGAAATTAGCAAAATCAATAGTAAAAGAACACAAGAAAAGTGTAATAATGGTAGTTCATGATTTAAATATGGTTGTTCATTATGCAGATGATGTGGTTATTATGAAAGATGGTATAGTTATAGAAGAAGGGAAAACCTTTGATGTTGTTACAACGGAATCTTTAAAAAATGCGTTCGGAGTTAATGTTATAATTGAAGAAAGTGGTTTTGTAAATCCTTTTAATAAACAAATATTAAATCAATAAAAATGTGGAGAAAAGTGTGAACAGCGATAAAAAAAACGATAATATAATTCTTGAAATCAATAATTTAAGAAAAAGATATGGTTCATATGATGCCGTAAAAAATATTGATTTTTTTATACGTTATGGAGAATGTTTCGGGCTGTTGGGATCTAACGGAGCAGGAAAGTCAACCGTTATTAAAATGATTGCAACATTAAGCCTACCGTCTGAAGGAGATATCTTCTTTGATGGGAAAAAACTCACAAGAGACAACATTAATGCAAAACGACAAATTGGGCTTATAACGCAGGAATATTCCTTAAGAAAAGATTTTACAGTTGAAGAAATAATGATGTTGCATGGCAAGCTGTATAAAATCCCAATAAAAGAATGTCGAAAAAGAAGTGAGGAATTGCTTGAAGAATTTGATTTATTCAAACATAGGAAAAAAATTGTAAGACAGCTTTCAGGCGGAATGAAGAGAAAATTAATGCTATGTCGTGCAATAATGACAAAACCGAAACTTCTCTTGCTTGATGAACCGACAGTTGGCATGGATCCCATTGCAAGACAGCAATTATGGGATCATCTTCGAAGGCTCAACAAGAACGGTACCGCTATTCTTCTTACTACACATTATATAGAAGAGGCTCATGCAATATGCGGAAGAGTTGCAATGATGAAAGAAGGAAAAATAATCACATGTGATTCACCATTAAATTTAATAAATAAAGTTGGAAGATATACTGTTGAAGATAGAACCTTGGATAAAATCGAATTAAAGCATTTTCATAATAGAGAAGAAGCAGTTACATATGTAAAAAAAATATCAGGGGATTATTTTTTAAGAGAAACAAATTTAGAAGATGTATATATAGAAGTTATGAAAAGAAATGAAGGTGTCTAATGGGGATAATAACTGCCGTTTGGGAAAAAATGACGGAAATGCGACATGAGTGGATAAAAGTTACACTCTCTGCAATCATAAGCCCTTTGTTGTATATGATTGCTTTTGGTTGGGGACTGGGTATGAATATAAAAATAGACGGTATTTCATATATGCAGTTTATTGTTCCGGGTATTATATCCCTTACTACAATGAATGTAGGATTTAGCTCCACATCCACTTATTTGAATATGCAAAAAATGTTTGAACACTCATTAGATCAGGTATTGGTCTCTCCAACTCCCATATGGCAATATGTCTTAGGACAAACCATAGGCGGTGGATTGAGAGGAGTTTATTCTGCTGCAATTATTATTGTAATAAGCATTATATTTAAAGTTGGACTTGTTATAAATCCTCTCATCTTTATTATCATGATGTTAAATTCTATGATATTTGCAGCTTTTGGAATAATAGCAGCAATGCTATCTAAGACACATCAAGATGTTGCACGATTTTCAACATTTGTAATATTGCCTATGACATTTTTATGTAATACATTTTTTTCCCTTGATAAGCTTCCTATAGGGGTTGAATATATTATTCGCTTTTTGCCAATAACTCATGCAAGTCAGTCGTTGCGTGCTATAGCATATGGAAGCTTTAACATAGGCATAAATATTATAGTAATGCTCATATATCTTTTTATTATGTATCTTATTGCTTGTAGATGTGTATATAAGGTTAGAAACATATAGCAATTAATAATGTTTTGAATGAGGATATACAACATTAATAACAATTGTAAATAAAATATCCATTTGTTTTACATGATGGTGAAAAGCAATAATGCATATTACAGTTAATAAGTCGTAAGATTTATAATTAGCGCAAATAGAAAACAAATACACTTGTTTCATCTGTTTGTGCTGAAAAACTAAATATGGGTTATACATTTTCTTTGAAAATGTATAACATAAAGCAAAAACACAAGGTCACAAGGGTATTTTCAGCACGTATCCTTGTGATTTTTGTGTTTGAGGTTTGAGAGGTTTGTAATTTTCATGCTAAATGTCACAAGGCGTTTAGCAGGTTTTTTATTTGGGAGTAAAAATGGCAATTCTAAAAAAGCAGCCAATACCGAATGTAGCAATAATTGATTGCGAATATTTACAAAATAACAAATTATCATTACCGGCAAAGGCGGTTCTAACCATGGCTTTAGGGTTGGAAAGGCCGAATTTGAATAACGGTTATTTTTCAACGGCTACAAGTTGGAATTCACATACAAATAATACTAATGCCGGACAGACCGCAGAAGACGGAGTGTGGTTTGGCGGCGGTAATCCGGATGACAACAAATGTAAAAATTAATCTAACTAAAAATAATTAAATATTTCTTGAAAAATTCTCTGCAAGAGAAGCAGATATCTCCTAAAACAACTTAGAAATATTCTATTTCTTGACTTTTACAGTCTCATTTTATACCATAAAAATAATTATGCTATTTTAGGGATTTTATGCCCTGTTATATAGTAAATATCGCACCTCAGAGTGAAAGGAAGTATTGTTATGACATATGAAAAAGTCTCTTCCGATATGAATTTTCTGGAGAGAGAAAACGTTATAGAACAATTTTGGAAAGACAACAATATTGTTGAGAAATCCTTAAAGCAGAGAGAAGGATGTCCCGTATATACATTTTATGACGGCCCTCCGACTGCTAACGGAAAGCCGCACGTAGGGCATGTTTTGACACGTGTTATCAAGGATATGATTCCGAGATACAGAACCATGAAGGGGTATTATGTTCCGAGAAAGGCCGGATGGGATACACACGGTCTTCCGGTAGAACTTGAAATAGAGAAAAAGATAGGAATAAACGGTAAGGAGCAGATTGAGAATTACGGCATCGAACCGTTTGTTAAGCAGTGTAAGGAAAGTGTATGGCAGTATAAGTCCATGTGGGAAGAATTCTCATCTAAAGTAGGATTCTGGGTAGACATGAAACATCCGTACATTACTTATGAAAATAATTTTATCGAATCCGAGTGGTGGGCTTTAAAAGAGATTTTCAACAGAGGTCTTTTGTACAAGGGATTTAAGATTGTACCGTATTGCCCTCGTTGCGGAACGCCTCTTTCATCACATGAGGTCGCTCAGGGATATAAGACGGTAAAAGAAAAATCCGCAATAGTTAAGTTTAAGAAAAAAGATGAAGATGTTTTCTTCCTTGTATGGACAACAACGCCTTGGACATTACCTTCCAATACGGCTCTCTGTGTTAATCCGGACGAAACATACGTAAAGGTAAAGGCTGCGGACGGATATACATATATTTTAGCCGAAGCTTTGGCTCCTAAGGTGCTTTCCGGATTATTTAAAAAAGCCAATCCGGATTCGGAAGAAAACGGTGCGGATTACGAAGTTCTTGAAAAATATAAGGGTTCCGACCTTGAAAATCAGGAATATGACGCTTTATACGCCTGCTCCAAAAAAGAAGCGGAAAATCAGAAGAAAAAGAGCCATTTTGTTGTATCTGACAACTATGTAACGATGTCTGACGGTACAGGTATCGTTCATATTGCTCCCGCATTCGGTGAGGATGATTCAAGACTCGGAAGAAAGTATGATCTTCCTTATCTTCAGTTTGTTGACGGTGCAGGTAACATGACAGAGGAAACGGATTTTGCCGGAATATTTATTAAGAAGGCAGACCCTCTTATATTGGATGAACTGAAATCAAGAAATCAACTTTTTTCGGCGCCTAAGTTGGAGCATGAATATCCTTTCTGCTGGAGGTGTGATACTCCTCTTATTTATTATGCAAGAGAATCATGGTTTATTAAGATGTCCAAGGTAAAGGATAATCTTATTAAGAATAATGAGACCATTAACTGGATTCCGGAAACAATAGGAAAGGGAAGATTCGGCGCATGGCTTGAAAATGTTCAGGATTGGGCAATATCAAGAGACAGATATTGGGGTACTCCGCTTAATGTATGGAAATGTGATGATTGCGGCGAATTGGAGGCAATCGGAAGCATAGAAGAACTCAAAGAAAAGGGCGATAATGTACCTGATGACATAGAACTTCACAAACCTTACATAGATAAGATAACGGTTAAATGTCCTCACTGCGGAAAGACAATGCACAGGACTCCGGAGGTTATTGACTGTTGGTTTGACTCAGGTTCAATGCCTTTTGCACAGCATCATTATCCATTTGAAAACAAAGAGGTATTTAACGAGCAGTTCCCGGCACAGTTTATCTCTGAAGCCGTTGACCAGACAAGAGGATGGTTCTATTCTCTTCTTGCGATTTCAACTTTACTGTTTGACAAAGCACCTTATGAAAACGTTATTGTTCTCGGACATGTTCTCGATAAAGACGGCAATAAGATGAGTAAGTCAAAGGGAAATGCGGTTGATCCTATGGAAGCTCTTAATAAGCACGGAGCTGACGCTATCAGATGGTATTTCTATGAAAATTCACAGCCATGGCTTCCTAACAGATTCTATGATGATGCGGTTACGGAAGGTCAGCGTAAGTTCATAGGAACTCTTTGGAATACATATGCGTTCTTCGTTTTATATGCAAATATCGACGAATTTGACGCTTCAAAATATTCTCTTGATAAAGACTCTCTGACTATTATGGATAAGTGGATTCTGTCCAGACTTGAAACTCTTATAAAAGAAGTCGACGATCATTTGGAAAATTACAGAATTACGGAAGCCGCAAGAGCCATGGAAGACTTTACGGATGAACTTTCCAATTGGTATGTAAGACGATGCAGAGAGAGATTCTGGGCGAAAGGTATGGAGCAGGATAAGATTAATGCATATATGACTCTTTATACCGTACTTACAAGATTTATCAAATTAGCGGCTCCTATGGTTCCGTTTGTAACTGAGACAATTTATCAGAATCTTGTAAGAAGCATTGACAAAGATGCTCCCGAAAGTATTCATTTTTGCGATTATCCCGTATCAAGAGAAGAATTTATCGATAGGGATATTGAGGAAAATATGAATATTGTACTCAATACCGTTGTCATCGGAAGAGCCTGCAGAAATGCATCGGGAATTAAGACGAGACAGCCTCTCGGAAAGATGTACGTTTCAAGCGATAAGAAGCTTGATGAATTCTATGCCGAAATCATAAAAGATGAATTAAATGTTAAAGAAGTTGTATGGCAGACGGACGTATCCGAATATACAATGTACAGCTTTAAGCCTCAGCTTAAAACTCTCGGACCTAAGTTCGGAAAATTAATAGGCGGAATTAAGAAAGCTCTTGAAACGGTTGACAGTGCAAAGGCAACCGAAGAGCTTAAAACACATAATTCCGTTACGGTAAATGTAAATGGCGAAGACATTACCATTGATGCCGAAGATTTGCTTATAACCATGATACATAAAGAAGGTTTTGCTGCCGAATCCGGAAACGGTATAACCGTCGTATTCGATACGCAATTAACGGAAGATCTTCTTGAAGAGGGATATATAAGAGAAATCGTAAGCAAGATTCAAACCATGAGAAAGGATGCCGGCTTTGAAGTAATGGACAGAATCAACGTTTATGCATACGGAGATTCTGATTTCGAAGTCCTTGCAAAATATGCGAAAAAAGTTGCCGACACCGTTCTCGCTGATGAAATAATTATTAATGACGGCGGAACAAGAGAAGATATCTTTACAAAGGATTGGAAAATTGACGATGAAGATATAACTCTCGGAGTAAAAAAGGTATGAATGACGACTATAGATATCTTATGCAATTAGGGCAGAGTTTCCCTGATATTTTAAGTGCAGCGGAAGAGGTTATTAACCTTGAAGCGATACTTAACCTTCCAAAGGGTACGGAACACTATCTATCGGATATACACGGTGAACATGAAGCGTTTTTTCATGTTGTAAAAAATGCTTCCGGTACCATACGCAGAAAGATAGACGACGCTTTGTCGGATACGGTATCGATTAAAGATAAGCGCGAATTGGCTACAATTATTTATTATCCAAAGGAAAAGCTCGCAAGATTAAAGTCTGCGGGCTTACTGGATGAAGATATGTTGAGAGTCACGCTTAACAGACTGATAAAAGTATGTAAGCTTATTTGCTCAAAATATACAAGATCCAAGGTGAGAAAGTCTTTGCCGAAATCATATGCTTATATTATAGAAGAGCTTATGACGGAAGGACCGGAAATGAAGAATAAGAGCGAATACTTTGATGCGATTATAACTTCCATCATAGAGCTTGGAAGCGCTGAAGATTTTATTATACAGATATCCGATCTTATACGCAGAATGGCCATAGACAGACTGCACATTATAGGTGATATATTTGACAGAGGTCCCGGACCGCATTTTATTATGGATTTCCTTTGTGACTATCATTCATTTGATGTTCAGTGGGGAAATCATGATGTTGTTTGGATGGGTGCGGCATTGGGGCATATTCAGTGCATTACCAATATAATCCGTAATTCATTGAGATATGACGGTTTGGATATATTGGAAGACGGTTACGGAATTAACATGGAGCCTCTCGAAAAATTTGCGGAGAATGTATATGCCGACGATCCGTGTATATGTTATAAGGTGAAGGATAAGGACATTACACAGGACAGACATATGCAGCTTACTCTTAAGATGCATAAAGCAATCAGCATTATACAATGGAAAACGGAAGGCGAATTAATAAGCAGAAGACCTGAATACAATATGGACGACAGACGTCTCCTGCATTTAATCGATTACGAAAAAGGCACCATAAAATTAGACGGGAAAGAATATGAATTAAAGGATAAACTGTATCCGACAATAGATCCCAATGATCCGTACAAGCTGACAGCCGAAGAAGAGGAGCTTGTAAAATATCTGTCTTTATCATTTTCACAGTGCGAAAAGTTAAATAAACACGCCGAACTTCTTGTTCAAAAGGGAAGTTTATATCTTATATATAACAATATGATCATGTTTCACGGCTGTATTCCGATGACTGAAGACGGAAAATTCAGAGATGTAAATGTCTACGGCAGGAAATGCAGCGGCAGGGAACTTATGGATGAATTGGATTCATATGTAAGGAAGGCATTTTTGTCCGACAATGAGGAAGAGAGAGAAAAGGGAGCAGACATTTTATGGTATTTATGGAACGCTCCGGATTCTCCGATATTCGGTAAAAGCCGAATGGCGACCCTGGAGAGATATCTTATCGCCGAAAAGGAGACATGGACTGAAGTTAAGGACCCTTATTATTCGCTGATAAAAAATGACAGTGTTTTGGACGGTGAGAATATATCCGTTTCGGAAAAGGCCGTTAATGCTGTTTTTGAGGAGTTCGGGCTTGACGGAGAGACTGCCAAAATAATAAACGGACATGTTCCCGTAAAGCATAAAAACGGTGAAAGTCCGATTAAAGCAAAGGGAAAAGTGGTTGTAATAGACGGAGGCTTTGCACAAACATATCATAAAGATACCGGTATTGCGGGGTATACATATATTTATAATTCACACGGCATGATATTGGTTGCTCATAAACCGTTTACAACCACGGAAGAAGCCATTGAAAACTGCTATGACATAGCATCGGAACTCGTCGCGGATGAAAATGCAAAAAGAAGGATATATATTGCCGACACGGATACCGGAGCAAAATTAAAAAGCAGAATCGAAGATTTAAAGAAACTTATTGAGTGTTATAAAAACGGTACTATTAAAGAAACTCGAAAGGATTAATTATGAAAACCGAAGAAATAAAGAGTTTAATAAGAGATATTTATGATTTTCCAAAAGAAGGAATTATTTTCAGGGATATAACAACACTGTTGAAAGACGCAGACGGACTTAAAATGGCTGTGGATGCAATTACGGATGCGGTTAAGGATCTTGATTTTGATTATGTTGTTGCTCCGGAGGCGAGAGGTTTTATATTCGGCGTACCTGTCAGCTATAATCTTGGCAAGGGATTCATTCCTATTAGAAAAAAAGGCAAGCTTCCATGTGAAACCATCGCTAAGGAATACGGACTGGAATACGGCAATTCAATAATTGAAATCCACAAAGATGCCGTTAAGCCGGGGGATAAAGTAATTATTGTCGATGATCTTATGGCAACGGGAGGAACAACCAAAGCCATGGCCGATTTATTGGAAGAAATCGGAGCGGATGTCGTAAAGATAGTATGTTTACTTGAACTTGAAGACTTAAACGGCAAAGAGGCAGTAAAAGATTATAACTACGAAGGAATCGTTAAGTATTAATTAACCTGTATAATTCTATAAGCAAAGACAAGGTGAGAAATTGACTATATGGATAATTTTAGCGGCTCTTGCGGTACTTATTATATTTGCAGCCGTTAATTCCGGAAAAAACAGACATACGGATGAATTAGACAATTTAAAAAATAATTGGGGTAAACTCGGAGATAAACAATATCCGTCGGATGATTTTGAAAATATATCTCATTATTATAAATTGTGTGAGAATGACGGTTACAGCGTGGATGACATAACCTGGAACGATTTGGAAATGGATGAAATTTTCCGGGCGCTGGACAACTGCTCATCTTCAATAGGAAGGGAATATCTGTATAAGTCTTTAAGAAAACCTAATTTGGACATAAATAAAATAAAGGACATCGATGCGGCTGCTGCATATATGTCATCACACGGTGATGAGCGTGTAAGCCTGCAGATGTCTCTTTCAAAGTTGGGCTTTGTGCATAAGGTTTCGTTTTCGGATTATGTAAATGTAATAAATGAATTAAATCCGCTCAAAAACAGCATTTCGTATTTGTTTAATGCTCTCAATGCTGCATCCGTTCTTATTATGATATTTATAAACGCTCAGTTCGGAGTGTTGGCATTAATAGCATCTCTGCTTGCAAGTACGGCTTATTATTTTAAAAAGAAGCCGGAAGCGGGAAGTTATTTTACGGCTTTGAGCCAGATATCGAGAATGGTAAGAACCGGAAAAGATATTGATAAGAAAAAGAAATCCTATTCGAATATGCCTAAAGTACTGACCGACGTTTTAAATAATATAAAGAAAGATACGGACATTATTTATCCTTCAATAAGAAACGACTGGCTTTTACCGGACACGGGTGCTAATTCATCAATCGTCGAAGTTATAATGAATTATATCAGAATGTTTACACATGTTGATTTAATACATTACAACAGAGCGATAAGGCAAATAAAAGGTAAGAGTAAAAACGTAATTTCTCTTATGGATAATCTGGGATATATTGAACTTGCCATATGTACCGCATCATTCAGAGAAGCGATTAAAAAGTACTCATATCCGGACTTACATGAAGATGAGAAGCTCGGCATAAATGTTGAAGGAATATACCATCCTCTCATTAAGGATGCGGTTCCTAACGATATAAAAAATGCCAAAAATGTACTTATAACAGGTTCGAATGCATCCGGAAAATCAACATTTCTTAAATCGATAGCATTGAATATGATACTCAGCCAATCTATTGCAACCTCTGTTTCGGATAAGTATTCCGCACCCGTGTATAAACTTTATTCATCCATGTCTTTAAGAGATGACTATAAGACAAAGGGAAGTTACTACATGGTGGAAATAAGGGCTTTAAAGAGGATTATTGATGCGGCTGAAAACAGTGATGTTCCGGTGCTTGTAATTGTAGATGAGGTTTTAAGAGGTACAAATACAATCGAAAGAATAGCGGCCGGATCTTCGATTTTACAATATCTTCAAAGCGAAAATACAAATACATTTGCCGCTACTCATGATATTGAGATAACGGAGATTTTAAATGATTCATATTCTGATTATCATTTCAGAGAATCTTTTAATGAAGAAGGCGACATTGTGTTTACGTATAAATTGCAGGAGGGAGCGGCTACCACAAGAAATGCCATTGCGCTCCTTGAGACTCTCGGATTTGATGATAAGATTACGGATAAAGCCAATAAAAGAGCAAAAGAATTTATGGATACAGGAATATGGAGATAAAGGAGGATATAATGGGGAAAGAATTAAAGTGGCAAAGTGTTAACGAACTCAGAGAGAAATTTTTGTCTTTTTTTGAATCGAAAGGTCATTTAAGACTAAAGAGTTTTTCTCTTGTACCGCACAATGACAACAGTTTATTGCTGATAAATTCAGGTATGGCGCCGCTTAAACCGTATTTTACGGGTCAGGAGGTTCCGCCGAGAAAAAGAGTAACAACATGTCAGAAGTGCATCAGAACAGGCGACATTGAAAATGTGGGTAAAACCGCAAGACACGGTACTTTCTTTGAGATGCTCGGTAACTTCTCGTTCGGAGATTACTTCAAAACGGAAGCAATTCACTGGTCATGGGAGTTCCTTACGGAGGTTGTCGGTCTTGATCCGGAGAGACTGTATCCGTCTGTATATTTGGAAGACGATGAGGCGTTTGATATATGGAACAAAGAAATCGGTATTCCCGCAGACAGAATATACAGGTTCGGCAAAGAAGATAATTTCTGGGAGCACGGAAAAGGACCTTGCGGTCCGTGTTCGGAAATATATTACGACAGAGGAGAAAAGTACGGTACCGGCCCGGAAGATGTAATGGGCGGAGAAGGAGACCGTTACATGGAAATCTGGAACAACGTATTTACTCAGTTTGAAAGTGACGGTGCGGGAAATTATACTGAACTTTCACAGAAAAACATTGATACCGGTATGGGTCTTGAAAGACTTGCGGTAGTTGTTCAGGATGTGGATTCCATATTTGATGTCGATACATTGGAACATCTCAGAAACGAAATATGTAAACTTGCAGGTATTGCGTACAAGGAAAATGCCGTTTCCGACATATCCATCAGAGTTATAACAGACCATATACGTTCTGTTACAATGATGGTCAGCGACGGAATTCTTCCTTCAAATGAAGGAAGAGGATATGTATTAAGAAGATTGCTCAGAAGAGCGGCGCGTCACGGAAGACTCCTTAAAATAGACGGTCTGTTCCTTTCGGATTTGGCTCAGGTTGTAATTGACGATTCTCATGATGCATATCCGCAGCTGGAGGAAAAGAAGGACTTCATACTTTCCGTAATTGAGAGAGAGGAAGTAAACTTCAATGATACGATTGACAGAGGTCTGGCAATCTTAGATGAAATGATTGAAGATATCAAATCAGAAGGCGGAAAAGAGCTTTCAGGCGAAAATGCATTTAAGCTGTACGATACATACGGATTCCCTATTGATCTTACATTTGAAATTCTTGAAGAAAACGGAATAACCGTAGATATGGACGGCTTCAAAGCGGAAATGGAGAACCAGAGACAGACGGCCAGAAATGCAAGAAGCGAAAGCAACTACATGGGAGCGGAAGAAACCATATTCGACAACATGGATCCTGCCATTTGTTCTGAATTTGACGGATACGGCACTTTGGAAGAAAAAGGCAAGGTGCTCTGTATAACGAAAAGAGAGTTAACCGATAAAGACAATTATAAAGACACCGAAGTGGTTCAGGCTCTTACCGAAGGAGAACACGGCACTGTCATAGTAGACAAGACTCCTTTTTACGGAACCATGGGCGGACAGGAAGGCGATATCGGTATCATAAGTACTCCTGAAGGCGAATTCAAAGTTACGTCAACAATTCACATTAAGGGCGGACGAATAGGACATATAGGCTTTATTACATCCGGAATGATTAAAGAAGGCGATACCGTAGATCTTAAGGTTGACGCCGATAACAGAGCGAACACATGCAAGAATCACTCCGCCACACATCTCCTTCAGGCAGCGCTTAAAAAAGTTCTCGGAAGTCATGTTGAACAGAAGGGCTCCTTTGTCGACGGAGACAGACTCAGGTTTGACTTCTCACACTTCAAGGCTCTTACAGAGGATGAAATAAAGGAAACGGAGCGTATTGTAAACAAAGCCATTTCAGACAATATTCCTGTAGAAACAAAGATAATGTCTCTTGAAGATGCAAAGAAAACTGGAGCCATGGCGCTTTTCGGTGAGAAATACGGCGACGAAGTAAGAGTTGTGGCAATGGGAGACGCTTCCATTGAACTTTGCGGCGGTACTCACGTTAAGAATACCGGCAATATCTCTAACTTTAAAATTATTTCGGAGACCGGTATTGCGGCAGGCGTAAGAAGAATAGAGGCAATTACGGGAGAAGCGTTAAAGAATTATTATGATGCATTGGAAGCTGAAATAAAGGCTGCCGCTGCAATTGTCAAATCAGAACCTTCACTGCTTGTCAATAAGTTGAATACTCTTATGGAAGATATGAAGAAGCTTCGCTCGGAAAATGAAAGTATTAAGGCAAAACTTGCGGCCAATGCCGTTAATTCAGCCGAAAGAGAAGAAGAAGTTATAGGTGATTTCAAATTTGTAATTCAAAAACTTGACGGAATCGCACCGGGAGAACTAAGAGACTTAGGCGATAAACTTAAAAATGAAACGGGTTCCGGCGTGGTGCTTCTTGTCAGCACCGTTGACGGAAACGTAAATCTTCTTGTAATGGCAAGCGATGACGCCGTAAAAGCAGGCGCTCATGCCGGCAACATTGTAAAATCAATTGCGGGAGCTGTCGGCGGAAAGGGCGGCGGTCGCCCTAACATGGCTCAGGCAGGCGGTAAAGATCCGAGCGGGACAGATTCCTGTATTGAACTTGCAAAGACAATTGTCAGAGAACAGTTAGGTTAAATATTTATATATTCGGTTTTATTTACTTATAATTTTATGCAATGTTCCATGGATATTTGCGGTAAATAATTCTTGACTAAACATATGAATATGCTATAATGGACAAATGCATATTGCTAGTACACTAAGATTTTCTTAGAAAGAAGGGTGGGTTGAGAATGTCAAACGTAATCGTTAAGGAAGGCGAGTCTCTTGATAGCGCTCTTCGTAGATTCAAGAGAAATTGCGCTAAGGCAGGTATCCAGCAGGAGATCCGTAAGCGTGAGCATTATGAAAAGCCTAGCGTTCGTCGTAAAATGAAATCTGAAGCGGCTAGAAAACGTAAGTACAACTAATACCTATAAACTGTCATCTGCTGTGCAGATGGCAGTTTTTTATATTTTTATGTATAATACTCACAATGTGTATGTTTAATTTACATATCTGACATTTAAAATGAAGAAGAAATTATAACATTAAATAATAATTTAAAATTAAACAAAATAAGGAGAGCAAAAATTTAATTTATGGGAATGATAGAAGCAAGCCTGGATATTCCCGTCGAAACGGCGGAAATCGTATTCGGACCCCTTGACAGATATATCAAAAAAATAGAAAAGACACTTCAGGTTACCGTATTGCAAAGGGACTCATCGGTTAAGATAATGGGTAATAACGATACCGTATCAAGAGCGGTACATGTAATAAAAGCTTTGAGCTCTCTTGCTTTCAATAAAGGCGAACTTACGGAGCAGGACGTTGATTACTGCTTAAGTCTATCGGAAGACAACAATGAAGAGCAGATAGTTGAAATCGATAAGGACACGGTAGCGAGAACTTTCCTGGGAAAGCCTATAAAACCAAAAACACTCGGTCAAAAACAGTACATAGACATGATTCGTGAGAAGATGATTGTGTTTGGAATCGGTCCCGCGGGAACGGGAAAAACATACCTTGCAATGGCCATGGCAGTCAATGCGTTTAAAAAGAACGAGGTTGAAAGAATAATTCTTACGCGACCTGCAATTGAAGCGGGAGAAAAGCTCGGCTTTCTGCCGGGAGATTTACAATCAAAGGTAGATCCCTATTTAAGACCGCTTTATGATGCCCTGTTTGAAATCATGGGAGCCGAAAGCTTCAACATAAACCTTGAAAGGGGGCTTATCGAGGTAGCTCCTTTGGCATACATGAGAGGAAGGACTCTTGACAATGCGTTTATAATTTTGGATGAAGCACAGAATACAACTCCGTCACAGATGAAAATGTTTTTAACAAGAATAGGCTTCGGCTCCAAAGTTATTGTTACGGGAGACGGATCTCAAAAGGATTTGCCTCCGAACATAAAATCCGGTCTCGATGAGGCGGTTAAAATTCTTAAGGACATTCCTGAAATAGGTTTTAACAGATTTTCCACAAGAGATGTTGTAAGGCATCCTCTTGTACAGAGAATCGTAAAAGCATATGAAGAGCATGAAAGAAGGGAAGCAAGAAAAGAGGAGAAAAAATGAGCGTTATAATATCATATGAAACCGACGAAAAACTTGACATTGATTATGAAGAGATAATCACAAATGTTGTAAACGGTGCCATAGAGTTTATTAATCTTCCGTATAAAGCGGAAGTAAGCGTTGAGCTATCCGACAATGAAGCTGTAAGAGGCGTAAACAACGAATTCAGAGGGATAGACAGCGAAACAGATGTTTTATCATTTCCCGCTCTGGAGTACCATAAACCGGGAGATTTTGAGAGCTTAAAAGACGAACTGGAAAAAGGATATGCATTATATTTCAATCAGGACACGGATGAGCTCGTTCTCGGAGATATGATGATTTCGGTTGAAAAGGTCAAAGAGCAGGCGGAAGAATACGGCCATTCTGAAACAAGGGAATTAGCGTTTTTGGTTGCACACAGTATGTTCCATTTGTTCGGATATGACCATATGTCACTGCCGGAAGCCGAAGAGATGGAAGAATTACAAAAGAATTTACTTGAGAAACTTGGATATACGCGGGACAAATGATGACGGTTGATGTTGCAATAATAGGCGGCGGCGCGGCAGGCCTTGCGGCGAGCATAGAGTCCGGGAAAAGAGGCCTTAACACATTGGTTATTGAGCGCAACAATGAACCGGGCAAAAAAATATTGCAGACGGGTAACGGAAGATGCAATATTTCACATGTCGATATAAAAAGCAGTGATTACAGCAGGTATAATAACGCACGCCACAGAGAAAAATTTGTTGAAAAATTATTTAAAAATGTAAATCAGAAGGAAATTGTCGATTTTTTTGAAAATATCGGCATATATATGATTCCCGAAACAGGTAAAACTGGACAGGATGTATATCTGTATCCGGAATCGTTTACGGCGCTTTCCGTTCGCAACGCTTTGGTAAATGCAAGCTCGGAAGCCGGCTGCATACATACAACGGGCACATTTGTGAAGAATCTGTATAAAAAAAACGGATTGTTTTATATAGAGTGTGAACATAATAATGAAAAACAGGTTTACAAATCAAGAAACGTTATATTGTCTCCCGGCGGGAAAGCCGCTCCCAAGAGCGGAACAGACGGAAACTTTTATGATATTTGCAAAAAGTTTAATCACGGTATAAGTAAGTTATATCCGTCTCTTGTCGGATTGAATACCGATGATGAACATATGGAACTTCTTGGCGGATGCAGAAATTATTCGGAGATTTCCCTTTTGTGTAAAGGTAAAAAAGTTGCCGAAGAAATCGGGGAAGTTCAATTTACAAAAAACGGATTATCCGGAATACCGGTATTCCAGTTAAGTGCGTACGGAGCAGAACTTCTAAACAACAACAGACCGGGAGACGTCAAAATAATCACCGACTTTTTACCGCATCATACAAAGGATGAATTATATTCAATAGTCGAAAAATGGTATAAAATATTCGGAAGCAGGAAATTGAAAGATTTTTTCGGCGGTATATTACATTCCAAAATTGTATTATTTACGGCCAGAAAGTTATCCATGGCTGCGGATAAGTCGGTTTCCAAAGTTGACAAAAACAGATTGTTTAATTTTATCGATTGTGTGAAATCATATGAATTTAATATAACAGGAAGTGCCGGATTTGAAATTGCTCAGGTTACTTCCGGAGGAGTGGAACTGTCCGAAATTAATCCTGAAACATGTGAATCGAAAATTGTTGAAAATTTGTACTTTGCAGGTGAAATCATGGACGTTGACGGTCCGTGCGGAGGGTACAATCTGCACTTTGCATGGAGCAGCGGCATTGCCGCCGGAAGAAGTGTGCATTAAAACAGAAACGGCAAGAGGAAGTTATGATAGTTATAAATCAAATAAAGGCAGAAGTTGACAGAGAAAATTTTAATGATGCACGCAGAACGGATGCGATAATTAAAAAGGACATAGCAAAAAAACTGAAACTTAAATCCGTTTCCGATGTTCCCGGGTATAAAATAATAAAAAAATCTCTCGATGCAAGAAAAAAACCGAAACTTTTCTATATATACAGTGTACTGGTCGATATTAAAATGCCTTCAAAGGCCGACAGAAAATTCGTTTCTGAATATAACGAAGAAAAGTATGCATTTCCGTATTCCGCCGGAAACGGCAGCGCTTCGTATCGCCCCGTTATTGTAGGATTCGGACCAGGCGGAATGTTTTCGGCATTATTACTTGCAAGAGCCGGATTTAAACCTATCGTATTGGAGAGAGGAAGAGATGCGGATTCAAGAAGCAGAGATGTGGAGTGTTATTGGAACGGCGGTGAATTGAAATATAATTCCAATGTCCAGTTCGGAGAGGGAGGCGCAGGCACATTTTCCGACGGTAAACTTTATACCGGAATAGGAAAGGCCGGCGGGAGAGTTGACTTTGTATTGGAATCATTTGTGAAAGCAGGTGCCTGTGAAGATATTTTATATGAGTCCAAACCTCATATAGGCACGGATATATTGTGTGATGTGGTTAAGAATATAAGAAAAGAAATCATAAGCCTCGGAGGAGAGGTGAGATTTAATTCTTTATTTGATTCCGTAAAAACGGAAAACGGAGAAATTACAGGATGCTCATATACCGATACGACGAACGGTAAGAAAGTATATATCGAAACCGGGGCAATTATACTTGCCATAGGTCATTCCGCAAGAGATACATTCAGGCTTCTCAGAGAAAGCAATGTCAAAATGGAGGCAAAGGGATTTGCCGTAGGGATGCGCGTGATTCACAGGCAGAGTATTATTGACAGATTTACATACGGTGAAAGTAACATTGACGGACTTTTTCCGGCGTCGGATTATAAGCTGACCGCCCATACGGGAAACGGAAGAGGGGTGTATTCGTTTTGTATGTGCCCGGGAGGATATGTTGTTGATTCTTCATCCGAAAAGGGCAGAATATGCGTAAACGGAATGAGCTATTCCGACAGAAACTCCGGATATGCCAATTCCGCAATAATAGTTAATTGCAATCCGGACGATTTCGGAGATGATTTATTTTCGGGAATGTATTTTCAGGAAGAACTGGAACATAAAGCATTTGCCGCAGGACAAGGAAAAATTCCCGTTCAGAGTTACGGAGATTACAAAGCCGGAAAGATAGGCTGCGAAACAGATCACCGGGCGGCAATAAAGGGACAATATGCAAGCGCGGATTTAAGAAGTGTGTTTCCGGAATTTGTAAATGAATCAATAACGGAAGCATTCGATATCTTTAATAACAGGATAGAAGGTTTTAACAGTGAAGATACTGTATGCGCCGGAGTTGAGAGCAGGACATCAAGTCCGGTAAGAATACTCAGGGATGAGCGAGGTCATTCCAGCATTAAAGGACTTTTTCCGTGCGGAGAGGGCGCCGGCTATGCCGGAGGAATAACGAGTGCAGCCGTTGACGGAATAAAGTGTGCGGAAAATGTTGCCGTTTTCTTATCCGAAAAGTGTTAATTATCAAAAATTCATTAATGGATGTGGGAGTACAAGTATGTCGTATACAGCATTATATAGAAAGTGGAGACCGGAGACATTTTCGGAAGTTAAAGGACAGGATCCGATCGTTAAAACGTTAAAAAACCAGGTAGCCTCATCTCATACGGCTCACGCATACCTTTTCAACGGCACCAGGGGAACCGGTAAAACCAGCGTGGCAAAGATCATGGCCATGGCCGTTAACTGTGAGAATCCGACGGACGGAGAACCGTGCCTTAAATGCAGTACATGTCTTTCAATCGCAAAAGGCTCAAATCTTAATATAAGGGAAATTGATGCCGCATCCAATAACGGCGTCGATAATATCAGGGAAATAAAAGAAGATGTTATTTACAAACCCACAAGCGGAAGATATAAGGTATACATTATTGATGAGGCGCATATGCTCTCTTCGGCAGCTTTTAACGCTCTTTTAAAGACACTGGAGGAGCCGCCTGAATATGTAATATTTATTCTTGCCACTACGGAGATAAGTTCAATTCCCATAACAATCAGTTCCAGATGTCAGAGATATGATTTTAAGAGAATAAGCGTTGAAACCATATCCGATCAGCTGACGGAACTGGCTGAAAAAGAGAATATTCTTATTGAAGAAAAAGCAGTAAGATATATTGCAAGAAGCGCCGACGGAGCAATGCGAGACGCCTTGTCGCTGCTTGACAGATGTGTTTCGTTTTCGGTGGGAGAAGAGATAACCTACGAAAACGTTCTTGATATACTCGGGGCGGTTGATACGGATACATTTTCTGAGATGTATAACTGTTTAAAAGACGGAAACGTTTTAGCGTCATTGGAAGTTTTAAAAAATGCTCTGGACGACGGAGTAGTAATTAACAGATTTATAAACGACCTGATAGATTATTTAAGAAATGTTCTTCTTATAAACTGTTCGATGGATGAAAACGGAGATGTTCCGGAAGAACTGATGCCTGACATTTCCGACGCCAATCTGGACAGGCTAAGAGAAGATGCTTCCGCTTCCGAAGCGGATACGGTTATGTATTTCATAAAAGAACTGTCCGAATTATCCGAGAAAATAAAAAAATCAAATCACAAGAAAACATTGACGGAAGTTGCCGTAATTAAATTGTGTACAGATAAATATTTTCGGGGAGGAGATTCCGGAGGCAATAATGAGATTATAAAAATGCAGTCTGAGGCGATTACGACCCTTGAGCAGGAAATGCAGCGATTGAAAACACAGATGGAGAATCTGTCCAAAGTCGGAGCAGCTGATTATATGAGTATACGGAGCAACAGCGCAGAACACGGAAATGAAACAAAACGCGAGGAAATAAGCCCGACTGTAAAGAGAGACTTGGACAGTCTTTCAAAAGGAGAAATTACCATGGCACAGGCATGGGACTCCATAATGACCGTATACTTCGAAACATATAAGCAAAGTATACCCGCACATTACAGAAAATCAGGAAAGTTCGTATCATACTCGGACGATAGACATGAAATTACATATGTGATAAAATCCAAAGTATATTTTGACAAACTTAAAAGTTTAGATGAAAATACGGGTAAAACCTATTTAGAGCTTTTAAGAGAGACAATAAGCGAACTTACGGGTATGGAAAATATTACAATTGAGTTATCCGAGGAACGAAATTCCAATAAGTTTAATAATTATACAGACATAAGCGAATTGGTCAAAGCTGATATAGAAATTGATGACAGAGAGGAAAACGTATAAATGGCTAAAAGAGGTTTTGGTGGAATGGGCGGCGGAATGCCCGGAAATATGAGCAATCTTATGAAGCAGGCTCAAAAAATGCAAAAGCAGATGGAAGAGCAGCAGGAGCAGCTTCAGTCAATGGAGTTTGAGGCAAGCGCAGGCGGCGGAGCCGTAACGGTTGCCGTAAGCGGAAAGAAACTTGTAACAAAGGTTATTATCGACCCGGACTGTGTTGATCCGGATGATGTTGAAATGCTCCAGGATTTGATTCTTGCCGCTACAAACGAGGCTCTTAATAAGGCTGAAACAGAGGCTCAGAATAAAATGGCGGGAATTACCGGCGGTTTGGGAGGCTTCATGTAATATGGAGATTTACAGTCGATACATAAAGAGACTGACAAGCGAGCTTATGAGCTTGCCAGGTGTTGGAGCAAAAAATGCCCAGCGCCTGGCTTTTTATATACTTAATCAGCCTAAGGAAAATGTTCAGTCTCTTGTAAATGCAATTACAGAAGCAAGGGATAATATTCACTATTGCAAGGAATGTATGTGTCTGACAGACGAGGAGGTATGTCCCGTATGTGCGGATACGACAAGAGATCATAACACAATTATGGTGGTTGAACAGACGAGAGATATGGCGGCTTATGAAAAAACGGGAAAGTACAACGGGGTATATCACGTTTTACACGGGGCCATTGCTCCGCTTCAGGGCATTACGGAAGAAGATATAAAACTGAAAGAATTAATTACAAGAATAACGGAAGAACCGGTTAAGGAAATAATTATTGCCACAAATTCAAGTCTTGAGGGTGAAACCACCGCTATGTATATAAGCAAAATATTAAAAAATACAGGTATTAAAGTAACAAGGATAGCCAGCGGAGTTCCGGTGGGCGGAGATTTGGAATATACCGATGAAGTAACTTTGCTTAGAGCTTTGGAAGGCAGAACAGAGCTGTAATTTGTTTTATAAACATTTAATTATATTTAAATATCATATATTTTACATAGCATTTTTACTATGTTAAACTAAAAAGCGTTTAATTAACAAAAGTAAAAAAAGTATTATAAATGCTTTTACATAGATTCATTTTAGAGGGGCAATTTCAGTGGATAAATACGAGATAGGGTTGAGAATCCAAGAAATAAGAAGTGCATACGAAAAAAAAGATTTTAAAAAGGCCGCTGAGCTGGCAAAGGATATTGATTGGAGCAAAATCAAAGAGTGGATTCCGCTTGCCATGATGGTTGACGTGCAGGAACAGGTCGGAGATCTGGAAGAAGCAAGAGATATGGCCATACTTGCATATAACCGCAATTTGGGCGGAAGAAAATTACTTTACAGATTGACTGAGATTTTCATCAAGCTCGGTGACTTTGATCATGCCGATGAGTTGTTTAAGGAATACTCAAAGGTGGCAAGACATAATTCAAGTAAATATATTTTAGAGTATCACTTACTTAGAGCCAAAAAAGCTCCGAATGAAGAACAGATTAAGGTACTTGAGAAGTTCAGAGAAAAGGAAATCGACGAACATTATATGTATAAGCTTGCCGGTCTTTACGCAAAAAACGGAGATGAAGACAAGGCGATTAAAATTTGCGACGAAATAAGCCTTTGGTTTGTAGGAGGAGATTATGTTGAGGGAGCCGTTAAATTAAAAAAGAGATTAGGCGGTAAACTCAATGA
Organism: Howardella ureilytica; assembly: GCF_054657495.1. Taxonomy (NCBI): domain Bacteria; kingdom Bacillati; phylum Bacillota; class Clostridia; order Eubacteriales; genus Howardella; species Howardella ureilytica. The sequence continues at coordinate 37,099 of NZ_BAAHYP010000007.1, read as the reverse complement.
CTCACAGCAGAAAGTATACGATGCGGCAAAAGTAAGAGAAGAAGATCTTGAAAGAACAAGAGAAATGACCTTTGCCGAGCAATTAAAGCTTGCAAGAAGCGAGGCCGACTCTGCAGCAAATAACGAAAAAGAAGAGCATAAACTGGGAGACGGACTTCTCGACAGTGCAAAACCTAACGCAGACAAAGATGATGCGGAAAGGTTTGCAGAGGCCCTCAAAGCACAGGCGGAGCAGGAAGAAAGCTTTGATGCGGAAAAGGAATACGGTTCGGAAGCGGTGTTTGACCTTACTCCGAAAAAGAAATCCGGAAATATTTTTTCGGCATTATTTAAGGGAATGCGTAATCGTAACGACGGTAAGGTTACGGAAGATGATTTAAAAGATAAGGATCTTGTAGACAGCTCTTACTTTAAGGACGATGACAAGAAGATAGAAAAAATCGTTGAAGAGAAGGTTACAAAAAGTAATATTGACAACGTGGAGGAAGAGTCATCTGATGTTATCGTTGACGAATATATTCCGGAATTTGAGGCAGAGCAGACAAAGAAATTAATAAACAATGATCTGGAAGAAGAAAAAGAAGAGCCGGATGTATTCGGTGACGAAGAAGAATTGCCGGAAGCAGAAGAGTTTGTTTTCGAAGAAAACGACAATACGACGGATAAAGTATCCGACAAAGATGTTATTGTCGATGACATCCCTTCAGATGACGTACATTCCGAATCTTTGATTTCTGGAACCGATGATTCAAAACAGATTTCAAAAGATGTTTCAGAAGAGGCTTCCGAAGAGATTATCAGCGAACCTGAAAGCGATAATACAGATATACGGGACAGCTCGGATGTTGAAGAAAATGATGATAATACTGAAGTGAATTCCGAAATAAATACGGATGATTCGGATAATGACGATAAAAATAATACGAAATTTTCCGAATCTCTCAAAAGCATTATTGACGGTGCAAAAGAACGTCTTCATAGGGGATATTCTGAGATATTAAACACCGAAAGTCTTGTTTCCGTACCGGAGATTCATGAAAAACTCGGAATACATGAGAGCATAAGCGCCGATGTCAATAAAATCATGTCGGAAGAAGAAAACAGGCAAAAACTTAAGGCGGAGAATAATGCCGTATCCGATGAAGATGAACAGATTGAAGGTCAGATGAATCTTTCGGATTGGATTGAGGCGGAAAGAGAGAGAAAATACGCAGATCGTCATACTAAAGAATTCTCGATTTCAGAACTTGAAAGAGCATTGGACGAGATTGAAGACAAGAGCAAAGCATATGATAAGTTAATGGAAGAACAGAAACGTTTGGCGAAAGAAGCCGGCGAACCGTTTAACGAGTCGGTTGCAAAGAGAAATGTTGAGTATACTCTGTCTGTCAAATCTTCAAGGACGGATTTGGATATAAGAACAGGCAAGGCTCAGGCAAGAAATGAAGATGAAATTAATGATATATATTTTGCCAAGCAGGAACCTGAAGCTGAAATCGACGATTCGCTTTCCGCAAACAATATCATTGCCGATATAGTTAAAATGGGAATAGACGCTCCTGAGGATAAGCTTAAAGTATTTGCCATAGCATTTGCGGACATCAATCCGGAGAGTATTAATATACAGATTGATAAAGCTCCTAAGAAAGTTATTAATTCGGCAAACATACTTTATGATTATTTCATGGGTAAAGAAATCACGGATGATCCTGCGGAAGTTTCCGCTGCAAGTATTGCACCTGCGGAAGAATCCGATATTAACCGTATTATTGCCGGCGCGGAGCAAAATGTTAATAACATCGGAACGGTTGCAGAACCTGATGTAAGCAATACCGGTGCCGTTGAAGAACCGGACGTAAATAATACAGAAGCTGTTGAAGAATCTGCCGTTAATAAGGTTGAGACAGTTTCGGAGCCTGACGTTAATATTGAGAACGGCATTGAATCGAATGATAATATTGAATCGGATGCTGAATTGAATGTTTCGGAAATCAACGAAGATAAATTGTCTGATAAAACTTCGGATTCGGAAACGCCTGCCGCGGATAATAATGAAGAAGCAAAGGACAATTACGAATATACAAGTATCCCTGCGGAATTACTCAACGGCAGCACATTTAAAGCATTAGATGTCGATAAAATAATAAATTCCGTGTCGCCTAAATTAAAGGCGGAAGATACGACAGAGTTACCTGTTGAAGATACGGCCGCTGCTGTTTCTGATGCCGAGGCGCCAAAAGAAAACGAGCAGATTGACATTGAAGCGGAAGACAGCATGCCTGAAGTTCATAAACCGGATTTTATCAATGATAACGACAATGTTGTTAACACCGTTACCGAGGGAACAGACGGCACTGAAAATATTTCAGAAAATATTTCGGAAAATGAGCCTGAGAGTACAGAAGCTTCTCAAACAGATAAGACCGTAGGCGAAACCGCACATGAACCTGTGACGGAAAATACTCCTCCAAACGGAAGAATAGGCGAGACGGTTGTTATTCCGAGAGAAGCCATCGCCGAGGCCATGAAAAACAATTCTTCAAAAGATGTTCCTTATCAAAATGTTGTTGTTACGGATGCCACAAGAAAGAAAATAATGAATCTCTTTGAGGCATATACGGAACTTCCGGGCGTTTCAGAGGAATTGCACGAATTTATAAAGGATCTTCCGAATGAACTTTCAAAAAAGGATTCTTCATCGGGAAATATAATAATAACGGGCAACAACATGTCGGATAAAACAGCATTTGCAAAGCTTATTGCAAGAGCTATTGACATGATTGATCCGAATGCAAGAAGAAAAGTCGTTAAAACTACAGGAGACACTCTTAATAAATACGGTTTCGCAAGCAGCGCCGAAAAGTTGAGGGGAAAAATTCTTATTATAGAAGATGCGGCAAGTATCCTTCCAGCGGTTGCCGACGAGTTACTCCAGAGTCTGAAACAGGATACGGACAGATTGTTTGTTATTCTTGAAGATTCGGATGCCGAAATGGAAGTTCTCCTTAAATTTAATCCGGAGATGGAAAATACGTTCAACCACAGAATTATCCTCAGACAATATTCCGTAAACGAGCTTGTTGACATATTCAGGGAAATAGCAAAGAGAGACGGATATACCGTAAATGACGACGGTCTGTTGGTATTATATTTGTTATTGGACAAGCTCCGTTCAAAGAATAATAATGTATCATTGGATGATATTAATGAGTTGGTAGAGCGCTCCATAACCCACGCCAAAAAGAGAAGTTCAAAGGGCGGCGGATTCTTCGGAAGAAGAAAGAAAAATGTGGTTTCAAATGAACTCACGGATGAAGATATAAAGATTTGACAGTATTCCGGGTTATTTCAAAGGAATATTAATTATCTATATTAATTTATTTAATACAGTTATGAGAAAGCCGTAAGCAACATGTTGCTTACGGCTTTCGGTTTACTCTGAATATACTTTTATACATAATTCAGAAGTAATTTATTTGCAATTTGATTATTTAGAATATATGATAAAGTGATGTGAATATATTACGAAAATCAGGGATATGTGAACTGAATACAACTTTAAGTTTCGGAGGGAAATATGAGTAACATAGATGAATTATCAATTAATGCAATTCGTTTTTTATCGGCAGATGCAATTCAGAAGGCTAATTCCGGTCATCCGGGACTTCCGCTGGGATGTGCTGCCATTGGATATGAACTGTTTGCAAATGATATGAAACATAATCCAAAAAATCCTGAGTGGGCGGGAAGGGACAGATTCGTTCTCTCAGGCGGACACGGATCCATGCTTTTGTATTCGCTTCTTCACTTAACGGGTTACGGTCTTACAATAGAAGATATTAAGAATTTCAGACAAATGGGTTCAAAGACTCCGGGACATCCCGAGTACGGTTATACGGTAGGCGTGGAAGCCACTACAGGCCCTCTCGGACAGGGTATGGGAATGGCAGTCGGAATGGCAATGGCGGAAAAGCATATGGCGTCCGTATTTAACAGACCGGGATATCCTGTTGTGGACAATTATACATATGTGCTCGGAGGAGACGGCTGTATGATGGAAGGAGTTTCATCGGAGGCATTTTCGCTTGCGGGTACACTTGGACTTGATAAGCTTATTGTTCTTTACGATTCCAATAACATATGTATTGAAGGAAGCACGGACAATGTATTCTCCGAGAATGTCAACAAGAGAATGGAAGCTTTCGGATTCCAGACAATTACCGTAACAGACGGCAACAATATAGAAATGATCGGAAAAGCCATCGAAATGGCAAAGGCTGATAAAAAGAGACCTTCGTTTATCAATATTACAACAACAATAGGATACGGATGTCCAAATGTGGCAGGTACGGCTGATTGCCACGGTTCTCCGCTTGGAGCCGATAACATAGCTCAGATGAGAAAGGACTTAAATTGGCCTCTTGAAGAAGCATTTGCGGTTCCGGATGAGGTTTACGCAAATTATGAAGAAAAAATGCTCAAGGGTGCAGAGAGCGAAGCGGAGTGGAATGCTTTATTTGAAAGATATGCCGAAGAATATCCGGAATTAAAGAAAAAATGGGACGAATATCATAACGGATATGATCTTAAAGACCTGTTTTCAGGCGAAGATTTTAATGCAAATGCAGAAAAATCAGAGGCAACGAGAAGTTCATCAGGCGTAATTCTCAATAAAATCAAAGAACACATGCCTAATCTTATCGGAGGATCTGCAGATCTTGCTCCTTCAAACAAAACATATATGAAGGGTGCAGGCGACTTCGGTCATGACAATTACGGCGGATGCAATCTTCACTTCGGTGTAAGAGAACAGGCTATGGGCGCCATCGTTAACGGTATTGCGCTTTACGGAGGACTCAGAGTTTTTGCTTCTACATTTTTTGTGTTCAGCGACTACCTTAAGCCTATGGTAAGAGTTGCCGCTCTCATGAAGCTTCCGATCACATATATTTTTACACATGACAGCATTGGCGTTGGAGAGGACGGACCTACTCACGAGCCTATTGAACAGCTGGCCCAGTTCAGAGCAATGCCGGGTGTAAGTGTAATCAGACCTTGTGACAGAAGAGAAACCGCCGCTGCATGGAAGTATGCCGCAGAAAGCAGAAACGAGCCTGTTATACTCGTGCTTTCAAGACAGAATTTGGTACAACAGGATAATTCATCTGCGGATATAAGTAAGGGTGCATACATTTTACAGGATTCAAAGAACGAAATTCCTGAGCTTATCCTTATGTCAAGCGGTTCGGAAGTTGAAATAACAGTTGACGCTGCCGAAAAATTAAGAGCCGAAGGCGTTGACGTAAGAGTTGTAAGTGTTCCTTCAATGGATTTGTTTGATTGTCAGAGTGATGAATATAAAGAAAGCATACTTCCGGACGCATGCAGAAAAAGAGTTTCGGTTGAAGCACTTTCAAGTTTCGGATGGGCAAAGTATACGGGGCTTGACGGCGCAAACGTGGCAATTGACACATTCGGAGAATCAGCTCCAGCAGGCCTGCTTTTTGAGCATTTCGGATTTACATCCGAAAATATCGTAAACACATGTAAGGGCATTTTATAATAAAAATGTTTGATATTAATGAAGAATTAAAAAAGCTTCCCGAGAAACCCGGAATATATATTATGCACGGCGAAAATGACGAGATAATATATGTGGGAAAGGCCAAGATACTTAAGAGAAGGGTAAAGCAATATTTTCAAAACAGTAAAAAGCATTCTCAAAAAATCGAGTATATGGTTACGCATATAACAAGATTTGAATATATAGTAACCGATACTGAGTTAGAAGCGCTTGTTTTGGAATCTAATCTTATCAAAGAGCATAGGCCTAAGTATAATACCATGCTTACGGATGATAAGACATATCCTTTTATAAAGGTAACGGTTAAAGAAAAGTATCCGAGAGTGTTGTTCTCAAGAGATTCAAAGCATGATTCCAACAAATACTTCGGGCCTTTCACTTCGGCATATGCCGTAAAGGAGACGATAGATTTACTTTGCAGGCTGTATAAGATAAGAACGTGCAACAGAAGACTTCCTCAGGATATCGATAAAGAAAGACCGTGTTTGGACTATCACATAGGGAAGTGTTCCGCTCCGTGTGCAAGCGGTATGATAAGTGAAGAAGATTACAGAGCGCAAATAGACGAAGTAATAAAATTCCTTAAAGGTAATTATAAACCGGTGCTGGATTCCCTTACCGAAAAAATGAAATCGCAGGCCGAGGCAATGGAGTATGAAGAAGCTGCAAAGACGAGAGATCTGTTGGATCTCGTCAAACAGATTACTCAAAAACAAAAGATAACCGGTGACAATAACGAAGACAGAGATGTAATTGCATATGCACTTAAAAACGGCGAGTGCGTTGTATCTGTATTTTTCATAAGGTCCGGAAAGCTCCTCGGCAGAGATCATTTCAGAATGGATGTGGCGGACGGAGATGAAGGAAATGTAATATTGTCGCAGTTTTTGAAGCAGTATTACGGAGGAACTCCTTATATTCCGGACATAATATCACTTGAGTCCGACATTGATGACAAAGCGGTAATTGAGGAATGGCTGTCCGAAATAAGAAAGAAGAAAGTCGTAATAATTACGCCTAAAAAGGGATTTCATGAAAAGCTTGTTACCATGGCTAAGGAAAACGCTTTTTTAATTCTTGAAAAAGATGCCGAAAGGATAAAGAAAGAAGAAGCCAAAACAACGGGAGCAATGAAGGAAATAGCCGATATTCTCGGACTGAATAAAATATCAAGAGCGGAGGCTTATGATATTTCCAACACCAACGGTATAGAATCTGTCGGATCCATGGTTGTGTTTGAAGACGGAAGACCAAAGAAAAATGATTATCGACGCTTTAAAATCAAAACAGTAAAGGGACCGGATGATTATGCAAGTATGAGAGAAGTACTTACAAGAAGATTCAGCAGAGCCGTTACTGAACAAAAATCAGGGGATAATAAAACAAGTTTTTCAAAGCTTCCGGACATTATTTTAATGGACGGCGGAAGAGGGCAGGTAAATATCGCACTGAAAGTTCTTAAAGAATTAAATCTTAATATTCCCGTTGCGGGAATGGTAAAGGACGATACTCACAGTACGAGAGGTCTTTACTATAACAATGTTGAAATGCCCATAAGCACAAGGTCGGAAGGTTTCAAACTTATTACGAGAATACAGGATGAAGCACACAGATTTGCAATAGAATATCATAAGAAACTTCGCTCCAAAGCTCAGGTGAATTCTGTTTTGGATGAAATAAAGGGAGTAGGTCCCGCAAGGCGAAAGGCGCTTATGAAATATTTTATGGATATTGATAAGATAAGAAATGCAGATGAGGATGAACTTTTAAAAGTTGACGGAATTACCGTCGCGGTGGCAAAGGAAATATATAATTATTTTCATTAGGATATTGATTATGTGACATATATGTCAGTCCGGAAAGGGGAAATATGAGCGACCATAATAAAGATTCAATAACTCTCAATAAGAACAAAAGATGGTGGAGTAAATTCGGAAAATGGATAATCACCGCAATATGCGTGGGAGGCGGAGTCACAGCTATTGTTCTGGCTTCGGTTTTTGCGGGAGGTGGTTCCGGAAGTGCTTCCGATACCGCTGACGGAAATGTAAACGAAACAGAAGAAACAACAACCGCACCTGAAAAGAAAGAGGGGCAGATATATAAGCTGTCCGGAAATGTTACAAAAGAAGATTTCGTAACACAGGCATTTTACCATGATGCGGCATTTATCGGTGACGATTTGTTCGACTACTTATCCGGATACAGTTTCATCGACAAATCAAGAGTATTTGCGGCTGAAAACGCAAGAACAGAAAACGGAGCCGCAAGTATAGAAAAGGTAAAATCTTTAAATCCTAAAAAAGTATTTATAATGTACGGAAGAAACGATCTTAACTTCGGAAACGGCAGAAATGCAGAAAGCATATCGAATGCCGTAACAGAGCTGGTCGGAAAAGTAAAGGAAGCATTACCGGAATCCGAGATATATGTTGTTTCCGTCTTGCCTATTACATATGACCTTGAAAGATCAAACGGCACACATCATACACAGAAAAATGTTGATGAACTTAACAGTGCGCTTTCAACAAAGGTTACCGCGGCAGGTGCCAACTTTATAGATATTACTGCGCCGTTTAAAAACGACAAAGGTTATTTAAATGATGACTATACGGCTGACGGATACACAATCCGAAGAGCTTATTTTCCGTTTTTGTTAAACGGTATATCCAAAACCGTAACGGGACAGTAAAAATAAATATAAAAAGTAAACTCAAAACATACATTAAAACAAATATTAAACGCAAAAACGCTCAGACTTTTAAGTCTGAGCGTTTTTATACGGATATATTATTTAAGACCGCAGGCAAAAATATATTATACCAAGTCGGCAATTGTATAGATAAGATTTTTTGTATCCTGCCATCCGAGGCACGGATCCGTAATGGACTGTCCGTAAACGCCGTTACCGATTTTCTGACATCCGCCTACGATATAGCTTTCTATCATAAGTCCCTTTACAATGGATCTGATGTCTTTTGAAATCTGTCTGTTATGCAGAATTTCTTTTGCGATTCTGACCTGTTCCATATACTGCTTGTTAGAATTACTGTGGTTTGTGTCAATAATAACGGCATGATTTGCAAGATTGCGTTCATTGTACATATTGAACAGATTCATAATATCTTCATAGTGATAATTAGGAATGTTCTGACCGTGTTTATTGGTAGCGCCTCTTAAAATTGTATGGGAAAGAGGGTTACCGGTTGTTTTTATCTCACTGTTTCTGTATATAAATTCCTGTTCCGACTGAGATGCCGTAACGGAGTTGAGCATAACGCTTAAATCGCCGCTTGTCGGATTCTTCATGCCCACTGGGATGTCAAATGCACTGGCAACAAGTCTGTGCTGCTGATTTTCAACGGATCTTGCTCCTACGGCCACATATGAGACGATATCATCAAGGTATGCGGCATTTTCAGGATAAAGCATTTCGTCTGCAGTCATGAATCCAGTCTGTTTTGCAACATTAAGATGAAGATTTCTTATTGAAATGAGACCTGCCAAAAGGTCTGATGTTTTTTCAGGATCCGGCTGATGCAGCATTCCTTTGTACCCGATACCCGTTGTACGCGGTTTATTGGTATATATTCTAGGAATAATAATAAGCTTATCGGCAACCTTCTCCTGAACCTTTTTTAATCTTTGAACATAGTCAAGGACAGCCTCTTCATTGTCTGCGGAACACGGACCGACCACTAATAAAAACTTATCCGAATCTCCGGTGAAAACTTTGGCAACTTCCTTGTCAAATGCAGCTTTTTCTTCGGCAAAACCGTCCGGAACGGGATACATGGATTTAATTTCCGTCGGATCGGGGATTCGTTTAACTAAGTTGAAGCTCATATTTTATCCTCCTTATTAATATATTAAACAAACATATAAATCTTTATTTAATACAAAGATTTATATGTTGTTGTGTTATCTATAAACCATTTTATCAAATATGCTGTATATTCAAATAAATGATGTTTCATATATTAACACACCGAAAATATAAAATAAACCGAATTAATAATCAAAATATATAAAATAAAGTTATTAAAACATATAGGACGCACATATAACCTTCTTATTGTAATATTCGGTATTTAATATTATTAAATTTTAAATCTTTGTGTTATACTCTTTGAATTACTGTTCCGAATGCTATATTATTAAAAAAAATATTTATTATGATCTTTATCAGAACGGAGTAATAATAAAACCATGACCAATGTTGAATTTTTTATAGACAATGACAATAAGATATACAGTTTCAAAGTATCGGGTCATGTGGATTTTGCGCTAGACGGAGATGACGCACTTTGTGCGGCTGTTTCCACATTGGTTTCGCATACCATAGGACAGGTACATGAATTTACGGATGATCCGTGTGAAAATATAGTGGATGAAGAAAAGCCGATGGTCATTTTTAAACTTACGGGAGATGATATATCGGATTTGAGTTACATTTTTATGGAGAGCCTGGCGTCATCTATTGATGATTTGGCCATGATGCATCCGGATTATATTAAAGTTAGTTATACAGAGAGTTGATTATGTTTGCAGACAGAACGAGAATTTATATTCAATCAGGAAAAGGCGGAGACGGTCATGTCTCATTCAGAAGAGAATTATATGTGCCAAACGGAGGACCGGACGGCGGAAACGGCGGAAACGGCGGAGATGTCATTTTTGAAGTAGACAAAGGCATTAATACGTTAGGTGATTTCAGATTTAACAGAAAATATAAAGCCGCTAACGGAGAAGAGGGCGGAAAAAGACGCTGCACGGGAAAAAACGGTGAAGATATTATTCTTAAAGTACCGGAGGGAACGGTTATTTATGATGACGAATCCGGCAAAGTAATTGCCGACATGTCAGGTGACAATAACAGGATAACTCTTCTTAAGGGCGGAAGAGGCGGAAAAGGAAACATGAATTATGCCACTTCAACAATGCAGGCGCCTCAATATGCGCAGCCGGGAGGAGAAGCTAAGGGACTGTGGATAAGAATGGAACTTAAGCTCATAGCCGATGTCGGACTGGTGGGATTCCCTAATGCAGGTAAATCCACATTTTTATCATCAGTTACAAGGGCAAAGCCTAAGATAGCAAACTATCCTTTTACAACTCTTGATCCGAATCTGGGAGTTGTTGATGTGGAAGGAGCAAAAGGTTTTGTAATTGCGGATATTCCGGGTCTTATAGAAGGCGCGGCGTCCGGAGCCGGGCTGGGTTTTGAATTCCTTCGCCACATAGAGAGGACAAGACTGCTTATTCACATTGTTGACATAGCGGGAATCGACGGAAGAGATCCTGTTGATGACATAGAGAAGATTAATAAAGAATTATATAACTATGACAGTTCAATATTGGACAAACCACAGGTTATAGCGGCCAATAAAATTGATTGCCTTACGGAAGACGAACTAAACGAAAGAATTTCCGATATTAAGAAGAAGTACGGTCAGGATATGAAGATTTATCCGATTTCCGCCGTTACCGGTCAGGGAGTTAAGGAATTATTATATGAAGTAAACGGCATACTTGAAAAAATGCCTAAGGAAGAATTTAAATTTACTCCCGAAATTGATCTGGATTCTAAATTCAGCGGCGGTGAAGATGAGCCGTTCTATGTTGAAAAAATTGATGAATCTACATACAGCGTATCCGGTCCGAGGGTAGAAAGAATGTTAGGTTATACAAATTTGGATTCGACAAAGGGATTCCTGTTTTTCCAGAAGTTTATGGAACAAAACGGAATTATTAAGGAGCTTAAGAAACTCGGACTTTCCGAGGGAGATACAGTCAGAGTAAGCGACTATCTTGATTTTGAATACTTTGAAGGAGATGGAGAAGAGTTGTTATGACAAGTAAAGAGAGAGCATATTTAATTAAGTTATCAAGCAATTTAAGTCCCGTATTCCAACTTGGAAAAGAAGGATTTACACCGGAGATGACAAAAGCTTTATTGGAAGTATTGGAAGCAAGAGAACTTATTAAGATTAATATACTTAAGAATTCACCGGAAGATCCGAAAGAAGTTGCGAGACTTATAGCCGAGAGAACGTCATCGGAACTTGTTCAGGTGATAGGAAGAAAGGCCGTACTTTATAAGCCTAATAAGGATCCTAAAAAGAGAAAGATAGAATTAAATGTCTGATGATACGATGATAACAAAGAGAAGAAGAGTAGGCTGGATAGATGTTGCCCGGGGAATATGTATGTTATCGATAATCGCCGGGCATTTCGGCGTGAATTGGATTAATAACATAGTTTTTCTGTTTCACTTTCCTGTGTTTTTTATTTTGAGCGGTTATCTTTTTAAGGATGTTCCCCTTAATGCCAAAAATGTCGCAAAGAAATTTAAAAGTTTTATGCTCCCGTATTTTATTACGTGTTTTGCAATAATAATTATAGACATAATCGTCATGCTCATTCACGGAGATGATTCAATCTCATCTATAACCGGAAAAATTGCGGATGATTTTACAAGAAGCATATGGGCGTCGGGTACGTCAACCGAGTTCGGAGATATGGACTTGGGAGGAAGAATAGGCGTCATATGGCTTCTTCCCGCTTTATTTTTCGCGGTTTTATTTTTTGCAATTATAAAACGATTGATAAGGAATACATATTTACAGGGCGCAGTAACCGTCGGAACGGCACTGGCTGCATATCTTACGGCAAAGCAGATTTGGCTTCCGTTCAGTATACAATCGGCAATGTTTGCATTGCCGTTTATGTATGCAGGATACATAGCAAAACAAAAGCCGGCTATATTCGGTAAGGTCAATAAGTTTGCGTTATTTATTGTTTCCGTAATAATTTCCGCATTTGGATATTTCTATCTGAAATCATCATTTTATGTTGTCGGAGCGAACACGAAGGACATATTTTTGGGCTTCGTATGTGCATTTGCCGCAAGCTATGCGGTAATTTACGTATCAAAGAAAATAGGAAGTTTTGCGCCGCTTGAGTGGATAGGCAGAAACAGCCTTATATTTATGTGCGTACACCTTATTCAACTTGAAACACAGCAATGGTTATTTACAGATATCATAAAAGGCGTAGGACTTCCGGATAACGGGTATTCGAGAATCCTTTTATCATATATATCCATACCGCTTATAGTATGGCTTGTTAACATAATAAAGAATCTTATTATACGATACCGAAGCATTGGGAAAATATCCCGTAATACGTCCGTCAGCGGTAAGAAGAGAGACATATCCATTGATGTTTTAAGAGCCTTTTTGATCATATTTATGATAATAGGTCATTATCGTCTTATAGATCCTGAATTCAGAATGTACATATACAGCTTCCACATGCCTGCATTTATTTTTATTTCGGGATTTTTCTTTAAGGATAATTCAAATAATTCACTCGGAATGCAAATTCTTAAGTCGGCGAAGAATCTGCTTATACCTTACGCAATATGTTCGGCGTTTAAAGTTTTATTCATGGGATATGAAATTGAGGATTTCCTTGTTGCTTCACCTCTATACGGAAATCTTTCAAATGAGTTTAAACCAATAGGAATAGAATATTTCTTTATAATGCTTTTTGTTGTAAGAGTATTATTCCTGATAATAAGTACAATATTTAAAAATGAGATCTACAGAGGCATTGCAGCGCTTTGTATATCCGTTATGGGATACGGAATAAGTTCCTCATCCGTATGGCTTCCATGGTATGTTGACATAGCAATGTTTGCGACAGTATTTTACTATATAGGTTTTATATTCAAAAAATACAATATATTGAAATTACTTAATGAAAATAAAATATTTTACTTTCCGTTGGCTTTTGTATGGTTGTATATGATTTTTAAAGGAAGCTTCGAATTGGCAATAAGAAATTATAATATATACGGATTGGGTGTTGTCGGAGCGGTTTCAGGTATTGTTATTGTATATTATATTGCTTCTTATGTTGCGAATAATTACGGCATTGTTTCGGTAAATATATTAAAGACAATCGGGAAATATACATTGTATATTCTTATTGTCCATAATCTGTTTGCGTCTTATATGAGAGAATTCCTGTATCCTTCTCTTAATACGGATACATTTTATTTTCTGATTTTCCATACCGTTGTGCAGGTTGCCGTCGGAGTCGGAGTCGGAATAATCTTTGATAAATTTATACTCAAACCGTTCAGAAACAATAAGAACAGATATAAAGCGGCATATTGATATCCGATAAAGTTTTATTTAGTATACGGGAGATGAAATGTATAAGAAAATAGGTGTCTTGGGAGGAACATTTAATCCCATTCATTTAGGTCATATTGAACTGGCAAGGGCTGCATATGAAACATATAAACCGGATACGGTACTTCTTATGCCTACAGCACGTACATACTATAAAAAAGAAGATGATTTATTGGATGTATCGGTCAGAGCCGAGATGATTGACCTGTGTATAAAAGATTATAACAGGGATTTATGCGGCGGGATGTTTGATAAGAACAGCAGCAGAGATTTTATGCAGATATCAATGTTAGATGCCGAAAGAAAAGGAATAACGTATACCGCAGACACAATAAGAGAATTAAAATTATTGTATGCCGGAGCTGAAATATATTTTATTATAGGTTCGGATTCTCTGATGTATCTTGAAAAATGGAGAAACGCGGATTATATACTTTCAAATGCAATATTTCTTGTGGGGCAGCGGGAAAATGATGACATTAGAACGATAAGCGACCATATTCGTATGCTGAAAAAAGAATTCAATGCGGATATAAGGTTAATGCCAATAACGGGATTTCCCATAAGCTCAACAAAAATCAGAAATGATATATGTGATAAAAAAAGCATATCGCCGGGAATATTGTCAAAAAGCGTATATGAATTTATATTAGACAATAATCTGTATGTTTCTCAAGATCATCGTTAATAATTACATAAACAAAATGGATTTTTATGTAATTAAAGGGTGATTTTTGTATAAAATTAAAAACACTTAAAAAGTTTTAAAAAAGTTCTTGCATTTATATTGCTTGTGATATATAGTAAATAGGCAGTCGCGTAGAGCATATAGATGCAGGAACATAAGGCTTGTTGGTCAAGGGGTTAAGACGTCGCCCTCTCACGGCGAAAACAGGGGTTCGATTCCCCTACAAGCTACTTAAAGTAAATAATCATGAAAGGAGTAAACCAATAAGCCGGTTTACTCCTTTTGCGTTATACGGCAAAGGAGGTAATATGAGCAAAGTATCTTTATACGAAGAGAAAGCAGAAGAATATGCAGAGCCGCTTGCGGAAGAGATGGGGTTTGAACTCATCGATGTAGAATTTGTAAAAGAAGGAAGAGAAGACTATTTAAGAATATATATCGACAAACCGGAAGGAGTTACCATTACGGATTGCGAAACATTCAGCCGTGCAATGAATGAAATCCTGGACAGGGAAGAATTTATTGATATACCGTATATTTTTGAGGTGAGTTCACCGGGACTTACAAGACCTTTAAAAAAAGAGAAGGATTATGAGCGTTCAATAGGAAAGCTCGTAGATATAAGCCTTTACAAGGCAGTTGATAAAATGAAAAATCTTACCGGTATACTGAAATCATATACCGAAAAAGAACTTGTCATAGAAGATGAAATATCTTCTGAAGAATTAACACTTGAAAGAAACAATATCGCAGGAATAAGACTTGCATATGTTGAAAAGAAATAAACAATGCTTATTACATTTACATTAAGGAGATAATGATGGCAAAGGCACAGAGCGGCAAGGATAAAAAAAGCAAGGAGCAGGTATTACTTGAGGCGGTTGACGATCTCAATACATCAAGCGGAATCGACAAAGATGTGATGTTTGATACTATTGAAAAGGCTCTTCTTGAAGAATACAAGTCACAATACGGAACCGATACCGACTGTATTATTAAAGTTGACAGAATTACGGGCGAATTCCATATCTATGCTAAAAGAGTTGTTATACCTGATGATGAAATATACGAATATGCCGATGACGACAGATTGGAAACAATTTCCACAATGCTTTTGTCAGAAGCTCGTGAATACGTTCCGGATGCTCAAGTAGGAGATGAAATTACAATAGAGCTTCCTACCGACAAATTTACAAGAACTGCATCTAAAAACGCAAAAAATGCAATAGTTCAAAAGATAAGAGAAGAACAAAAGAATGCATTATATAATGAATTCAAAAGTCAGGAAGGAACTCTTATTACCGGAACCGTTCAGAGAATAGACGAGAGAGGAAACGTTCTTCTTGATATCGGTAAATCACAGACAAACTTAAGAAGAAGCGACCAGGTAAAGGGCGAAGAATATACCGTGGGAAGCAGAATCCGCGTTGTGGTTGTAAGTGTGGACAACAAGGGTAAAGGCGGAATATATATAAAGGTTTCAAGAAGCACTCCGGAATTTGTCAAAGCGCTTTTCAGAGAAGAAGTAACGGAAATACAGGACGGCACCGTTGTTATTAAGAACATAGCAAGAGAAGCCGGTTCAAGAACCAAAATGGCTGTTTGTTCAACAAATGAGGATGTTGACGCCGTAGGCTCATGTGTGGGAAAAAACGGTGAAAGAGTTAAGAGAATAGTTTCGGAATTATGTGACGAGCAGATTGACGTAATAGAATGGAGCGACAATTCCGTAAGGCTTATAAAGAATGCTTTAAGTCCGGCAAGAGTATTGGAAATCGAAGTCGATGAAGATGAAAGGAAAGCCAGAGTTATTGTTTCGGACGATCAGCTTTCACTTGCAATCGGTAAAGCGGGTCAGAATGTAAGACTTGCGGCTAAGCTTACAAATTACGGCATAGACATTAAGAGTGAATCACAGATTAATAACGAAGCTGAATTTGACACAGAGGAAGAGCTTGAAAATACAGATTACGAATCTGATGCAAATGAAGAATAATTAATAAACATTGCGGAGTTTTCCATGACAGAGAAGAAAATAAAACAAAGAATATGCATAAGCTGTTCCGAAAAAAAGGATAAGGCTGATTTATTCAGAGTGGTGAAGACACCGGACGGAGAACTGGTTATAGACGATACGGGGAAAGTAAACGGTCATGGCGCCTACATTTGCAGGAACAGTCAGTGTATAAAAAATGCATTGGAAAAAAAGCGATTTGACAGAGCCTTTAAGATGCATGTTAATATCCCGGATGAAATTAAAGACAGACTTCTCAACATGGAGTAAAGAGCTGTTTATACGGAAGAGGTGATACGAATGAAGGCGGACGGTCTACCGAAAAAAGTAAAAACCGTCAAGTCAATACTTGGAATATGCGCAAAAGCCGGAAGGCTTTCAAGCGGTGAGGATACGTGTATAAGAGATATACAATCCGGTAAAGCATATGCAATATTGCTTGCAAATGATGTTTCGGAAAATACTGATAAATTATTTACCAACAAATGTGAATATTACGGCGTTCCGTTAATTAAAGTAAAAGAAAATAAAGAAGAACTCGGTGCAATAATAGGTAAATCATACAGATCGGCAGTGTCTGTGCTTGATTCGGGTTTTGCCAAAGCAATTATGGATATTCAAGGTGAACAGGGAGGGATTAGATGAGAGTACATGAAATCGCAAAGGAATTAAACATCCCGTCAAAGGAAATATGTGCATACTTAAGTACAGAGAGCAAGAATTTTACTAATTTCAGCGGTCTTACCGATGATGAAGTAAAAAGAGTGCGCAGTAAATTTGGATCAGCCTCCAAATCACAGACAAATGAGAACAATGAAAATGTAAAAAAGGATAATAAAAAAACTGATTTCAACAACAGTAAGCAGAGAAATAATAAGACAGAAATGAATATATCCGAAGACAGAGAAAAAAAATACAGAAATAACGCCGATAACAAACACAGAGAAAAGGTATCGGGCACAGATCGTTCAAATAACACTGACGGTAAAAATGTATCGGGAGAAAAGAAGAACGGTTACAATCACAATAATAAAAAATTCGGAACAAGACCCGATAACAGAAACAAACCGGAAAACAGAAACGGCGAAGGCAGGGACAGAGACGGTCAGAGAGATAACAGAAATAACGGTGATTTCAGAAGAAACAGCGGAGATAAAAAATTCGGAGACAGAAATCAAAACGGTAAGTTTGACTCCAACAGAAACGGAATCGGAAAGAATAACGACAGAAAGCCGGCTCCTTCAGATGATTTAGTTTCAAAAAACGGAAAAAATGTTTCAAGAAAACATAACAACAATAATACAAAATTCTCCAAAGATAAGGAAAAAAACAAAGGAAAGAACAGAGAAAACGATATTGCCGCATTGGATATTAAACCTAAGAAGGAGAAAAAGGAAGAAGTTATTAAGACAATAGTGCTTCCTGACGTGGTTACGGTTAAAGAGCTTGCGGAAAAGTTGAAGCTTCAGCCGGCGGCACTCATTAAAAAATTATTCTTACAGGGCAAGGTCGTTACCATCAATGATGAACTTGATTATGATTCAGCGGAAGAAATAGCCGTTGAATATAACGTTTTATGTGAACATGAAGTTAAGGTGGACGTAATTGCCGAACTTTTAAAAGAAAATGATGAAGATGATGAAAGCAAGCTTACTCCGCGTCCTCCTGTAGTAGCCGTAATGGGACATGTTGACCACGGTAAGACATCACTTCTTGATGCAATTAAGAATTCACATGTTACGGATAAGGAAGCCGGAGGTATCACTCAGAAAATCGGTGCATATCAGGTTAAAACTCAGGGCGGAGATCTTATTACATTCCTTGATACACCGGGACATGAAGCGTTTACGGCAATGAGAATGAGAGGTGCGGAAGCCACTGATATAGCAATTCTTGTTGTAGCGGCGGATGACGGCGTAATGCCTCAGACTGTTGAAGCCATAAACCACGCAAAAGCGGCAGGTGTTGAAATAATTGTTGCCGTTAATAAGATTGATAAGCCTACTGCAAATATTGAAAGAGTAAAGCAGGAACTTATGGAGTATGAACTTATTCCTGAGGAATGGGGCGGCACAACCATTTTCTGTCCTGTTTCGGCACGTACGGGAGAGGGAATTGACGACCTTCTTGAAATGATTATGCTTACGGCAGATGTTTTAGAGCTTAAAGCCAACAAAAAGAGAATGGCAAGAGGTATTGTTATTGAGGCTGAGCTTGACAAGGGCAGAGGAGTTGTTGCTTCAATTCTTGTACAAAAGGGTACTCTTCATGTGGGAGATTCCGTTGCAGCCGGCTCAAGTCACGGCAAAATCAGAGCTATGATTAATGACAAGGATAAGAGCGTTAAGGAGGCGGGACCGTCTGTTCCTGTTGAGATTCTCGGTCTTAACGAAGTCCCTAACGCAGGTGAAATTATCATGGCGTTCGGAAATGAAAAAGAAGCAAGAAACTTTGCCGATACATTTATTTCCGAAGAGAAGAAGAAAATGGTTGATGAATCTAAGCACAGAGTAACTCTTGATGATTTATTCGATCAGATAAAGGCCGGAACGGTTAAAGAACTCAATCTTATTATCAAGGCTGATGTACAGGGCTCCGTAGAGGCCATTAAGACAAGTCTTGAAAAGCTGTCAAATGAAGAAGTTGCTGTTAAGATAATACACAGCGGTGTCGGAAACATAAGTGAATCGGATGTTATTCTTGCTTCCGCATCCAATGCAATCATTATCGGATTCGGTGTTAAGCTTGACAATCAGGCTAAGGCTACGGCAGATAACGAAGACGTGGATATCAGATTCTACAGCGTAATCTATCATGCCATTAACGACATTGAAGCGGCCCTTCACGGTATGCTTGAGCCTATTTTCGAAAAACAGGAAATAGGAAGAGCCGAAATCAGACAGATATTCAAAGCTTCGGGAGTCGGT
Source organism: Howardella ureilytica (assembly GCF_054657495.1). Lineage (NCBI taxonomy): Bacteria > Bacillati > Bacillota > Clostridia > Eubacteriales > Howardella > Howardella ureilytica. The sequence goes on along the minus strand of NZ_BAAHYP010000007.1, from coordinate 17,682 downwards.
AATATTGCAGGCTCAATCGTTACGGAAGGAAAGCTTAAGGCAAAGGCACTTTGTACAATCCTTCGTGACGGAAAGGTTATTTATGACGGAAAAATAGCTTCGCTTAAGAGATTTAAAGATGAAGTTAAAGAAGTTAAGGGCGGATATGAGTGCGGTCTTGTATTTGAGGAATTCGGAGATATACAAGAGGGCGACATTGTGGTAGCTTCTGAAATGGTTGAGATACCAAGATAATAAAATTTGTGATACAATAACATCAATTAAAAAGGCTTTATCTAAACAGATAAAGCCTTTTTTGAGTAATCAAACTAATATGAATATGCTATTCTGACAGGTGAATAAATGAGAAAAAACAGTATAAAGAATATAAGAATAAACAATGAAGTCCGTAAGGAACTCAGCAATATAATCAGCAATGAGGTAAAAGATCCGAGAATAAGCGGTCTTACAAGTGTTACGGACGTATATGTTGCGCCTGATTTAAAGACATGTAAAGCGTATATAAGCGTTTTGGGCGATAATAACGCTTTAAATGAAACAATTGACGGTTTAAACAGCGCGAAGGCATTTATCAGAACAAGAATTGCAAAAACGATTAACTTAAGAAATACGCCGGAGATTGAATTTATACCCGATGACTCAATTGAATACGGTGTAAGAATGTCTAAGCTTATTGACGATGTAAAAAAGGAATCTGAATCAGTAAATGATGAATCCGAAAAAGACGAATAATATATTTCGTTTCGGATTAGAAAGGTTACCATGATAAAAATCGATAATATTATTAATGAACATAACGTTAAAAGTGTCGGAATAACCGGTCATATTAATCCTGACGGTGATTGCATCGGATCGGTTTTGGCATTGTATAATTATATATCTTATAACTATCCTGATATAAGGGTTGTGCCGTATTTGACCGGTAAACCGGGAGAATTTTCATATTTAAACGGATTTGACAGTATAATAACCGAAGACGACGGAAGCAGTCCGGATATGTTTGTTGTGCTGGACTGTTCCGTAAAGGAGAGAATTAAGCCCTTTGTCAGACTGTTTGACGGCGCATCCGTGACGGTAAATATCGATCATCATATACCTACGGGAGAGCCGTTTGCGACTTACAGCCATATAGACGACACTGCACCGTCCGTATGTGAAGTTCTCTACGGAGCTTTGGATAACGCAAAGTTCAATAAAGAAACGGCTGAATGTCTGTATACCGGATTGGTCACGGATACCGGCGTTTTCAAGTATGCAGCAACAAGACAAAAAACAATGGAAATTGCCGGAGAGCTTATAAATTACGGATTTGATTTCAGTGAAATTATAGACGGCGTGTTCTATGAAAGAACATTTACTCAGACCAAAGCGCTTGCAAAGGCCATAGAGAATACGCAGCTTCTCTTTAACGGATCTGCGGCATATTCATATGTAAGCGTCGAAGACATGGAATCCGCAGGCGTAAAGGCATCGGATTTGGGAGGCATAGTAGAACAACTCAGATTAATAAAGGGAGTTGAAGTTGCCGTATTTATTTATCCCGTACAGGACGGAATGAATAAAGTAAGCATGAGGTCAAAAAAATATGCGGATGTAAGTAAATATGCCATAAGTAAGGGCGGCGGCGGACATATGCGTGCAGCCGGATTTTCAACATTTGACGGCATTAATAAGATTAAACAGGACATAGAGGCATATTTGGAAAAAGAGTTATCGTAAAGTAAAAGAGGTACAATGTGACGGACGGAATAATACCGATATATAAAGAAAAGGGATTTACTTCATTTGATGTATGTGCCAAAGTAAGAGGTATTATTCATCAGAAAAAAGTAGGACATACGGGGACTTTAGATCCGATGGCGGAAGGCGTGCTTCCCATATGTGTAGGTTCATCCACGAAATTAAGCGAGTATATTGCGGGAAGCAAAAAAGAATATATTGCAGAATTTATACTGGGATTTGCCACCGATACGCTTGATGTAACGGGAACGGTAACCGACAAAGATGTTAACCTGCTTTGCGGGGGATATAATAAATCCGACATGAAATCACCGGAATTGTCGGAAAAAGTATTATCCGAATTCAGGGGTGACATAGAGCAGATTCCTCCCATGTATTCCGCAATAAGACAAAACGGGAAGCATCTCTATGAACTTGCACGGGAGGGAAAGACGGTAGAAAGAAAGCCGAGAACCATAAAAATATATGATATCGAATTGTTGGGAAAAGAATTGATTTCAATGTATGATGCGGAAAATATATCGGAAAATGTTCGCGAGACAATCGGAAACGTAATAGTTGAAAAATATTGTATAAGAGTTGAATGCTCAAAAGGAACTTATATAAGAACACTTATTGACGATTTGGGACGGGCTTTAGGTTCATATGCCTGTATGAGCAAGCTGACAAGGACATTTACCGGCAATATCGATATATCCGAGACAATAAAGCTTTCGGAATTGGAAAAAATTTTTAAGGACGGAAACATTGATTCCGTATTAATAAAACCGGAAGTTCCGTTTTCGGATTTGGGAAAAGTAATTATAGAAGAAGAGTATTCAAAATTACTCTACAACGGCAACAAGATTGCCGAGTATATGATAAAAGAAAGTGATTTTGATTCTTTTGAGAATATAAGTACGGCAAGGGTGTATGATTCTTGCGGAAAATTCATGGGAATATACGAAAGAAAGGATGATGTTCTCAGAATAAAAGTATTTTTGTATGACGGCAGCAGGGTGTGATATGTTAGTAGTAGACAGTTTATCGGAATTTAAGAAAATTTGCGTTGAACCGACGGCGTTGACTCTCGGGAAGTTTGACGGTTTTCATATAGAGCATTGCAGACTTGTGGACAAAACGGTTGAGCTTGCAAAGCAAAACAATTTAAAAAGTGTTGTAATCACATTTATCGATATGCCGAGCTCTTTATCAAAAACAACAAAATACCTCATGACAAAAGAAGAAAAACGAATGTTTTTAAAGGACAGGGGAGTCGATATTCTTATAGAATGTCATTTTACGGACGAGCTCATGCATTTGTCGCCTGAAGATTTTGTAAAGGGTATTTTGACTGAGTCCCTTCATATGAAATATATTTGCATAGGAGAAAATTTTACTTTCGGATATAAGGGAATAGGCGATATTGGATTGCTTACGGAACTCTCAAAAAAATATAATTACGGCGTACATATAGAGCCGACATATATTTTAAAAGGCAACGTACTCAGTTCCACATCCATAAGAGAAAATTTGAAATCAGGGAATATGAAGACGGTAAGGGAAATGCTGGGGCATGACTATTCATTGTTCGGCAGGGTTGCAAAAGGCAACAGACTCGGACATAAAATCGGAATTCCCACACTCAATCTTTATCCTGCGGCTTATAAGGCGCTTCCTCCTTTCGGCGTTTATGCCACAAGAGTACACATAGGAAACAATATATACGATGCGGTAACCAATATCGGAATTCGACCGACGGTGGAGAATATGGGTGATGTTAACATCGGAGCCGTAAGCGTTGAGAGTAATATTTTGGATGAGTCATTTGACAGAGAACTTTACGGCACGGATATTAAAGTAGATGTAATCGAAATGATACGACCTGAAGAGAAGTTTGACTCTTTGGAAGAATTAAAGGACGCAATAGCGAATGACATAATAAGAGCAAAAGAAATATTGGACGAGTAGTTTTCACTCGAAAACAGCATTACGAAATATTTTTGTCAAAATATATCAGAAAAAAACGGAGGTAATATTGAAAAAGGGGCGATGAATTATTTAAAGAAAATGTTGACGAAAGAAAGGTCTACATTAAAGGCGAGTTTACATGACAGTATATTTGGATTTATAGGAGGCTTTTCCGCTGTATTTATTCTGCTGATATTGTCGCATATAAGTTCCTCGCCGTGGATTGCCGCACCGTTCGGCGCAAGTTGCGTGCTTGCCTTTGCCGCGCCGGCGGCACCTCTGTCACAGCCGAGAAATATAATAGGAGGACATGTTCTTACAACTACGATAGGAATATTGTTTAGAACACTGTTCGGTAATTCAGTTATTGTAACGGCTTTGTGTGTGGGGACCGCCATAGGAATAATGGTTTTGACAAAAACAACGCATCCTCCGGCTGGGGCGGATCCGTTGGTTGTAATGTTAAATCCGACACCTTTGGGATGGTCATACATATTTATGCCCATACTTGTCGGCTCGGTTGTAATTGTAATTTTAGCTCTTATAATCAACAATTTATCGCACAGAAGGTCATATCCTAAATTTTGGTTCTGAAAATAAGATGATAAATCTTATTACTGTATAAACACAATATAAATAAAAAGACATAACGACTGTCACTGCATACTGATCTCAGATTTTATTATTAAATAATATTAATATACGCTATTGAAATATATATATTTATATGATAAACTCGTGAAGTTGTTTATAACCGATATTCAGCATTAGGATTTATCCACCTGTGCTTAATATCAGGTGTTACAAGAATAAATGGAGGATTATTATGATTTCAGCAGAAAAGAAACAGGCTATTATTAACGAATATGCAAGAAAACCGGGAGATACAGGTTCACCTGAAGTACAGGTTGCCATTCTTACGGCAAGAATTAAGGAGCTTACAGAGCATCTTAAGGTTAATAAGAAGGACTATCATTCAACAAGAGGTCTTTTAAAGATGGTTGGTAAGAGAAGAGGTCTTCTTGATTACCTTAAGAAGAAAGATCTTGAAGTATATCGTGAGCTTATTGCTAAGCTTGGTATTCGTAAGTAATTATAGATAGAGACTGAAGGTTAAGCTTATTATACCTTTTAACACATATCGTATATTATTAAGCTTCCATATTGTAAGATATGGAAGCTTTTTATTTATCGGGAGAGAATTATGTCAGGACATTCAAAGTTTTCCAATATTAAAGCCAAAAAAGAGAAGAACGATTCAGCAAAGGGAAAGATATTTACAAGAATAGGAAAAGAGATACTTATCGCGGTTAAAGAAGGCGGTCCGGATGTAAATAACAATTCCAAGCTTCGTCAGGTTGTTGCAAAGGCTAAGGCAAACAATATGCCAAACGATAACATAGAAAGAAGTATCAAAAAAGCTGCTTCATCATCTGAAGCGGATTTAGAGAGTATTGTATATGAAGGATACGGACCAAACGGTACCGCAATAATAGTTGAAGCTCTTACTGATAACAGAAACAGAGCTGCGTCAAACATCAGATTCGCATTTACAAAAGGCCACGGCAATATCGGTACTCCGGGATGCGTATCATTTATGTTCGATACAAAAGGTCAGCTTATAATAGATAAAGAAGAGTGTGATGTCGATACGGATACGCTTATGATGGCTGCTTTGGATGCGGGCGCCCTTGACTTTATCGAAGAAGAGGACTCATATGAAGTATTAACAGACCCAAATGATTTTGATACCGTAAGAGAAGCGCTTGAAGCAGAGGGAATTACATTTGCTTCCGCTGAGATAACAAGAATACCTCAAACCTACGTTACACTTACGGATGAAACGGATATTAAAAACATGAACAAGCTCCTCGAGATGCTTGATGAAGACGATGATGTTCAGAATGTATATCATAATTGGGAAGAATAATTTTTAAATATAATACATAAATTAAAAGCTCGAATCTGAGTGAGATATCATACATTTACCGGTTGCTCGGTAAATATGTTATATTTCACAGAGATTTGAGCTTTTTATATTCTCTTTTATATTTCGGAAGAATGTTATACGTACAATTTAATTAAAAACCGTCAAAAATCACACTTTATATTCCTCCTTTTTAATACTCATAAATTATGTTAATATTAAATACATACAATTTCTTGAAAATGTGGATTAATTTATGAATAAAAATAAACTGATAATACAGACAAAGCTTGCAATGTATGAAAAAAAAACAGGAAAAGATGCGGAGCAGCTTTCAAAAATCAAGAAAAGCTCATATGTTTTTCAAGGCATTTTGTGGACTGTTATTTCAACAACGATAGCTTATATTTTATGCAGAATTATATATACCATTTTATTCGGTGATATAGCAGACAGCCTTATTAATTTTATGAATAACCCGTTGTTATTATTCCGTAAATTTTATGACATTACGATATATACAATAATGGAAGGGGTTTTTATACTTATCGCATTTGCGATTTATTCCAAGAGATATTATCTGAAAGTTTCAGAGCTCAGGACATATCTGAACAGAAGAAATTACATAGAATCAATGAACAGCGAGGAGACGACCGGTCAATGAATTTTTTATTACAGATACGAGAGCAATTTCTAAAATATTATGAAAAGCATGATTCTATAATAAGATTCCTGTTCAGATTCACGGTTTTGCTGTTATCTCTGTCCGTTGTTACATATATGATAGGCTTTGTATCCGTATTATGTATGCCGATAGTGATAGTGGGCATCTCATTTGCAGGAGCATTCGGGAAAAATTATGTGCAGCTGCTGATAATCGGAGCTGTGGTTATCATTCATATGTTTGCGATATCCACCGAACTCGGTGTAGTAATTTTGTTCATATTTATAACAAGTTATCTTATATTGTTCCGGTTTGCCCCAAAAGCTTTAAATATCCTTCTTCTTACGGTTCTTTGCTTTGCATTAAAGGTACCGTATATACTGCCTATTGTTGTTGCTTTATATGCTCCGATTTCCTGCGTTTTTGCCGTTAACATAGGTATATTGATATATTACATAATGGAAAGCGTGAGCAAATTTGAGTTAAGTCTCACAAGAGATATTATGGGAAACGGTACCAATGCTCTGTTTGCCGTAAGAGATATTATTACCGATAAAGACATGCTTATTATTATGGCATCATTTACCGTAATAATAATAGTAGTCGGAATGCTTAGAAATTCAAGTGTAAATTATGCATGGAAAATAGCCACGGTTGTGGGTACGGTTATTCAATTATTCTTAATAGTAATATTGAATTTTATTTGGGAAGTGGAAACGCCTATTGTTATGTTTATCATAGAAACGGGAATTGCGTTATTGATTGGCTTAATGAGCAGTGTCTTTGCATTTAATGCTTCCTATCTTAAGACCGAAAAAGTGGTATTTGAAGATGATGATTATTATTATTATTACGTAAAAGCAGTACCTAAGATTAAGGTATCCGTTGACAATATAAAAGTAACACATATTAATGCTAAAAAGACAAAAGACAAAGATAAGAAGAAGGAGCAATAATTGTGTTTTCCGTATTAACTACATTTTTTGATAATTACATATCAAGAATATACATACCGTCTGTTTCCGTTGTGGATATTATAGAAATAGGCATTATGTCGTTTTTGATATACAGAATTATAATATGGCTCAGAAGTACAAAAGCCTGGTCCATGCTTAAGGGTGTTGCCGTAATTATCATATTTATATTTATAGCTTACATATTAAATATGAGGACCATATGGTGGATTGTTAAGCGTTCCATAGATGTGGGTCTTATTGCGTTTGTAATATTACTTCAGCCTGAAATAAGAAGAGCTCTTGAAAAGCTTGGACTCAGATTCTTTAAAACAGGCGGGTTGTTTAAAAACAGTGATTCATATGAACGATTCAGTCAACAGTCAATATTTGAAATTGTAAATGCCACATATGATATGGCCGCCGTAAAGACCGGGGCGTTAATGGTTATAAGTCAGGAAATTTCGCTCGATGAGTATATTAAGACCGGAATACAGATTGACGGCAAGATATCGAGTGAACTGCTTATCAATACATTTGAAAAGGATACTCCTCTTCATGACGGCGCCGTAATAATTGAGGGAGACAGAATAGTGTGCGCTACGGCATATTTGCCTTTGTCGCAAAATCAAAATGTCAGTAAAGAACTGGGAACGAGGCACAGGGCGGCCCTCGGAATGAGTGAAGAAACGGATGCTTTCGTAATAGTCGTATCCGAAGAAACGGGAAAGGTTGCAGTCTCCTGCGGCGGAATGATTAAGAGAAATGTGGAAAGAGAAAATCTCTATCATATGCTTGAATATTTAAGATGCAATTCAGGAAGTGTTAACCCGATAATCTACAACAATAAAATAGAAAGAGATATAAAAACCGAAGTGTGATAAATATGAAGAAAAATATATTTAATAATATGTGGCTTAAAATCATTTCTGTTGTAGTCGCAGTTATCGTATGGATAACACTTGCCAATACATATGACGGCGAAGTCAGCGTTACATTAAATAATGTATCGGTTCAATTAACCAACATAAACAGCGTCACGGATAAAGGATATTCATACGAGATACTCAACGGAGGAAAGATATCGGTAAACATAACCGGGCCAAAGAGCAAGGTATCCAACATTAAATCTAACGATATAGTTGCGACGGCAGACTTAAATAACCTGAATATGTTTACAAACAGCGTTGACATAGATGTAAGCATTGTAAAAGACGGTGAAAAAGTCAAAGATATCATAGTAACGCCAAACACCTCATCTGTAATAATGGGAATAGGCAATAAAGAAATAAAGACATTTCCTTTGGAATTTGATGCCGACAGTTTGAAGGCAACAGATCATGTTCTTACAGACTTTAAGCTGCCCTTTGACAGCATTACCGTTTCCGGCAAAGCTGATGTAATAAGCAGGGTATCTGCAGTAAAAGCTGTTTTTCCTGAAGGATTTGACGTAAAAAACACTAAGAAAATATCCGAAAACATGACAATATCGGCATATGATGCAGACGGTGATGTCATAAACGATCCGTCAATTATACTTTCAAGAAATACCGTTAAAATCGAAGGTAATATTCAAAAGGTAAAAACAGTACCGTTAACATACGGCACAACGGGAAGTGTACAAAGCGGATATGTTGTAAACAGTATTACGCCTTCACAGAAAGAAGTAACGATTCAGGGAAATGATGATGTGATAGACGGAATAACAAAAATTGAAATTCCGGAAAATGCAATTAATCTGACTGACGTTTCAAGTGATAAAACATTCAAAATCTGGCTCCCGGATTATGTACCGGAAGGCGTTTCAATAAAGAGTGATAATTTTGTCAATATAGATGTGGATGTTGCGAAACAGAATTAGAATAATAACAGATTATGGAAAGAGCGTTGTAACAGGTATCGGTTGCAACGCTTTTTATTTTGGGAGGGAAAAACACACTTGTTTGTGTTTGAGAGATTTGAAATAATAAAAACTAAGGAATACGGTCATTTCTTTCTTCGCCACGGCAGCAATCACGATACGGACAGTAACGGTAAATAACACGCAGATACAAATTTAAAAAAGAGATAATTATGAGAATATCATATCCCGTTATATTTAAAACAGGATAAATTCCCACTTTAATAACAATATTAAAAATGAAATCATTGAATTAATGCAAGGTTCCGATACTCTTATCCGGGGTTCGGATAAAGTCACATATAAAGACGTACAGTCAATTAAATTTGACAGTAGTATATTGAAAAAAGAACAACCAGAAGTATATAATAAATACAGTAAAATAGTATCGTATAAACGTTTTATAGTTTCTTAAAAAAATGGGAGAAGTAAATAATGATTTTTTTAATAGGTTTATTATTATTTCCGTTAATGATTTTAAAGGATTTATTAAAAAGGAATAAGTGAAAATCAACCCGGTATTAGCCCGTGGCTAATAAGGCAGTATTTAAGGAATTATGGTGTAATCCCGACAAAAGGAGGGGGTTACACCTTTTCCTTTATTTAAGCGGATTTCTCCGCTTTTTTCTGTTTTATTCTTTCCATTGTATCAATAATCTGCTGCTCGGTCGGAATGTCAAACAATCCGACCGCTGTAAAGTAAATATCCACTTTAACATTGTTGTGAGAATGTTTCTTTTCGTTCTTGTGAATTTCTATACGTTCAATAAGTTTGTTTACGAGAGAACGGTATGAGAACAGATACATTTTTAGAAATGATTAAAGCTATGGATTGTGAAGTAATTGTTAGGAGCACACTCAAAGATAAATCCGAATGGAAAGCTACAAACGAAGAAATACTTAATTAAGATGGTGAATACGGTATACTTATTCAGGTGAAAAACGGCAAAAGAATTTATACGAATAACGATCTTGTTCTTCCTAAAGCGTTTAACAAATTAGGAAAGATTGATTAAATAAAAGCAGCCCGATTAATAGGGGCTGCTTTTTTGTTTTTATGGGGAAAAATGGGGAAATTTTTACGTTATATTGTGCCGCAACACGGTAATTTTAAAATAATAAAAACGGCGAAATACGGCATAAACACTGCGTTTGTGCCATATTCCGCCGCAAGGCTGTATGTAATAAATGTGTATGATGGGAATCGAACCCACGCTATCCGCTCCGGAGGCGAACGCTCTATCCATTAAGCTACATACACATACAAAATATTCACCGATAAGTGACATTTCGTATTGTAACACATTTTTATAATAGAATTAAAGAACTTCATTTAAAATGTTATAATATTTAATACATATTTTAATACAGAGGTTTCATATGCGAATAAATAAATTACTTAGTTTCATGGGGTTTTGCTCAAGAAGAGCAGCGGATAAATTAATTGAAGAAGGGCGTGTAACCGTTGACGGAAGAGTGGCGGGAATGGGTGAACAGGTCGATGAAGGCGCAGATGTATGTGTTGACGGTAAACCTATTATAAAAGAAGAAGAGAAAATACTGATAGCATTTAACAAGCCTGTCGGAATCGTCTGCACGGCTACAGATAAGCAGGGCAAAGACAACATTGTCGACTACATTAATTACGGTAAAAGAATTTATCCAATAGGAAGGCTTGATAAGGCTTCAGAGGGTCTTATATTGCTCACCAATAACGGTGAAATCATGAACAGAATGCTTAAGGCTTCGTATTCCCATGAAAAGGAATATGTGGTGGATGTAAATAAAGATATTACGGCTGAGTTTCTGAAAGGTATGATGGACGGAGTATACATAAGAGAGTTGGATAAAACAACGGCTAAGTGTCAATGCGAGCCGATTTATGATAAGTCCGACAGAGATAAAAAACCGGATTGGGACGGTAAAATATTAAAAAGTACAAGAAGGTTCAGAATTGTACTCGTCCAGGGAATGAACAGACAGGTAAGAAGAATGTGCGAAGCGTTCGGATACAGTGTTAAGAGGTTAAAAAGAGTACGAATAATGAATATTAAACTCGGACATTTACATGTCGGTAAATACAGAAATCTTAGTGACAGAGAATATAAGACATTATTAAAAGAGCTTGGTATGAATTATTAAAATCAAAACAACATATTTTGGAAACCGCCGCAGAAAAATTTACGGAAGACGCGTAAAAATGCATCTGTAACGCAAATTAAAATTAAGAGGAATATAAAGTGGAAACAAAGGAACAGGATAAAAAATCTTCAATGGAAAATATAAAACGAATGCAGGAACTTATTCCGATACTGGATGATGCCGCCAAAGCATATTATGTTGACGGAATAGAGAAAATATCTAACTTTGAATACGATTCACTGTATGATGAATTGGAAGAACTGGAGAAAAAGACGGGTATTGTTCTGTCAGGCTCTCCGACAAGAAAAGTCGGTTATGAAGTCATGAGCGAATTGCCTAAAGAGCGGCACGCATCTCCGATGCTAAGTCTCGGAAAAACAAAGAGTATAGATGAACTTGAGAACTTTGTGGGAGATAAAAAAGCGCTCCTTTCATGGAAAATGGACGGACTGACCATTGTGCTTACATATAATAACGGAGAACTCATTAAGGCAGTTACAAGGGGAAACGGAGAAGTCGGAGAAATAATAACACAAAATGCAAGGGTATTTAAAAATATTCCTCTGTCCATTGAATATAAAGGTGAGCTTATCGTTCGTGGGGAAGCCGTTATAAAATATTCGGATTTCAATAAAATAAACGAATCAATACCTGATATGCAGGCAAGATATAAAAATCCGAGGAATCTGTGTTCGGGTTCCGTTCGTGCACTTAATTCTGAAGTAACGGCAGGCAGAAATGTATATTTTTATGCTTTTGCACTTGTAAGCGCAGATATAGATAATCACAATTCCAGGGATTATGAATTTACATGGCTTAAGCAACAGGGATTTACGGTGGTTGATTATCACCTTGTCGACAGGATGAACATAGACAGCTATGTAAAACAAATGGAATCGGAAGTTAAAACCAATGAATTTCCGTCAGACGGTCTGGTACTGCTGTTTGATGATATTGAATACGGCAATTCGCTGGGATCAACGGCCAAGTTTCCGAGAAATGCCATAGCCTTTAAGTGGAAAGATGAAATTGCAACCACACACTTAAGAGAAATAGAATGGTCGGCGTCAAGAACCGGCCTGATAAATCCTATTGCCATTTTTGATGAGGTGGAATTGGAAGGAACAACCGTGGAGAGATCAAGTCTTCATAACGTAAGCTATATTAAATCACTTAAACTCGGTATAGGTGATGAAATAGAAGTATATAAGGCAAATATGATTATTCCGCAAATAGCAAAAAACATTACAAAGTCCGGAAAGTTCGAAATACCGTCCGAATGCCCGGTTTGCGGAGAGAGTACGCGAATAGATGATACTAACGGAGTGGAAGTTCTTATTTGTCCAAATATGAAATGTCCTGCCAAGCACATAAAGAGCTTTGTGCATTTTGCGGGAAGAGACGCCATGAATATAGACGGATTCTCCGAGGCGACCGCCGAAAAATTCATACAGGAAAGATTTATAAAACATTTTCACGACATTTATCATTTGGATGATCACAGAGAAAAAATAGTCTCAATGGCGGGCTTTGGAGAAAAATCATACAACAATTTAATTGAATCCGTCGAAAACAGCAGAACCACTGAGCTGTATCATCTTATATACGGACTGGGAATTGCCGGAATAGGTGTCTCTAACGCTAAGGCTTTGTGTAAAATTATTGACGATCCGACTGATGTGCTTAATCTTACGGAAGAAGAACTTTTAAACATTGACGGATTCGGCAAAGTCCTTGCGGATTCATTTACGGGATACTTTGCAGATGAAGATAATCGCAATGAATATATTAAGCTGGTGAATGAATTAAATATTGTTAAACCTGAAAAGAACGTATCCGACATACTTGCGGGAAAGACATTTGTCATAACAGGTTCTCTTAACACATATGAAAACAGAAATGCATTAAAGGAACATATAGAATCTCTCGGAGGAAAGGTAAGCGGAAGTGTATCCGGAAATACAAGTTATGTGATTAATAATGATATTAATTCTTTAACCGGAAAGAATAAAAAAGCAAAGGAATTGGGGATACCGATTATCAGCGAAGAAGATTTCAGGGAGATGGTACTATGAATCCCGACAGTCACAAGGTCATATATAAAAATGAATACGACAGAATGACGGAAGAATACAATGCGGAATACTTTGCATGGGCGGAGGATCTATACGACAGCAGAATAATAGTATACGGTGATAAGGGTAAAAATCTGAAAAAATCGGAGAATATTTGCTCATGCGGAATTATTGCGGAGGATTTCCACAGCAAAAGCTGCGTTAAGTGCATAATGGCACTTGTGGATACGGAAACCGGAGACATATATATAAGCGACACTTCATTTAACATAAATTGGAAAATAATCAGACGCAGTATTGAATACGGAATGGCGCTTTATACCGAAGAAGGAGGAGAACTTAACATAGAGAACGCCAAAGAGCTGGTTGACTTGTCAAGGCTTAATAAAAAGGGATATAAAGCGTCAATAGTTCACGGACGAATAAAGCTTTTAAGAAATGATTTGAGCGGGGAAGCGGAATATGAAGACAATCCGTGCAACAGACTTAAAAAAAATCTTCTGGAGGATAGTAACTTAAACTTTTTCTATTCAATATTGAGCATATATGTGCATGACAGACAGTGTGAAGAAATAAAAGATATCGATGCGGATGTTTTTTCAGCTTCTAAAGTCATTCCGGATGGGATGGTTATGTGTCCCAAGTGCAAAAGAAATATTCTTTTAAGGCAGGCGTGCAGCGGCGATGAAAAACAGATGTCAATGGTTTTAAGTATATGCAGAAGGCACAATATAAATATTGATTTATTGGAAAAATGTATATTGCACAAAGGCTTGAAAATCATTGCATATACACCGTTTGAGACGGCAATATTGTGCGGCGGTGACAAATGGCTGATAAAGGTGAACGGCAGAAAAACGGAAGTCTTATACGGTAAAGATGATGTGTCGGATGAAGGTCAAAAACATACGGTATTTGAAACAAATAATCAAAAAGAAATGTCTTTAAACGAAATAATAGAAAACATTGCCGACAGATATGTAAATTAACGGATACGGCATAACGGAAATAACCGGATTGCCGCGGCGGATATCAATGACTGATATGTCGGAAAACAATGTATTGCATACGGAAAATAAAAAAGAGCCGTAATTTCTTACAGCTCTTAATCCGCACAATGCGGGCACCCGTAGGGCGCAATTACGGTTAAACCTTATTTGAACTCGACTTGTAATTTCATATATCATTATAAATTAAATAAATAATAAAAGTCAATAAAAATTGTTTTTAAAGGGATTATGATATGGAAAAGAAGGGATATTATTTGGGGCTGGACATGGGAACCAACTCCGTAGGTTGGGCGGTTACGGACAAATCATATAACATAATAAGAGCAAAGGGTAAGGATCTTTGGGGAATTCGCGAATTTGAAGAAGCGAAAACCGCAGAAAGCAGAAGAATAAAAAGAATTGCAAGACGCCGCCGCCAAAGAGAATTGGTAAGGAGAGGCCATTTAAAAGAATACTTTGCCGATGCGATAGAGGAAATCGATCCGAACTTTTACGCCCGTTTGGACAACAGTAAATATTGGGAAGAAGACAAAGAATACGGTCATAATGTATTGTTTAACGACGAAAATTATACCGATAAAAATTATTATGAAAAATATCCGACGATATTTCATCTGAGATCCGAATTAATACATAATCCGAAACCGCATGATGTCAGGCTTGTGTATCTTGCAATATTAAATATATTCAAACACAGAGGACACTTCTTAAGCAATGCGTCTTCGGCAGAAGGTGATTTAGAAATCAAAGAATTATATTTTGATTTTAAAAATAAAATCATGGCGGAAACCGGCATTGAATTCTCGAATTTCGATACGGACGAGTTTGAAAAAATCATTATAAGCACAGATTGTTCCCGTATGGAGAAACATAAAAAACTCTGTGAAATAATGTACATAAAAAAAGGAGATGAAGAATATAAAATAAAAAATGAGCTCGTTAAGCTTATTTGCGGATTAAAAACCGATGCGAAAAACATTTTCCCGGAAATTGCGGAAGAACTCGAAGATGAAAAAGAGAAGATAGAGATAGATTTTCAGGATGCTGAGTTTGACGAACAGGCAGATGCTTTAATTGAAAAAATCGGAGAGGAAAAATATGAAATAATCGCAGCGGGCAAGGCGATTTACGATGCTGCATTGTTGAAAAAGATTCGAAGAGATAAAGATTATCTGTCGGATGCCCGTGTAGCCGATTATGAAAAACACAAAGCCGATTTGACATTATTAAAATCCGTTATAAGGAATATGTGCGGTGAAGACGCATACAACAAAATGTTCAGAAGCTGTGATAAGGGTACATATTCTGCATATGTAAAGTCAGAGAACAGCGGAGAAAAGGTAAGGAGGGTACATGTCAAAAAGGATAAAAAAAAGGATGAGAGAAGATGTTTGTACGACACGATAGAAGCATTGCTTAAACCGTTGGAAGAAACCGAAGAAATTAAAAAAATAAAATCAGAAATGGATAACGAAACATTTCTTCCGAAACAGCTTACGGCATCTAACGGAGTAATACCGAATCAAATTCATGAAAAGGAATTAAAAGCAATATTAAAAAATGCAGAGGGATATCTTCCGTTTTTGAAAGAAAAGGATGAAAGCGGGCTTACCGTAAGCGAGCGGATAATTAAGCTGTTTACATTTCATATTCCGTACTACATCGGACCGTTAAGCGAAAAAAGTGCAGAAAACAACGGTAACGGATGGGTTGTAAGAAAGGCTTCCGGGGAAGTTCTTCCGTGGAATTTAGAAGAAAAGGTAGACATTCATAAGACGGCGGAGATATTTATAGATCGCTTGATACGTAAATGTACGTACATAGAAGGTGAAAAGGTAGTTCCGAAGGAATCTCTGATATATGAGAAATTTACGTTATTAAATATTCTTAACAACATAAAGATAAACGGAGTAAAGATTGACGTAGATCTGAAGCAGGACATATATAAAAACTTATATGAAAAAGGCGAAAAGGTAACTTACAATTCTATTGCAAATTATCTGGTATGTCTGGGAAAGATAAAAGATGAGAAGGAAATTGCGGGAATAGACGGCTATGAAGATACTAAATTTCCTTCTTTCGGCACATACGGTAAGTTCAGTGCCATATTCGGCGAGAAGTTTCGTGAAGAAAAATACCAAAAAATAACAGAGCAGATTGTTGAATTAATGACCATATACGGTGATTCCAAAAAACTTGTAAAAGAAAGATTAAAAAAGGATTACGGTGACATACTTACCGAACAGGAGATGAAAAGAATACTCGGACTTAAATTTAAAGATTGGGGAAGAGTGTCAAGAAGTTTTATCGAGCTGCCGGGATATGAAAAATATACAAATGAAAGCATAAGTCTGATAGGGGCATTGTGGACCACTCAGTACAACTTAATGGAACTTATAAACAGTGACAGGTTTACTTTCAGAGAAGAATTGGAAAAGAAGAAAAAAACATTGAACAAGACTCTTACCGAATTCAAGCCTGAAGATTTGAGTGAATATTACTTCAGTGCTCCCGTCAAGAGAATGATTTGGCAAACAATACTTGTTATCGAAGAAATTATTCATGTTATGGGACATGCTCCTGACAGAATATTTGTCGAAGTTACAAGGTCAGGAGCCGAGAAATCAGCGGATAAAGACAAGAACAGAACAACTTCCAGAAAGAAAAAATTTCTTGATTTATACAAAAACATTAAAGATGAATCCAAAAACTGGAAAGATGTTATTGAAAAAGCGGACGAAAGCGGAATTATACGTTCAAAGAAAATGTATTTATACCTTACTCAAAC
This sequence comes from Howardella ureilytica, assembly GCF_054657495.1. Lineage (NCBI taxonomy): Bacteria > Bacillati > Bacillota > Clostridia > Eubacteriales > Howardella > Howardella ureilytica. The sequence continues at coordinate 533 of NZ_BAAHYP010000007.1, read as the reverse complement.
GGGTAGATGTATGTATACGGGTGAAGAAATTCCTTTGAACGAACTATTTGACGACAATAAATATGATATTGATCATATTTATCCGCAGCACTTTGTAACGGACAACAATCTTGATAACAACATGGTTCTCGTAAAAAAAGAGGAAAATGCTCATAAAAGCGACGGTCTTATAAAGAAATCCGTTCAAAGCAATCCTAAAATAAAAGAATTATGGAAAAGGTTGTTAGACGCCAATCTTATAAATAATATAAAGTATAATCGCTTAAAGAGAAGCGAGCCGCTTACTGACGAAGATAAAGCAGGATTTATTGACAGGCAGCTGGTAGAAACAAGTCAGGCGACTAAATCGGTTCTGGAATTATTAAAGCAGCTGCTCAGCGGTGAAAAAACAGAGTTTGTATATTCTAAGGCATGCAATGTAATTGATTTCAGACAACAATTTGACATCCCGAAATCAAGACTTGTAAACGATTTTCATCATGCTCATGACGCATATTTGAATGTAGTCGTTCTGAAAGTTCAAGCTTTTGTTT